>NZ_NKFM01000062.1:0-425394 GCF_002223085.1 Burkholderia sp. HI2714 | reverse complement strand
GGGTCAGCGGATTTCATAGAGGCCCGCAGCGGCGGTATCGACTGCATCAAGGCCGGATATAGAGCTGCAGCCCATCCTGTCTGTCGGAACACACGAGAACTGTTGCAAACGGGACGCGTTCATATAGGCGTGACATGAACATCCGGATCTTGATGCCCTGCACCCTGGTTCTTGTTGCCCTCCATGCTCACGCGGCAGATATCACCGGCGCAGGCAGTACGTTCGCCGCACCGATTTATGCAAAGTGGGCAGACGCATACAAGCAGGCGGGCGGCGGCAAGGTCAACTACCAAGGCATCGGCTCGTCGGGCGGCCTGAAGCAGATCAACGCGAAGACAGTCGATTTTGCCGGTTCGGATGCTCCGCTGAAGGATGACGAGCTCGCGAAGGAAGGCCTGTTCCAGTTCCCGACGGTGGTCGGCGGCGTGGTGCCGGTCGTCAACGTGCCGGGCATGAAGCCGGGTGAACTGACGCTGTCGGGCCCGGTGCTCGGCGACATCTACCTCGGCAAGATCAAGAAGTGGAACGACCCGGCGATCGCCGCGCTGAACCCGAAGGTCAAGCTGTCGGATACGGACATCGCCGTGGTTCGCCGTGCTGACGGCTCGGGCACGAGCTTCATCTGGACGAACTATCTGTCGAAGGTCAACGGCGAATGGAAGTCGAAGGTCGGCGAAGGTACGACGGTCAATTGGCCGACGGGCACGGGCGGCAAGGGCAATGACGGCGTCGCAGCGTTCGTGCAGCGCCTGCCGGGCGCGATCGGCTACGTCGAATGGGCGTACGCGAAGAAGAACAACATGGTCTATACCGCGCTGAAGAACTCGACGGGCACGGTGGTCGAGCCGAAGACGGAAACGTTCAAGGCCGCTGCTGCAGGCGCGAACTGGTCGAAGTCGTTCTACCAGATCCTGACGAACCAGCCGGGCAAGGACGCGTGGCCGGTCGTCGGCGCGACGTTCGTGCTGCTGCATGCAACGCAAGAGAAGCCGGCACAAGGTGCGGAAACGCTCAAGTTCTTCGACTGGGCATTCCACAACGGCAACCAGGCCGCCACGGAGTTGGACTACATCTCGCTTCCCGAATCGGTGGTGTCCGAAATCCGCACGCAATGGAAAGCGAAAATCAAGGATGCGTCCGGTAAGCCGATTACAAACTGAGTAGTCCGGATGAGACGCGCAATCGCCCGCATTCGCCACGCAGCGAAGGAGGACGTCCCTTTGATGACCTTCCGGACGGTCCATCAGGACCGCCAATCGACGCACACCGCGATGGCGAGCGTGCCTGATTTGAACATCGGACGGACGCACCGCCGATCACGTTGCAATCAGCGGACGATTTGAACCATGAGCGAAGAAGTGATTCGCCGCGCCGACGCGTTCCTGAAAGGCTGACGCACATGCCTTGCGAAGCGTGCATGAATATGCGCATGATGTCCGATCCCGTCGCGCATCGCGGACTGGTGGAATTGCACAAGCCAACGAAATTGCGGCCGCTAGGTCGGCCTGCAATTGTCGTGCGACAGTATCGCTGCCGTCTTTGCACGACGAACTGGCTGGTGGAGTCCGATCCGTTGCAGACCGGCGTCACCGAATGGCTCTGCCTGAATGAGGCATCGAACATTCTCGCCCCCTCTTCCACGCGGCAGCCGAACGACGTGGCAACCGGGCACCTGGGAGAAGCCGGTGTCGGGAACCCGACGCTACCGCTGAGCCCGGCTCATGGCGATGGAGGCAGCGCCATTTTTTTGCGCGCTACGACAGGTAAGGCGTGATGTTCGTCAACGCACGAGAAACGTACGCCTCCTTCTCCCCGACCGGCGCCACGTAATGCAGTGCGCTCCGCGCCGCCTCCTCGCCTTCCAGGCGCGCAATGATCCACGCGGCCAGATACGGCGAAGCCAAGCAGCCACCTGCCGTTGCGACATTACCTTGTGCGAAGAATGGCTGATTGAGGACTTCGACACCCGCCTCGACGACCCAGGGTTTGGTCGTGAGGTCCGTGCACGCCGGGATGTTGTCGAGAAGGCCAAGCTTTGCGAGAACCAGCGTGCCCGAACATTGGGCGCCAATCAGTTGCCGGGTCGGATCGAGATTCAGTTGCGCCATCAGCGTCGCGTCGTTGACGACTTCCCGGGTTTGAATACCGCTCCCGACGATGACGGCATCCGCCGCGCGTGCGTCCGCCAACGTCGACTGCGCCTGCACGGTCAAACCGTTCATCGATGTGACGAATTGCTCCGGGCATGACAGCGTCACCCGCCAGTCGGGCTTCTTGATGCGATTGAGTACGCCCAGCGCGATGAGGGAATCGAGTTCGTTGAAGCCCTGGAAGGTCAGAATCGCGATGTGCATGGGATGCCCTGGCTGTGGTCTGTCGATGCATATTGCCAGATCGGCGCGATGAACGGATTTACGTCGGCGAAAACTTGCGGCTGCTGTTTCGGCCACCGGGACCTGGACGGAAGGTGCACGTCGCGTTCTCACATCAGTGGTGCTTTCCGGGCCGGCGGTTTATGACGCGTAGCCTCACCGGGGAATCTCTTTCCGTTTGGCCCGGTGGGTTCGGAAAGTCAGCGGACAGTCTGTCCGACAACCCGAGCCCACACCGCCCGAATGCGTCGCGCGCGGTCTTCGAGGAGATATGACGCCGCGAGCGTAAAGACACCTGAAATTGCCCCCGTCACGATGTGCTCGACGTAGGGGATGCGGTAGTGACTCGTGTGCGAGTAGGCGTCACCCAACGCGGTCAAGACGCCAACGACCAGCGCATTGCCGTATCGATGCGCGTAGAGTTTTGACACAGGCGTGAACGTCAGAAGTACAGCCAGGAGTCCAGTCAGCAGACCCGTATGAAATGCGATAGTCCAGTGGGCAAGGCTCGTGATATTTCCCCAGCTCCCCGGCATGCACGTCATGCACGCACTGGTCGGCTGCCAGAAACGCTGGACAAACAGTCTGACGCGGTGATTCCACTCGGTTGACATGATGCATTCCCATCAATGCCTTCGTCGCGGCCGAAGCCGCCACACGTATCGTTGAAACAGTTTCCGAACGGTGTAGCGAGCTCGCCGCCGTCGTCACGGATGGGTCGGCTGTGTGCCGTAGAGACTTGGCAATAACCCGGACATGGGGGAATACTACTCCACGATTAGACGGCCGCTGTTTCGATCGAGACCGAAATTTCAACGCTCGAGTCTATCGATGCGGCCCCGTCGTCCGTGACGCGCATCGAACGAGGTGCTTGCGCGCGAAGTCGCGGGCCGGCATCGATCCGAAGCGGTCGGTCGCCTTGCCAGTAAGCGGCCGTTCGAACTATCTATACTTCCCTAACAACATGCTGCCTCCCTGAGCCAGAACGCAAAAGGACGCTCCCATGAGACTGCTAACAACTGCTGAAGCCGATGAATACCTTCAGAAGATTGGCATGCACATCGGAAGTTGGAATCAAATCGCCGATATACCGCGTGAAAGTACTGTACGCACCTACCTGCCGTACAGTGCGCCCACTAACTCGAGAGAACTGTACGTGTTTGCGCATCACGCGGCCGGCTGGTTGCCCGCAGGCAAGTGGAAAATATTCCAGATCGACAATTCGAGCGCGTTCCGCGGGGACGAGCTTCGGTTCATCGATACCCTGCTCGGACCAAATACGGACCTAGGCCGTGAAATCGATGCTTGGTCCCGATCTCTTTTGTTCGATGGGGCCGCAAACGCGAACCTCGATGTTTCTACTGAACTGACCATCGCAAGACTCATCTATCTTTTCTTGCTTTTCGAACAGCATGCCTATGTGGTCTCCTCGGCGAGTTTGAATGGTCAACGGCTAGGCGTACAAGACGGCGTTGTCTATTTCGAGTCCGATGTCTTCTATCGCCCTATAGCTGACCAACTGATTCGCGTGTTCGAGTCTGAGCCATTGCGGCTGCCGTCATGGATGGACCGCTTTTTAGATATCGCTTGATTGACCGCCTATGGCCGGCAACTGTCCGACGCGGCCGCCCAAGCCCGCCCCATTGCTGCAGATCGAGCCGTTGCACCTCGACGGCAAGTGTCAGAGCACAACGGTCACGCGTTCCGAAGATCCGAACGCCTGCCCTCTCTTGACGGGTCGGCTTCAGCAACTGAAAGCCCGACGCACCTCGCGATTGACCTGACTCCAGCCCCGCACCCAGCACGACTTGCGCCCCCAATGGCAAGCCGTGATCAGAGGTCTCCGCGCACTTCACCGGTTCCCAGCGCGCTCCGCTGCCGGTTGACCTCCGCCCAAAGCTCATCGCTGTCGTCATTGCGCAGCACGACCATCCAGTCCAGTTGATCGTCAGTCACGTCGAAGTATTCCAGGATTTCCCGGCGAGCCGCGTCGATGAATTGCGCGTATTCCGGGGTTGCCTGGGCCTGCGCGTGCAAGGCGTCGTATTCGGCATCGTCCGCGCCGCCGCCGTGCTCGTCGATATAGCGCGAGATCCACTCGTCTCGTTCGCGGTCGTAGTCCGCCTCGGCGCGCATCGCCTGCAAAGCCGTGTAGAAATCCAATTGGGCAAACGCGGCGATCGCCGCCGTTGTCGCCTCGTCGAATGTAGTCGTCATTCCATCTCTCATGTCGTTCATCGCACATCATCGCACGGGCCGCACCCGGGCAGGCGCCTCGAGTCCGGACCGCGCGCACATGCCATAATTCGCCCGTTCCCGAGCTACCGAATGCATCGTGTCATACGCGAAATGATTTTGATCAGATCACTTGCCGCCTACCTGTTGATGGCTGGATGTCTTGCTGCAGCGCACGCCGAGACGTATCCGCCAGAAGTATCGAGAAACATCGACAAGCTTCAGTCCCAATGTGCCCGCAAGTCCAACGATCCCAAAGCGCCAGCCTGCATCGAATACAAGGCCACGTTGGCCCGCACCATTCCATCTGCCGTCCAGGCATTGATGCAGCAGGAGGAAGTCGCCAATGACAAATGCCGGAACGGCCCGGCACCAAAATTATTGCCTGACGGGCAATATGCTCCGGGAAGTGCCTGCGCACAACGCGAACAGCTGATGAAGACCCTTCACCAGCACGGCTGGTGCTGGGGCCATACGGACATGGATAGCTACCTCCCGGGTTGGGTAATCTGTCATCCCGGTGAATGGCAGTAAGCCCGCACCCATAGCAGGACAGCATTCCGCAAGGCTGCGAAGGCGGATTGCAGGTCGCAGTCTTCGCCGGCGATGCTCGCATCCGCTGCTGCCGCAACAAGCAGTCGAACTGGTTTCCCGGCAATCCGTCCAGTCTCTCGATCTGCCTTTGCAGTGCTAATCCTCGCCGCCGTCCTGGTATCACCAACGGGCGCTTGTCCCAGCGGACTTTCCTGAACCTCCCGTTTCAGCCTGAAACGGTGGTTCTGAAATTTGCGTCGACGAATCGCGATGGGCTTCAGATTCAACCCGACGACGCCACACGCTCGAGATCGCCTTCAGCCGTCAAACCACCAGCCCTATTCCATGGCCGGCGAGCCGCATCTCCACGCATCAGGACGGACGTTTCCCGCGGGCACCAGCGGGTTTGCCAGCCGGCTTGCGCGCGCCCGCCGCCGGCTTGCCGGCAGATTTGCCACGCGGCTTCTGCACGCTGAACGGGCTGCCGATGGTGTAGTCCGGTCCGTTACCGGCCGGCTTCGCGTGCGGCGCCGCAGCCTTGCGCTTGTTCTCACCACCTTGCGGACGCGGCTTCTTACCCGCCACCGGCACGGCAGCCGACGCAGCTTGCGGCACTTTGGGCTTCTTCGGCTTTTTGGGTTTCTTGATGATCTGGCCCGTCGCGCTGGTTTCCGGCACGCGGTGTTCGGCCTCGAAACCCGGCTCCTCTTCACGGCGCAGCGTTTGCTTGATCAGCGCTTCGATCGCGGCCAGTTGCGGCGCTTCATCCGCACACACCAGGGACACCGCCACGCCACTGGCACCCGCGCGGCCGGTGCGGCCGATGCGGTGCACATAGTCTTGCGCCACGATCGGCAGGTCCACGTTGATCACCAGCGGCAGGTCATCGATATCCAGCCCGCGCGCCGCCACATCGGTGGCCACCAGCATCTGGACCTCGCCCGTCTTGAAGCGCTCCAGCGCACGCAGGCGCGCCGGTTGCGGCTTGTCGCCGTGGATGGTGTCGACCGCATAGCCCGCTTCGTCCAGCATCGCCGCCAGGTAATCCACGCCGTTGCGCGTCTTGACGAATACCAGCGCATGCTCCCACTTGTTCTCGGCCACGAGGTGCATGAAAAGATCGGGCTTGTTCCGCTTGTCCACCGTCACCACCCACTGCTTGATCTTGCTGGCCGTGGCATTGGGCGGGCTGACGCTGATGTTGACCGGGCTACGCAGAATGGTCGCCGCCATCGCACGGATGTCGTCGGTAAACGTGGCCGAGAACAGCAGCGTCTGGCGCTGCGCGGGCAGCGCGGCAAAGACGGCGTTGAGTTCGCGTGCAAAACCGAGATCCAGCATGCGGTCGGCTTCGTCCAGCACCAGCGTCTGCACCTGATCGAACTGCACCGCGTTCTGGCGATTGAGGTCCAGCAAACGACCCGGCGTGGCCACGAGCACATCCACGCCCTTGCGCAACTTCATCATCTGCGGATTGATGCTCACGCCGCCGTAAGCGGCCAGAAATCGCAAATCGAGGCCCTTGCCGTAAGCGATGAAGCTTTGCAGCACCTGTTCAGCCAGTTCACGCGTGGGCACCAGCACCAGAACACGTGCGCGGTTGCTGGACACCGCCGGGCCGTGTTGCACCAGCCGCTGCAACAGCGGCAGCGCAAACCCCGCCGTCTTGCCCGTGCCGGTCTGGGCGCCCGCCATCACGTCCTTGCCACCGAGCACGGCAGGAATCGCCTTGGCCTGCACCGGCGTGGGGGCCTGGTAATTGAGGTCCTGCAGGTTACGCAGCAAGGGATCGATCAGGCCGAGCGAGGCAAAAGACATGGACGTATTCCGGACTAAAACCGCAATTCTAGCGGTTGCCGGGCGAATCAAGGCCCACGGCGCCTGGCTGGACGGCACCACGGGGAGCGGCGACACGGCCAACCGACAGCCGCCGGTGGCGCGAAGCACGCAAATCCCCCCTCTTCCCGCATCAAATCGCCTCTCGCAGCCACGCCATCCCTTTGCCCGCCCTTCACGGTTCGGGCCGCTAGATGAGGGAAAGGCACCTATCTCGCGTCTCCCGGTTGACGCCGAAGGCCGGCTTGCGTCGCTCGACGCCGCTCGATGACGAAAGCCAGGTGTTAAGCTCGATGCCGACGCGCCGTCGCACATCGACGCGCGCCGAACCCTGCCGCCACGACCACCACGAGCCGCCCATGCCCCTCGCCCCTTCCGTCCTCTCCGCGTTCACGCCGACCGGCAAGCTGCGCGCGTCGATCAACCTCGGCAACCCGATCCTCGCGAACCGCGACCCGGCGACGGGCGAACCGTTCGGCGTGTCGATCGACCTTGCGCGCGCGTTCGCCGAGCGCCTGTCGGCCGAGCTGGAACTGGTCGTGTTCGACACTGCCGGCAAATCGGTGCAGGCACTGACCGACGAGCGTGCCGATTTCGGCTTCTTCGCGGTCGATCCGCTGCGCGGCGAAACGGTCGCGTTCACGGCGCCGTACGTGCTGATCGAGGGGTTCTATCTGGTGCGCGACGCTTCGCCGATCCGCACGAACGCGGACGTCGACCAGCCGGGCAACCGCGTGACCGTTGGCAAGGGCAGCGCCTACGACCTGTTCCTCACGCGCGAACTGAAGGCCGCGCAAATCGTGCGTGCACCGACGTCGCAAGCCGTCGTGCGGACCTTCCTCGAACAGCAACTGGAAGTGGCCGCAGGCGTGAAGCAGCAGCTCGAGGCCGACGCCGCTAAAACGCCCGGCCTGCGCCTGCTCGACGAGCGGTTCATGGTGATCCGGCAGGCCATGGGCGTGCCGAAGAGCCGCGGCGAAGCGGCCGCGGCGGCACTGAATGCGTTCGTCGAGGAAATGAAGGCGTCAGGCTTCGTCGCGGATTCGCTGCGACGGCATGGCATCACCGGCGCATCCGTCGCGCCGCAAGGGTGATTGCATCGGGCGTGACGCAGCGCGCCAGGACCGCGCTCGCCCCGCTCATCGGCCGCCTCGGGTGCGGGCAGCCGCGATCGCTTCCCGCTTTTCCACTCGGCATGGCGGATATGACCGGCCGGAACAAGGCCCCTTCGCTCAGTACGACTTGACCGCCACCGTGGTCGGCGACTCGCTCAACGGAACGAATCGGCGCGTGGTGCCGTCGAGTGCGTCGATGCGCCCCATCTCGATGTCGTAGACCCAACCGTGCAGATTCATGCGTCCTTGCTCGAGCGCGAGGGCAACCGACGGATGCGTGCGCAGGTTGGCGAGCTGCGCGATCACGTTCTCGCGCACCAGACCGTCGAGCTTGGCCCGAGGGGAGTCGAACTGATGCGCGGCATTGATGGCTTTCGCGGCATCGGAATGGCGCAACCAGTTCGCAACAGCCGGCATATGGTCGAGACATGTACACCGCGAGATCGCGCCCATCGCGCCGCAATCCGAGTGCCCGCAAATGACGATATCCCGCACGCCGAGCACGGCGACTGCGTATTCGACGGTGGCCGACACGCCGCCCGGTTCCGGTCCGTACGACGGGACGATGTTGCCCGCGTTGCGAATCACGAACAGTTCGCCCGGCTCACGCTGCGTCAGCAGTTCGGGCACCACGCGGCTGTCCGAGCATGTCACGAACAGCGCCTTGGGATTCTGGGTGGTCGCGAGCTGCTTGAACAGCTCGACACGTTGCGGATAGACCTCGCGCTGAAAGCGCAGAAAGCCGTCGATGATGTCGCGCACGGGACTCTCCTGATACGAATTCACGGCGGGCGGCAACGTGATGGCACGCCGCGTCCGCCAAGACGGGCGCCATTATCGCAGATCGACGGCGTCGTGATGAGGCTGGCGCGGACGTCGGCCGGCCGGACTCCCTCGACGCGCGCCCATGCGCGCACGGCGCATCCGATCCGGTCCGCCCGGGACCGAAAACCCTGCACGATCCGGGGACGTCCGTCGCACCGACGCACCACCCTAAGTTGGCAGCGGCGCCCTTGATTCGATGCCGGGTTTCGGTATATTTGCGGGACAACCGAGGGGACGGCGCACTCGCAAAAAATAGGGCGCCCTCAAACGACCAAAAAGCCTATAACCGAGAATAACGATCATGTCCGGCACCTACGACCCTACGCTTGTCGTACTTTCCTGCTTGCTTTCGATCCTTGCATCGTTCACCGCACTCAATATTTCCGATCGCCTGAATCTCATCGGGAATCGTTCGATCTGGCCTTGGATCGCTTTCGGCGGTTGCATCATGGGGCTCGGTATCTGGTCGATGCATTTCGTCGCCATGCTGGCATTTCACCTGCCGGTCGCTGTCGGATACGATATTCCCACCACCGTCGCTTCCTTGCTCATTGCGATTGCGGCTTCGACCGTCGGCTTCATCCCGCTCTCCCGCTTCGCCCTGCATTGGCCGCAACTCATTGTCAGCGCAATCGTCATGGGACTGGGCGTCGCCTGCATGCACTATCTCGGCATGCAGGCCATGAGCATCTGCTCCGGTATTCGATACCAGCCCTGGTTGGTCGCGCTGTCCGTCATCATCGCGATCCTGGCGAGCGGCGCCGCCTTGTTGCTGGCCTTCGACCTGCGCCGGCCGAGCACATTCGGCAGAACACGCCAGATCGGTTCGGCCATCGTCATGGGCGTGGCCGTGTGCGGGATGCATTATTGCGGCATGGCAGCGGCCAGTTTCGAACGTGGCAGCGACGCGACGGTGACCCTCTCCGATCTGCCCGCACCGTGGCTGGCCGGTATCGTCGTGACTTTCAGCCTGGTGATTTTCCTGGTCGCCGCCGTGATCATGCTGCTGGATGCCAGAACCAATACCCAGGCACGAGAACGCGTTCAGGCGACATTGAGCACCCATCTCGATCGACGGAATCCCACTCGCTGACAGGGCACGCTCGGCTTCATCCGGCCGCTGCGCGATCCTGACCTACACCGGGCCGTACAACGAAATGGACCAGCCGGATAACTGGATGATCTCCGAATGGCTGCCCGCGAGCGGCATGGTGCCGGCCGACTTCCCGATGTTCGAGCAGTACCTGAACGACCCGCGCAGCACACCGCCCGCGCAGTTGCAGACGCGCATCTGCATGCCGTTGAAGTAAGCGTCGCACGGCCCCGCGGCGTCACACCGGGGCTCTCCGGCGATGGCTGATCCCCGGCCGGGCACGCCCGCCGGGGTCAACCACGACCGCCCTGAAGGCGGTTCACGCCAGTCACGGGCTCGCCCTGGCCCAGCCAGCGTGCGTCGGGCCAGTCGCCCTGGTCGAACGTCGCCTTCACGCAATCGAGCAGCACACCGACCACGCAGCGCACCGGCGCCGTGGCCTGCCGGCTACTGGGCGCCGCCAGCACGATCGTGCGCCGGACGCCCGGCGACGCGAGCGGCGCCGCGCTCAGGATGCCGCGCTCGACCTCCTGCGTCACGCCGACGGCCGGCAGGATCGTCCAGCCGTGGCCTTGCGCGACCAGTTCCTTCTGCACGCTCAGCGCATTGGTTTCGGCGAACACCTGCAACGTCACGCCCGCCTCGGCCGCCGCGTGCTCGATCGCTGCCCGCAGGCCCTGCGGCGCGGACGGCAGGATGAACGACTCGCGCGCGACCCGCTCGAGCGACACCGGCCGCTTGCGCGACAGCTTGGCCGACGGCGCCGCGACAGCCCACAGACTCTCGTCGATCAATGCCTTGACGTGCAGCGCGGGCGTCTCCTTCTGCCCGTACAGCAGCGCCGCATCGACATCGCCCGCTTCGAGCCAGTCCTGCAGGTGGCCCGCGTAGCCGATCGTGAGGCGCAGCCGGATGTGCGGGTAGCGCCGCGCGACCTCGCCCGCCAGCCGCGTGGCCAGCAGGTCCGACGTGCTGGCCAGCAGCCCGATGCTCACGATGCCCGCCACCGGCCCCTCGGTCGGCTGGATCTCGGCCTTGGCCCGCGCCACCTCGTTGAGGATGCGGCGCGCGTATTCGAGCATCTTCTTGCCCGACGGCGTGAGCTGCATGCCGTGACGGCTGCGGTCGAACAATTCCGTCCCCATGTCCTCCTCGAGCAGGCGCAACTGCCGCGACACGGCCGGCTGCACGAGATTCAACAGGCTCGATGCGCGGGTGACGTTGCCCGTTTCGGCCACGGTGACAAACGCGCGCAATTGCTTCAGATCCATCGCGGATACCTCGATACCAAAAACTGATTCGGCGATCAGGAAATTCTATTGTTTAAGAAATCCATCAAAACTTATTATGGCCTCAACCCATGCCAATGACGAGACACGATTCATGAGCGCCTCCGTTTTCTCCGCCCCCGACCAGTACCAGGCAATCCGCGACGCGGTACGCAGCCTGTGCAATCAGTTTCCGGCCGACTACCACCGCAAGATCGACGAGGCGCGCGGCTACCCCGAAGCGTTCGTCACGGCCCTTACGCAGGCCGGCTGGCTGGCCGCGCTGATTCCGCAGGAATACGGCGGCCCGGGGCTGTCGATGGCCGAGGCGTCGGTCATCATGGAAGAGATCAACCGCTCCGGCGGCAATTCGGGCGCGTGCCACGGCCAGATGTACGTGATGAACACCATCGTGTTCAGCGGCACCGACGCGCAGAAGCAGCGCTACCTGCCGCGCATCGCGGCGGGCGAGCTGCGCGTGCAGTCGATGGGCGTGACCGAGCCCACCACCGGCAGCGACACCACCAAGCTCAAGACCACGGCCGTGAAGAAGGACGGCCGCTGGGTCATCAACGGGCAGAAGGTGTGGATCTCGCGGGTCCAGCACAGCGACCTGCTGATCCTGCTCGCACGCACGATGCCGCTCGACCAGGTGCAGAAGAAGAGCGACGGGCTGTCGTGCTTCATCGTCGAACTGGACAAGGCGATCGGCAACGGCCTCACGGTTCGCCCCATCCTCAACATGGTCAACCACGAGACCAACGAGTTGTTCTTCGACAACCTGGAGCTGCCGGAAGACGCGCTGCTCGGCACCGAAGGCAAGGGGCTGAAGGTGATCTTCGACGGCCTGAACGCCGAGCGCACGTTGATCGCGGCCGAGTGCATCGGCGACGGCTACTGGTTTCTCGAGAAAGCGCGCGATTATGCGAACGAGCGCAAGGTGTTCGGTCGCCCGATCGGGCAGAACCAGGGCATCCAGTTTCCGCTGGCCGAATCGTTCATCGAGCTGGAGGCCGCGAACCTGATGCGTTGGCGCGCTTGCGAGAAGATCGACGCGCGCCAGAATGCCGGGGTCGAGGCCAACATGGCCAAGTACCTGGCCGCGAAGGCCAGCTGGGAAACGGCCAATGCGTGCTTGCAAACGCACGGCGGCTTCGGCTTCGCCTGCGAATACGACGTGGAGCGCAAGTTCCGCGAAACGCGCCTGTACCAGGTCGCGCCGATTTCCACCAACATGATCCTCGGGCATGTGGCCGAGCACGTGCTGCAGCTCCCCCGTTCCTACTGATTCCGGAAGGATTCCTCTCCATGACGATTCCCGTACCGGATATCGAGCACCCAACGCCATGAGTGTCGAGCCTTCCGAATCCTTCGACGCGTGGGTCGGCCGCCACGAAGACAGCGCGGACCGGATTACCCGGAGCCCTGTCCGTCTGCTGCAGGCGACACTGGACTACGCGAACCCATCCGAACTCCCCGCGACGCTGCCGCCGCTGTGGCACTGGCTGTACTTCCTGCCGGGCGAGCGTCAGTCGAACATTGGTATTGACGGTCACCCGCAGCGCGGCGGCTTCCTGCCGCCCGTCACGCTGCCGCGCCGCATGTGGGCCGGCGGACGGCTGCAGTTCCTGCGCCCGCTGGCCGTCGATGCAGCCGTGCAGCGTCGGTCCACGATCCTCAGCGTGCAGAGTAAATCCGGCCGCAGCGGCCGGCTGGTGTTCGTCACCGTGCTGCACGAAACGAGCGACGCCGAAGGCGTGGCTGTCCGCGAGGAACAGGACATCGTGTACCGCGACGCACCGCCGCCTGCCACTGCCGGCGCACCGGCCCCCCAGCCGGCACCGGCGCCGACCGACGAAGAGTATTCGCGCGTCGTCACGCCCGATCCGGTGCTGCTGATGCGCTTTTCCGCCCTCACCTTCAACGGCCACCGGATCCACTACGACCGGCCTTACGCGATGCAGGAAGAAGGCTATCCGGGCCTCGTGGTGCACGGCCCGCTGATCGCGATGCTGCTGCTGGAGGAACTGCGCCGCACGCACCCCAGCAAGACCGTACGCCGCTTCGAGTTCAAGGCCGTCAGCCCGCTGTTCGACACCGCGCCGTTCACGGTGAACGGCAAGCTCGAAGGACATGCCGCCCGCCTGTGGGCGCGCGGCCCGCAAGGGCAGCTGGCCATGCAGGCCAGCGCCGAACTGGAATAACGATCCGACCATGCAAGCTCGCAAAGCTCAACCCGGCCCGCTGAGCGGGATGACCGTCGTCACGCTCGAACACGCGATCGCCGCGCCGTTCTGCACGCGCCAGCTCGCCGACCTCGGCGCCCGCGTCATCAAGGTGGAGCGCCCCGGCGTGGGCGATTTCGCGCGGGCGTACGATCACCGCACCCGCGGTCTCGCGTCGCACTTCGTGTGGACCAACCGGTCGAAGGAAAGCCTCACGCTGGACCTGAAGCAACCGGCCGCGCAGGCGGTGCTGGGCGAGCTCGTGGCCCAGGCCGACGTGCTGGTGCAGAACCTCGCGCCCGGCGCGGCCGCGCGCATGGGCCTGTCGTTCGACGCGCTGCATGCGAAGCACCCGCGGCTGATCGTCTGCGACATCTCGGGCTACGGCGCCGACGGCCCTTACCGCGACAAGAAAGCCTACGACCTGCTGATCCAGAGCGAGGCGGCGTTCCTGTCGATCACGGGCACGGCCGACGAGCCGTGCAAGGCCGGCATTTCAATCGCCGACATCGCGGCGGGCATGTATGCGTACACGGGTATCCTCAGCGCGCTCCTGCAGCGCGGCGTCACGGGCATCGGCTCGCACGTGGAAATTTCGATGCTCGAGGCGCTCGCCGAGTGGATGGGCTTCCCGATGTACTACGCGTACGACGGTCAGCCGCAGCCGGACCGCAGCGGCGCCGCGCACGCGACCATCTACCCGTACGGCCCGTTCGAGGCCGGCGACGGCCGCGTCGTGATGCTCGGCCTGCAGAACGAGCGCGAATGGAAAGCGTTCTGCGATGTCGTGCTGCGCGACCCGGCGCTCGCGGCCGATCCGCGCTTCGACGCCAACGTGCGCCGCTCGGAACATCGCGCGGAACTGAAGGCCGTGATCGAACAGGCGTTCTCCTCCCTCACCGCGCAGGACGTGATCGCGCGCCTCGACGAAGCGCAGATCGCGAACGCCGCCGTGAACCAGATCGGCGATCTCTGGACACATCCGCAACTGCACGCGCGCCAGCGCTTTCGCTCGATCGACTCGCCGGCCGGCGAACTGCAGGCGCTGCTGCCGCCCGCCACGATCGACAGCTTCGACGTGCGCATGGACGCGGTGCCCGCGCTGGGCGAGCACAGCGCGGCCATCCTGCACGAACTCGGGCGCACCGACGCCGATATCGAACAACTGCGCGCCGCCGGCGTGATCTGAGCCATGCCCAAGCCTCTCTCCCCCGTCCATCACGCGCGCAGTCTGCTGTTCGTGCCGGCCACCCGCCCCGAGCGCTTTGCGAAGGCGCTCGGCTCGGGGGCCGACTGCATCATCGTCGACCTCGAAGATGCCGTCAGCCCCGACAGCAAGGACGACGCACGCGCGCAACTCGCGGAGCATCTGCCGCTGCTGACGGACGAGCAGCGTGCGCGCACCGTCGTGCGCGTGAACGCGGTCGGCACGCCGTGGCACGACGCGGACATCGCGCTGCTGCGCGTCTGGGCCGCGCAAGGCGTGGTCGTAATGCTGCCGAAGTCCGAAGACGCGGGCGCGATGCGCCACGTCGCGGCGCAGCTCGGCGAGCACGCGCAACTCGTCGCGCTGATCGAATCGCTGGCCGGGCTCGATGCGGCCGACGCGCTGGCGCGCGACCCGCAGGTCGTGCGCGTCGCGTTCGGGCATCTGGATTTCCAGCTCGATCTCGGCATGCGCGCGACACCCGACGAGCCGGAGCTCGCCTTTGCGCGCAATGCGATCGTGGCCGCGTCGCGTCGCGCGCAGTTGCCCGCGCCGATCGACGGCGTGACCACGCGCACCGACGATGCCGAGCGTCTGACGGCCGATGCCCGACGCGCGCGCGCATTCGGGTTCGGCGGGAAACTTTGCATCCACCCGGCCCAGGTCGCCGGCGTGAACGATGCGATGGGCTATTCGGAAGACGAGCAGGCGTGGGCGCGCCGCGTGATCGACGCAGCCGCGAAACACGGCGGCGCCGCGTTCAGCCTGGACGGCCGGATGGTCGATCTCCCGGTGATTCGTGCGGCCGAGGCGATCATCGCCGGTACTCGGAAATAATCGATCGCTACTACGCAGCGCGCCCCACCGGTCCGCACCCGCGCCGCCGCTCAGGCCGCCGCCTGTTCGCGCCGATCGGCGGGACGCCAGCCGAGCGCCGGTGCGATACGCGTGATGACATCGTCGAGAATCTGCAGATAATTCTCGAACGGCAGGTTGTAGGGCAGTTCGACGCGCAGTTCCCGCACCTGTCCGACCACCGGATCGGCCAGCAGCCGCTCCAGGATTTCGTCCGAGGTGCCGACGAGATCCGGCGCGTACAGCGTGCGTCGCTCGCCCTGCGGCGCCAGCGTGCGGGCATGACGCCCGTCCGCAAACGCGCGATAGCGTTCGCGCTCTTTCGCGCTCGCGCCGTCGGTCGGGACGATCACGCGCCCCAGCGAAATACGCGGTGCGTGGGCTTCATGCCAATGGTCGCGATACAACGCCAGCTGCCGCAACTGGGCGTCGATATGGCTGTCGGTGCCCTCGCCCGTGGTCACGTTGGCGATCAGCAGGTTGAAGCCGTTCCGGGCCGCCCATTCGGCCGACCGCGTGGACCCCGCGCCGTACCAGAGCCGCCCCGTCAAGCCGGGTGCGAAGGGGCTCACGCGCGGCCGGACCTTGCCCGCCGCCGATTCCACGAACGTGTCTTCGTCACCGAGCCAGTCGCCGGCCAGATTGCGGCGCAGCCGGACCAGGCGTGCATGCGAGAAGTCGACCTGCTCCGGATCGGTGTCGAACAGGCGTTCGCCCAGCAGCGCCCCGTGAATCGGCGCACCCGCACTGAGTCCGACGTTGAGCCGCCCGCGCGACAGCACGTCGACGGTGGCGAGATCCTCTGCCAGCCGGAACGGATTCTCGTATCCCATCTGGATGACCGCCGTGCCCAATCCGATCCGGGTCGTGCGCTGGCTCGCCGCCGCGAGAAACGTGGCGGCCGACGAGACGGCACGCTCGAGATGGCGTTGCCGTATCCAGGCACCGTCGTAGCCGAGCGCCTCGCCCGCGTGGAACAAATCGAGCGCCCGCTCGAATCCCTCCGCTGCATCTTCGCCGGGGTAATTTCCCGTTGTCAGGAAGGCAATTTGATCAATGCGTACGTTGCTCACTTTCGGGTCCTTCGCAATCAGTCGAAAATCGAAAGGAATGAGGCATCGCGCTCGACCTCGAAAAAGGTCGCGCACATCGGATTCAAGCGGTCATGAGGAAGCGTGGAAGGGACAGACGACTTCACATGCGCATTCGATTATGGAGAACGTGCGACTGCCCCGTTGCGGTGATTTCTTCTATGGATATGACACGCGCATCAATAATGGAATTCGCGATTGAGGCTGGACGGTTCGACGCCCGTTGCCGATCGTCGAGCGGCGGTGCGCACGCGGCCCTGCGCGCGCACCGCGTCGAGATCGACCGGCGGAATCCGGTCGCCCGGGCGATACGGCGCCGACGGCTCGCGCTTCGACACCTTGCGTGACAGCGCGGCCGGGAAGCCGTCCAACGGGAAGCCCAGCTCGCCGTTGAACAGCGACACGACGGTCCCGCCGAA
Source organism: Burkholderia sp. HI2714 (assembly GCF_002223085.1). Taxonomy (NCBI): domain Bacteria; kingdom Pseudomonadati; phylum Pseudomonadota; class Betaproteobacteria; order Burkholderiales; family Burkholderiaceae; genus Burkholderia; species Burkholderia sp. HI2714. Next base: position 408,319 of record NZ_NKFM01000062.1, on the reverse strand, counting down.
GGCGGCGTCGCCGCGACGATCGACAAGAGGCTCGCCCCCGGTCAGACGCCTTCGACCAGCACCGCCCGAAAGCGTCCGCCCTTGATGCGATGCTGAACGATCGCCTGGTATGCCGGGCTGTCATACCACGCGCGCGCGGCGTCCCCGGACGGAAACTCGACGATCACCACCCCTTCCGGGCCGTCGCCCTCGAGCGTTTCCTGCGGGCCATACGCGGCCAGCACCTTCAACGGGTGGCCGGCGGTCGTCGCGCCGACCTTGTCCTGGTAGAGATCGAGTTCCTGCTGATCCTGCGTGCTTTCATGCGTGAAGACGATATAGGTCGCCAAGATTGCACTCCTGATGCGTTCGAGAATGATGGGACGATCCGGAGATCGTCCGCCGCACAACGACACTCATCCTAACCATCGGGCGCGCTTTCTCTTATCCCCCTGCTTCCAACTCTCTATTCGAGCCGGATTAACAATGAACGCACCCGGTCGGCCGGGCGCGGCCGCGGCTGCCGCGATCGCCGGCAGCCTCGCCATCTCGTTCGCACGCGATGCCCATCAGCCATTCCCGGTGCTCGCCGGGTTCGACACCTGGCAGCTTGCGTTCGTGCTGATCGGGCTGTCGGCCTGTGACGGTGTGCCCGCCTCGCGATCATGGCGGCGGCATGGGGCGTCGACCGCAGCCCCAAAAGAAACACCCCTCGACGAGGGGTGCATGAGCCGGATCGCGATGCCCCCAGCCGCTGGCAAGTCAGTTGGGGGAAATCACCGCCCGGCACCGGGGCCGTCGAGACGAAGCGTCGCGCTTACCCCACCCGCGCTTCGCCCTCGCGCTCGGCTTCCGCTTCGTCCGACCCCGTTCGCGCCAGCACCGGCTTGAGCGCCTGCCCGGTGTGGCTTGCACTCACCTGCACGAGCGCTTCCGGCGGCGCCGCCGCGACGATCGTGCCGCCGCCCACGCCGCCTTCCGGCCCGAGATCGATGATCCAGTCGGCTTCCGCGATCACGTCGAGGTCATGCTCGATCACGACGACGCTGTGCCCCGCATCGACGAGCCGGTGCAGCACACGAATCAGCTTCGCGACGTCGGCCATGTGCAGGCCGACCGTCGGTTCGTCGAGCACGTACAGCGTGTGCGGCGCCTTCTGGCCGCGCCGCGTGATGTCGTCGCGCACCTTCGTCAGCTCGGTGACGAGCTTGATGCGCTGCGCCTCGCCGCCCGACAGCGTCGGCGACGGCTGGCCGAGCGTCAGGTACCCAAGCCCGACATCCTTCATCAGCTGCAGCGGATGCGCGATGTTCGAGATCGGCGCGAAGAATTCCACCGCCTCGTCGATCTCCATCGTCAGCACGTCGCCGATGTTCCGGCCGCGCCACGTGACGGCGAGCGTCTCCGGGTTGAAGCGCTGCCCGTGGCACACGTCGCACGGCACCTTCACGTCGGGCAGGAAGCTCATCCCGATCGTGCGCACGCCTTGCCCTTCGCATGCGGGGCAGCGCCCGTCGCCGGTATTGAACGAGAAGCGCGACGCCGTGTAGCCGCGCGCCCGCGCTTCCAGCGTATCGGCGAACAGCTTGCGGATCGTGTCCCACACGCCGATATAGGTGGCCGGACACGAGCGCGGCGTCTTGCCGATCGGCGTCTGGTCGACTTCGAGCACACGATCGATCTGCTCCCAGCCGCTCAGCGACTCGCAGCCCTGCCACGCATGCGTGACGTTCAGCGACGGCCGCGGCGCGCTGCGCGCGAGCACGCTCGAACGACGGTTGGTGGCCGGCGCGTCCTGCTGCGCGGCCTTGCGTGCGCGGCGCGTGGCCGGCGACGACAGTACCGAGCGGCCGACCGCGTCGAGCAGGTTCGTCATCAGCACGTCGCGCGCGAGCGTCGACTTGCCCGAGCCGCTCACGCCCGTCACCGCGACGAGCCGCGCGAGCGGAATGCCGACCGTGACGTCACGCAGGTTGTGCAGCCGTGCACCATGCACGGTGAGCCAGGCGTCCGGCACCGCGGCGGCGCCCTGCTTGCGCGGCAGGCTCACGCTGCGGCGCGGCTGCAGCGGGTGCGTCATCGGCTGCGCGAGCAACCGGCCCGTGACCGAATCGGACTGCGCGGCCAGATCCGCGACCGCGCCCTGCGCGACCAGCGTGCCGCCGCGCTTGCCGGCGCCCGGGCCGACATCGATGATGTGATCGGCGCGGCGGATCGTGTCCTCGTCATGCTCGACGACGACGAGCGTATTGCCCTTGTCGCCGAGCTTGCGCAGCGCGTCCAGCAGGATCTGGTTGTCGCGCGGATGCAGGCCGATCGTCGGTTCGTCGAGCACGTAGCAGACACCCTGCAGATTGCTGCCGAGCTGCGCGGCGAGCCGGATGCGCTGCGCTTCGCCGCCCGACAGGCTCGGCGCCGCGCGATCGAGGCTCAGGTAACCGAGCCCGACTTCCTCGAGAAACGCGAGGCGGCTGCCGATCTCGCTGACGATGTCGCGTGCGATTTGCGCGTCGCGCCCCGTCAGTTCCAGCCCGTCGATCCAGCGCCGCGTGTCGGACACCGTCCATTGCGCGACCTCGACGATCGGATGCGCGTCGAACGTGACCGCGCGCGCGGACGGGTTCAGCCGCGTGCCGTGGCAATCCGGGCACGGCTCGTTGCCCACGCCATCCGGTTCCTGCTCGTCGGACGGCAGCGTCTGCTCGCGGCCGCGGTCATCCCCGGCGAGCACCGTGTCGTCGTACGCGGCACGCTGTTCGCGCGTGAGCGTGACGCCGGTGCCGACGCAGGTCGTGCACCAGCCGTGCTTGCTATTGTACGAGAACATCCGCGGGTCGAGCTCCGGGTAGCTCGTGCCGCACACCGGGCACGCGCGCTTGACCGACAGCACCTTGACCGTGCCGACGCGCGCGGTCGAATGATCGTTCTGCATTGCGTGGTGCAGGCCGTCGAGCGGCGCAAGCAGATGCATCACGCCCTTGCCGAGCTCGAGCGTCTCGTCGAGCACGCGCCGCAGTTCGGCCTCGTTGTCCGGCGACACGACGATATCGGCCACCGGCAGCTCGATCGTGTGCTCGCGGAAGCGGTCGAGCTTCGGCCACGGATCGACCGGCACGAACTCGCCATCGACGCGCAGATGCGTGCTGCCGCGCGCCTTCGCCCACTTCGCGAGATCCGTATACACGCCCTTGCGGTTGACGACGAGCGGCGCGAGCAGCCCGACGTGCTCGCCGCGATGATCGCGCAGCAACTGCGCGGCGATCGATTCGACGGACTGCGACGTGACGGGCGTGCCGTCGTGGATGCAATGCTGCAGGCCGAGCTTCACGTACAGCAGCCGCAGGAAGTGCCAGACCTCGGACGTGGTCGCGACCGTGCTCTTGCGCCCGCCGCGCGACAGCCGCTGCTCGATCGCGACGGTCGGCGGAATGCCGTACACCGCATCGACTTCGGGGCGGCCGGCCGGCTGCACGATCGAGCGCGCATACGCATTCAGCGATTCGAGGTAACGGCGCTGGCCTTCGTGGAACAGGATGTCGAACGCGAGCGTCGACTTGCCGGAACCCGACACGCCGGTGATCACGTTGAACTTGCCGTGCGGGATGTCGACGTCGAGCGCCTTCAGGTTGTGCTCGCGTGCATTGACGATCCGCACGACGTCTTCGCCTTCGATTGCACGCCGCTCGCGCGCCGCGTTCAGCACGGCCTGCAGCGGCTTGCCTTCGTCGGCGAGCGCCAGCTCGGCATCCATTGCGCGGTCGTACTGCAGCAGCGCCACGCCGGTATGCGATTCGGCGCAGGCCTTCACGTCGTCGGGCGTACCCGCGCACAGCACGAGGCCGCCGCCGTCGCCGCCTTCCGGGCCGAGATCGATCAGCCAGTCGGCCGCGCGGATCACGTCGAGGTTGTGCTCGATCACGATCAGCGAATGGCCGGCCGCAAGCAGCTTGCCGAACGCCTGCATCAGCTTCGCGATGTCGTCGAAGTGCAGCCCGGTGGTCGGCTCGTCGAACATGAACAGCTTCGCCCGCGCGATGCGCGCTTCTTCCGTGACGACCCGGCGGCCGTTGACGGCTGCCGCCGATTCGGCGAGGAAGCCGGCCAGCTTCAGCCGCTGTGCTTCGCCGCCCGACAGCGTCGGCACCGGCTGGCCGAGCTTCACGTATTCGAGGCCGACGTCGACGATCGGCTGCAGCACGCGCAGCACCTCGGCGTCGGTCGCGAAGAACGCGGCCGCTTCGCTGACGGTGAGATCGAGCACGTCGGCGATGCTCAGCGCGCGGCCGTTGCGCTCGATGCGCACTTCGAGAATCTCGGCGCGGTAGCGGCTGCCGTCGCAGTCCGGGCAGCGCAGGTAGACGTCGCTCAGGAACTGCATCTCGATGTGCTCGAAGCCCGAGCCGCCGCAGGTCGGGCACCGGCCGTCGCCCGAGTTGAAGCTGAACGTGCCGGCGCCGTAGCCGCGTTGCAGCGCGAGCGGCGCCTTCGCGAACAGCTTGCGGATCTCGTCGAACGCGCCGACGTAGCTCGCCGGGTTCGACCGCGTGGTCTTGCCGATCGGCGACTGGTCGACGAACACGACGTCGCCGACCTGGTCGGCGCCCGTGAGGCTGCGGAACGCGCCCGGCGACTCGGTCGCCTTGCCGTGGTGCCGCGCCATCGCCGGATAGAGCACGTCCTGCAGCAGCGTGGACTTGCCGGACCCCGACACGCCCGTCACGCAGACGAGCCGCTGCAGCGGAATCTCGACCGTCACGTCGCGCAGGTTGTGTTCGCTCGCGCCTTCGAGCACGATGCGCGGCGTGTTCGCGTCGACCACCCGACGCGCCCAGTTCGACGCATGGGCGACATGCTTGCGGCCGCCGAGATACTCGCCCGTCAGCGTGCGCGCGGAGCGGATGTCGCCCGGCGTGCCGTCGTAGACGATCGTGCCGCCGCGCTCGCCCGGGCCGGGCCCCATGTCGATCAGCCGGTCGGCCGCGAGCATCACCGACGGATCGTGTTCGACGACGACCAGCGTATTGCCCGCGTCGCGCAGCCGCTGCATCGCCTCGACGATCCGCGTGAGGTCGCGCGGATGCAGCCCGATGCTCGGTTCGTCGAGCACGAACAGGGTTTTCGTGAGCGACGTGCCGAGCGCCGTCGTCAGGTTGATCCGCTGCACCTCGCCGCCCGACAGCGTGCGGCTCTGCCGGTCGAGCGTCAGGTAGCCGAGCCCCACGTCGCACAGGTATTTCAGGCGCGTGCGCACCTCGGCGAGCAGCAGCTTCAGCGCATCGTCGAGCAGCGCGCTGGGCAGCGTGATGTCGTCGAAGAAGCGGCGAATGCGCTCGATCGGCAGCAGCATCAGGTCGTGCACGGTCAGGCCCGGCAGCGCTTCGAGCTGCGCGCGGCTCCAGTCGACGCCGCGCGGCATGAAGCGTCCGGCCGGCGCGAGCACGCCGTCCGCATTCTCTTTCGACCCGAGCCGCCATTGCAGCGATTCGGTCTTCAGGCGCGCGCCGCCACACACGTCGCACGGCGTGTAGCTGCGGTATTTCGACAGCAGCACGCGGATATGCATCTTGTACGCTTTCGACTCGAGATAGCCGAAGAAGCGCTTCACGCCGTACCACTGGCTCTGCCACTTGCCGTTCCAGTCCGGCGACCCGTTGACGACCCAGTCGCGCTCGGCGTCCGACAGCTCGGACCACGGCGTGTCGCGCGGGATGCCGGCTTTCGCCGCGTAGCGCATCAGGTCGTCCTGGCACTCCTTCCAGGCGGGGGTCTGCATCGGCTTGATCGCGCCGCCGCGCAGCGTCTTGCGCGCGTCGGGGATCACGAGGCCGAGATCGACGCCGATCACGCGGCCGAAGCCGCGGCAGGTTTCGCACGCGCCGTACGCCGAATTGAACGAGAACAGCGCCGCCTGCGGCTCCGCGTAGCGCAGGTCGCTGTCGGGATCGTGGAGCCCGGTGGAGAAGCGCCATACCTGCGGCTCGGCAGCCGGGCCACCTGCCTGCTCCGGCTCCGCCGCGAGCACGTACACGTTCACGCGCCCGCCGCCGCGCTTCAGCGACGCCTCGATCGCCTCGACCACGCGCACCTTGTCGGCGCCCTGCACGCGGAAGCGGTCGGCCACCACGTCGAGCACCTTGCGCGGCCCGGTGGGCGACGCAACCTCGCGCTGCGCCTGCACGCGCGTATAGCCGCTCGCCGACAGCCACTGCGCGATTTCTTCATCGGACACCGCTTCCGGCAGCTCGACCGGGAACGTGACGACCACGCGCGGATCGTCCGCCAGCGTGCGCGCGACGAGCTCCGCGTAGATCGTCTCCGGCGTGTCGTGCCGCACCTGCCGCGCGGTCTTGCGGTCGAACAGCTCGGCCGCGCGCGCGTACAGCAGCTTCAGGTGATCGTTCAGCTCGGTCATCGTGCCGACGGTCGAGCGCGAGCTGCGGACCGGGTTGGTCTGGTCGATCGCGATGGCCGGCGGCACGCCGTCGACACGTTCGACCTGCGGACGGTCCATCCGGTCGAGGAACTGCCGCGCGTACGCGCTGAACGTCTCGACGTAGCGCCGCTGGCCTTCCGCGTACAGCGTGTCGAACACGAGGCTGGACTTGCCGGAGCCCGACGGGCCGGTAACGACCGTCATCTCGCCGGTGCGCAGGTCGAGATCGAGATTCTTGAGGTTGTGCTGACGTGCTCCGCGAATGCGGATCAGATTGCTGGATGACAATTTGCCTGCCCGTCTGAATGAGTTAGCCAGAGTTCACGGTGCCGGAACGCTGCGGCGGATGCCCGCAGGCGCGGCGCACGGGCCGCAAGGTTGTACCCGTGCGACTCGATTTCGACGGACACTATACTGTATATTCATACAGTTTTCCATGACGACCCTGGCGCCGTCATGGGCAGGCAGCTGGCGAGGGCGCGAGATGCATCCCGCCCGGAGCTTTCTTCGCTCAAACCGGAACGGCGAGCGCCCGGTAGCTGGCGAGTCGTGGCGCACTTTTCCCAATAAAAACAACCAATCGGACTAGGGGTTGCTGCGCGATCGTTCGTTCAGCCGCGTACTGCTCGAGGAAGCCGTATCCCTTTCAATTCCGTGACGCCGTTGGGCGGGGTGCATACGCGCACAGACACAGCGGCACCACCACCAGTGCGGCGCCCACGACGAAGGTCGTCGAGGCACCGAAGCGGGCCCATACCACGCCCGCGATGCTGCTCGCGAGCAGCATGGCCACACCGCTGATCAGGTTAAATACGCCGAACGCTGTTCCGCGCAGGGTCGGCGGCGACGTTTCCGAAACCATCGCCGCCAAAATGCCTTGCGTGAACCCCATATGCAGTCCCCATGCGGCAACCCCGACAAACATCGACAGTTTCGACCTCCCCATACCGAGGAGCAAATCGGCCGCAATCAACAGAACCATGCCCATGGCGAGCAGAACCCGCCGGTCCACACGATCGGAAAGCACGCCGACCGGCCAGGCCGACAGCGAGTATGCGAAGGCCATGACGACCATCACCGTGGGAATCCACGCGACCTCGAGACCGGCTTGCTGCGCGCGCAGCACCAGAAACGCCTCGCTGAAACGCGCAAGCGTAAATGTCGCCCCGACGATGACGACGAACCAGTAGTGCGAGGAAAATTCTCGTAGCGCCCGCCAATGCAGTGGCGAGCGGAATGGCCGACGGGATTGCTCGCGATCGGATTCGCGTATGCCGAAGACGATCAGGCCGACCGCAACAAAAGCAGGCACGGCGGCGAACCACAAAACCCACCTGATCTGATCCGCAAACCCCCACATCAATACGATCGCGAGCATCGGCCCCAGAAATGCGCCGATCGTATCCATCGATTGGCGCAATCCGAAGCAGGCGCCTCGAATGTCTGGCGGGGCGACATCGGCCACCAACGCGTCCCGCGGCGCGCCACGAATGCCCTTGCCGACACGATCGAGCAGACGCGCCGTCACGACGACGGTTGGCGTGGTCGCCAGCGGAAACAACGGCTTGGTCAATGCGGCGAGCCCGTAGCCGAGCAGCAGCAACCCTTTGCGACGCCCCAGCCAATCGCTGATCGCGCCGGAAAAAACCTTGACGATCATCGCGGTCGCCTCTGCCGCCCCCTCGAGAACCCCGAGCGCCGCCACACTCATGCCCATTGTCGAGACCAGGTAAATCGGCAACAGCGCATGGATGAGCTCGGATGACAGATCCATGAACAGGCTCACGAAACCCAACGCCCAGACGGTACGTGGTATGGCGGGCCTTTTGGCAGTAGCTGAACGGGTGGTCATGATGCGTCGAGGTCAAAAGCGGTTCGTTGGAAAGTAGCGTGCATCCGTTACAGCGGGTATGACATTCCGCCGGACGGAGATCGACCAGAAGTACAGCGCTCCACAACGGAAGACGAATCAGATACCGGAATATTCACCCCTCCCTGGGATCTCGACCAGGATTCGCGATGCACACCCGGCGCGGTGAACGCCGGCCAACGTGCATTAGTGGCCGGTGACCGTGGCGCCGCGGGGCAATACCAGCGTGACGGGCCCGGTCGCATCGCTGACGCCTGCCTCGACGCTCGCCTCGACCGCATCCATCTTCACAAAACCAGGAATGACAGCGGTATTCGACCGCGTTATGACACCGACAGTGAGCAATTGCCACGGCTGCCGGAACAACTCCGGGTATTGCGCGCCATACCAGACCGGCACACGACCCGCCCGATCAGTCGCGACCTCGTACTCGGAACGCCAGAGCCGCAATACCGTACGACTCAAAGGCTGGGCTGGATCGAACTTGACGAAGGTCAGTGCCGCGCCGTAGCCGTTCGACAACTTCGGCAGCACGGGCAATGCGCCGACGGACACGTGTGGCGTCAACCACAGCAGTGCGGATTGCGTCGACCACGCGGGGGCAGACCGCCAGCCGGAGGCTTCGAGCTGCTTCGAAATCGAGATTGCATCGTCCGCCCACTGCAATGAAAGCGCTTCTTCCCGATCACCACTCAAGTCGATACGTCGAACCGGAAGCGAGCGCCACCCGCCATCCATCCACTGACGAAGCGTTAAAGTTGTTTCGTGCGCGACCGGGCGGCTCCGGTCGAGATCGGCACGATCGGCGTCACTATCCACCCAGGTGCCGTAGATCACGAGCGTACCCGTCACGATGCAGACCAACAGGCCCGGCCGCACGTCGTCGCGCACGGTCCAGTGTGTATGGATGCCAGCCAGCGCGGCGAACCACGCGAGTCCCAGGCCCCATCCGGCCAAAATGTCGGCAAGCCAGTTTTCGCCCAGATAGAGATGGGCGAAGCCGACCAGTGCAATCCATCCGACTATCCCCGCGATGACCGCGCCGCGCCATGACGACTCCCATCGGCGAATCAGCAGCCAGCCAAGCGATCCGTACAACAGGAGATTGAGCGTGGCATTACCGCTTGGCATCGGCGCGTGCGGCACACCCGCCTGCCACACCAGCGGCTTCACGTAGTCTGACGGCTCGAGTACGGGGCTGACAGCCGCGGCAATGCACACCACGAGCAACCAGTAGATCGCAGTGCGCCAGCATTGGCGTACCACCAGCCAGAGGAGTACCACTGCAGCCACGATCAGGCCGACGTCCCACCCGCTCAGTTCGACCACGCCCGTCATCAAAGAGTCGATGGGCGCTGTGTGAAGCGTGCGCAGGAAGTTATCGATCGCGATGTCGGCATCCATGAGCGGATCGTGTGCGATCACGTCCTGAAGAACGCCAAGGAACAGCCACACCCCCCCGATGAACAGCAGGGCAAGCACCATCAGCGTCGGCGATTCGGGATGGTCGGGACCGATGATGCCCGACAGCGCCGTTGCGAGACGTGGATGCCGGCGCGCCAGGCGCTCCATCGCCCGCCACGCGGCGGCCCGCACGGCAGGCACGCCATATCGCATCGCAATACGCACGAACCGGACGATCAACCAGATCAGCGCGGCGAGCAGTAGCAGCATCACGGCGAGGCGCTCACTCACGGCAGCAGCGAGTTGAGCAGACGCACCAAACACGATTCCCGGGACGATGTGAGCGGGAGACCATGCCAATGCCGAAGCGATATTGATCGGATAGAACTTGCGGCGCGGCATCTGTGCCGCCCCAGCGACCAGCGGAACGATTGCGCGTACCGGTGCAAGGAAGCGCGCCATGACGATGCTCTTCCCGCCGTGCCGCGCGACAAACTGCTCACCGCGTTCCCACGCCTCCGTATGTCCATGATCAGCCCACCAGGTGCGTACCTCGCCCGCATAGCGGCGACCAAGCTCGAAGCTGATCCCGTCACCCGTCATCGCACCGAGTGCGGCGACACCGAGGGTCGTCCACACATCCAGCACACCAGCGCCGATCAGCGCACCTGCGGCAAACATCACGATGCCGGCCGGGACGAGGGTTCCCATGACGGCAAGCGATTCCGCGCAGGCCACACCGAAGACGATGATCAGGACGAGCACCGGATGGGTCGCGATACCGACAAGCCAGGCGTGCATGGGTCACCCGTTCGACGAAGCGGCCGGCGACTCCGCCAGCGTGTCCAGGTCGAACCGCCCGTACCGCAATGCCAGCGTCGGCAGCACGATCAGGTTCAGCGCAGTCGACGTGATCAGGCCACCGAGGATGACGATTGCCATCGGTCCCTCGATCTCATTGCCGGCGGCGCCGCTGGTCAATGCGAGCGGCATCAGCGCAAGCGCGGTCACGAGTGCGGTCATCAGGATCGGAATCAGACGCTCGGATGCGCCGCGCACCGCGGTCTCGATTCCCCACGGCATGCTTTCGACGTGAACGAGGTGTTCGTAGTGGCTGATCAGCATGATCGAGTTGCGCAACGAGATGCCGAACAGTGTGACGAAGCCGACCATGCTGCCCAGCGACAGGTCGCCACCGGCCAGTGCGACGCTCAGGACGCCCCCCACCAGCGCGAACGGCAGATTGATCATCACGAGCACGACGCCGCGACGGCTCTTCATCGCGAGGAACAGCAGCAACGCGATACCGACGGCTGACATCGCGCCATAGACGAGCAGATCGCGCTGCGACTGCGAACGCGCTTCGCTTTCGCCGGAGAAAACCGCATACGTCCCCGTCGGCATGGCGATCTCGTGACTCACACGCGCTTGCGCTTCCTTCACGAAATCGCTCACGGCGCGGCTGCCGAGGGTCACGGAAACCGTCTGCATGCGCCGACCGCCGTCGTGCGTGATCTGGTAGCGCCCCGACGCCTGACCGATTGTCGCGAGCGCGCGCAGCGGAACCGCGAGCCCGTCCGGGTTGCGCAGCATCAGCGCCCCGACGTCCGCGAAGCTGCGGCGCACGTCGGGCGACAGGATCACGACGACATCGTACGTACGACTGCCCTGATAGACCTGCGGCGCGGCCGCGCCCTGGTACGCGCTCTGGATTGCCTCGAGCACATCCACCGGCCGAAAACCCCAACGGCTCAGTTGATCGGGCTTGAGCCGCACGTCGAGTTCGGGAATGCCGAGTGGCGATTCGACACCCACGCTGGCGACACGGTGAATCGTGCCGAGCAGCCGCGCAATTTCCTGAGCCTTGCGGTCGATCACATCGAGGTTGTCGCCGAACACGTTGACGACGACCGGTGCAGTGACGCCCGAGATCGTTTCGTCGATCCGCTCGACGAGAAACGTATTGACCGACGTCGTGAGTCCCGGGAAGCGCCCAAGCGCCTGCCGGATGCGGTGCAACGCCTCGCTCTGGCCGGATGCGCTCATCGGCTCGAGATCGACCTCGAACTCGCTCAACTGCACGCCCATCGGGTCGACCACCTCGTTGGCACGTCCTGCGCGCTGGGCGACGAGGCGGACGCCGGGCACCTGCATCAGCGCATGCGTGACCTGTGTCCCGATCCGCATCGATTCGGCAAGCGATGTGCCGGGTGCGATCCCCATATGGACGATGTAATGGCCTTCGCGCAGCTCCGGAATGAAGTTGCCGCCCATGAACGGCAGCGACGCCAGCGCCGCGACGCACATCAGCGCAACGACCACCATCACGGTCTTCACGCGCTGCTCCACCTTCATCAGCAGCGCCGTGTAGCGCTGCTTCAGGCCCGCGATCAGGCGTGGCTCGTGTGCCGGCAGCGGGCCGCGCGAGAGTAATGCAAGCGCCATTGCCGGCGTGAGCGTCAGCGCGACACCGAGCGACGCCAGCACCGCGAGGATGTACGCGATGCCGAGCGGCGCGAACAGCTTGCCGGCCACCCCGACAACGTCAGCACCGGCAGGAAGATCAGCATCACGATGAACGTCGCGAACACGACCGCGCTCCGCACTTCGAGCGATGCGCGAAGCACGACGCGAAACACGGGTAACGGTGTCGGCAGCGCGCGGTTCTCGCGGAGCCGCCGATAGATGTTCTCGACATCGATGATCGCGTCGTCGACCACTTCGCCGAGCGCGATCGCGAGGCCGCCCAGCGTCATCGTGTTCAGGCTGACGCCGAACGACACGAGCACGACCGCGACCAGCAGCGACAGCGGGATCGCGACCGCCGAGATGATCGCGGTACGGACATTGAGCAGGAACAGGAACAGCACCGCGATCACGAGGACGGCGCCGACCAGCAGCGCGGTACGCAGGTGCCCGACCGATGCGTCGATGAACTTGGCCGGCCGGAACACGTCCGGCTGAACGTCGACGCCCTGCTTCGCCAGCACCGGACGAAGCGCCGCGAGCGTCTTGTCGATGTCGTTCGTCACGGCCCGCGTGTTCGTTCCGTACTGGCTTTCCAACACGAGCATCACGCCCGGCTGCCCCATGATGGATGCCGCGCCCACTGCCGGCGCGCTTCCCCACGTCACGGCCGCGACATCGGACAGACGCACGGCGACACCGTTGCTCCAGCGGAGCACGACGCCTGCCAGCTTCTCTGGCGTCGCGATCTGACCATCCGCGTTGACCGCGATGCGCTGATTGTCGTTCTCGATGAAGCCGGCACCGCGCACGCCGGTCGACGGGCGTGCCGCGGCAATCACGTCCTGGATCGACAAGCCGTAGCGCATCAGTTTCGCCGGGTCGACCTGAACCTGCAGCTGGCGCGTCTGGCCGCCGAACACGATGGCGTCGGCGACGCCCGGCGCGCTCATCAGTTGCGGCCGGACTACCCATTGCGCGATGTCGTACAGGTCCATCAGCGAACGCGTCTTCGATGTCAGCCCGATCGTGCGCACGACGCTGGTGGTCGTCGTCAACGGCAACAGGCGTGGCGGCAGCACGCCCGCCGGCAACGTCGCGGCCAGCGCGTTCACGCGTTCGGACACGAGCTGGCGGATCTGCATCACGTTCGCGTGCGCATCGAACACCAGCGTGATCGACGCAAGACCCTGCATCGAGCGCGAACGCATCGACTGCAGGCCGACCATGCCACCGAGGCCATTCTCCACCGGCTGCGTCACGAGGGTTTCGACTTGCTCGCTGGTCAGGCCCGGTGCCTCGACCTGGACGATGCTCATCGGTGGCGCGAATTCCGGAAAGACATCGAGCTTCGCGTGCGACAGCGAAAAGAGGCCGTAGCCGGCCGCCAGCACGGCGAGCGCGTACACGATGCCGCGAAAGCGCAGCGAGAACCGGATGATCGCGTCAAGCATGGGCAGTGGCCGGATGGATGGCGGGCGAACCGGACTTCAGATTCAGTCGTCGCATTCGGGCGGATCCTTGCAGGCCGTCGCGATGCCCTGCGGTTTCTGCTCCTCCGACAGCAGCAGCTGCGCGCCCTGCGTCACGACGGCGTCCCCTGCATGGAACCCGGTCGTCACGTCGATACCCTGATCGCCGGCGGAATCGGCCGGCACGGCGCGGCGCGTGAAGCGATCAGGCGCCGTGCGCACATAAACCCAAGGCTGCCCGCCGTACCACACCACGGCGCGATCGGGAATCACCAGCGCCGGCCCGGCCGGGTTCGCGCCCGGCACGTGTGCGCTCGTGCGGGTGCCGACCGGCAACGCGCGTGCGACGGCATAGAGCCACGGATTGCCTTGCACCGCCGGATCGCCCTGCGGCGAGGCCGACAGCTTCTGCGCCATCACGGGCTGGCCGTCCGGCCCGTCGATTGCAATGCGCTCCGGGGCCGCGGCCGCATCGTCGGGCGGCAGCGTCACGCGCACGACAATCGCCTGTCCGGCGAGCAGCCGCTGAAATAACGGGGATTGAGGCGCCATCGCGGCATTCGTCAGGACGTCGCCAAACTGCTGACGCATCGTCGCGGCCAGTGAGCCTTGTGCCGCATCGGCGGACTGCAGCTTCGCGCGAGCCGTTTGCGCGGCGGCCTGCGCGTCCTGCAATGCCTTTTGCGAGACGTTCCGATCGTCTGCGAACAGCGTTCGGCTTCGTTCGTATTGTGCTTGCGAGGTTGCGGCCAGTTCACGTGCGGTATCGCGGTCCGCGATGGCCGACGCCAGCCGGTTGCGCAGATCGAACAGCGGCTGCAAGTCGACGACCGTTGCATAGGCCGTGCGGCCTGATCCTACGGACGCCGCGGCCAGCGGCGTCACTTCGATTCGACTGGCGCGCTGCTCGTCGGTCGGCACGACGACGACCGTCTCGCCGTTCACGGTTTGCACGGCGGGCTGCGCCGCACGTGTTGCGGCAACCGGTGCTGATGTTCCCGGACCGAGCGTCCGGTAGATGTACCACCCGGCACCGGCGACCAGCGCAATGGAGATAACGGAGAGAAAGAGCAGTCGGCGTTTCATCGCGCACTCTGTTGTGACGGGGAGAACGTTCGGACGGCGTCCGGTGTCAGCGGGCGCTGCATCGCGTCCTCGAGTGCGCCGGCCGCCTGGCGAACCGCGACGGCCGCGTCCAGACGAGCGATCTCGGCGGCCTGGTAGTCGGCGTTCGCCTGCGTGAGCGTCAGGCGGTCTACATCGCCGGCTGCGAATCCGGCTGCCTGACTGTCGAGTTGCCTGCGCGCGGCGGTGCGGTGTATATCGGACAGCTTCAACGCATCGATGCTCGATCGATAGCGAGCGAGCGCGTGATCGAGGTCGCCGAGGATCGTGTCCTGCAGCGCGGCGGTGCGGGCCGCGGCTTCCTTGCGCTTCGCTTCCGCCTGCGCGATGCCACCCTGGTTCTGATCGAAGATCGGCAGGGCAATGCCGGCCAGGCCGAACGCAATCTTGTGCGTGCCGGTGTCGTAGGTGTAGCCGGGGCCCAGGTGAATGTCCGGGTATTGCTTCGCGACCTCCAGCTGCAACGCCGATTCGGCAGCGGCATAGTCGGCAAGCGAACCCAGCAGGTCCGCACGATGCAGGATCGCGTCGCGCCGGGCATCTGTCTCCGGGGGCGGCGGCGGCGCATGGTCGAATCCGTCGAAGTCGAACGCGACCTGCTCCAGCGCAGCGGCCGGGATGCCGATCGCCGCGGCCAGTTGCGCGCGGGCATCCTGTTCGGCGGCCCGGCTCGCCGCCAGATCGATTTGCGCCTGAGTCTGCGTGGCGACAGCCGCGTCGACGTCGGGCCCGGCGCTTTCTCCGACCGCGCGCCGCTTCGTGACCATTGCGACGATCTGCCGCCCCGCGTCGACCTTGCGCGACAGTAGCGCGCTGCGCTCGCGGCCCGCGTGGAGCACCAGCAGCGCGTCACGCACCTGGGCGCCGACCTTCCACGCCTCGTTGCCGATTGCCAGGCGAGCCGATTCCGACAGGTGCGATGCCTGATCGATCCGATACCCGCGCTTGCCGGCGGTTTCGATCGGGATGTCGAGTGCCGGGCCGGTCGTGAACGGTGCGCCCGGCCCCGGGTTCGGCGTCGCCCACTGGAACGGCAACTGAAGGACCGGATTCGGGATCGCGCCGGCTACGTCGATGCCGGCCTTCGCCGTTCCCCACTGCGCGCGGGCGATATCCAGCGCCGGGCTGTAGTACCAGGCCGCCAGCGTGAGCATCTCGCGATTCCAGCGCGGCAGCGGCCACGGTGCGACGTCGTGCCCAAGCTCGCGCACGAGGTACGCATGCAGTTCGTCGCTCGCGAGCGACCGGTCTTCGAATTGACGGGCAATCTGTAGCGGCGCGATCGGCTGAGGATGGTAGGTCGCACAGCCGCCCAGCAACGCACAGACGACAAAGAGCGCTCCGCGCATACGGGTATCCGGGGTCCTGGCCGACCGATGTGTCGGCTTTCGGCCCGGATACTACGCAACCGGTTGTGAAGTTTTCGTCAACAAAGGGTCAGGTCGACGCGATTCGCGCCGGTTTCGTGGCCGGCAGGCGCAGCGACACGCGTGTGCCTTTGTCCGGCTCGCTGTCGATCCGGATCGCCCACCCATGGCGATCGCAGATTTTCTTCACGATCGACAGGCCGATGCCGAAACCCGGTGCCGCGGTGCGCGCCTGGTAGCCGCGATCGAACACATGCGGCAACGCATCGGCGGGGATGCCGTGCCCGGTGTCCTCGATGTGCAGCCAGCCGTCCGCAAAGGAGAACGCGATCTCGCCGCGATCCGTATATCGAACGGCGTTGTCGATCAGATTCGACAGGACCAGCCCGAGCACGGAGCGGCTGGCCTCCACCTGCACGCTGCGATCGATGTCGATCCGAATCTGGATACCTTTGGCGTTCAGCGTCGCGGCAGCCGGATCGACGGCTTCCTCGATCGCGCCGACGAGGCACACGGCCCCGACGTCGGCGGGCGGTTTCTCACGCGCGAGCAGCAGCAGCGCGTCGACCAGATCCTTCATCCCGTCCGCGGCGCGTTCGATCTGCTGCAGGCGGGCGCGCGACTTCGCACCGATCGATGCGTCGTGCTCGAGCAGTTCGCAACTGGTCTTGATCACGGTCAGCGGCGTGCGCAGCTCGTGACTGACGTTCCCGGCGAATTCCTTTTCACGGTCGACCATCTCGGCCATGCGTCGGTGGTAGTCGTTGAACGCTTCGGCCAGCTCGCCCACTTCGGCCTCGTCGTACTTCCCGGTATTGAGCGATGCCGATCCGCCGAGCCGCAGCGACTTCACCTGCTGCGCCAGGCTCGCGACCTGCCGCACCAGCAGCCCCGACAGCCAGAACGCGCACCAGATCGTGAACAGCGCGAACACGCCGGTGCCGGCCATCAGCGCGTTGATCACCTGCCGGAATCGCTGCTCGTACGTGCTGAAGTCATACACACGATAGAGGCGGCCCGCGCCGAGCGGCACGATTGCGACGTGGATCTCGCGGTCGTCGAGAATGATCTCGTGCGTGCCGTCGGCGAGCTGCGTGACCGAGTCCGGCAGCGCCAGTTGCGGGCGATCCGCCTCCGATACATAGCCGTTCAAGCGGACGTCGAACGGCGGCATCAGCGCCGGGTCGCTGCGATACGAACGCAGCACGCTGGCCAGGTCGTCGCGAATCAGCGCGGTGATCAGTCGCTCCTCCTGCGCTTCGGCGAGTGTCTTGACACCCAGCGCCTGCGCGATGAGCAGCACGATCGTCAGCGCGGAGAAGAAAAGCGCAACTTTGGCGCGAAGACTAAAGCGCACGATCGTCGCCCGCCACGAACCGGTAGCCGAGACCATGAACAGTCTCGATCGGATCGCGCTCGCCCTGCGCGGTGAGTGCGCGGCGCAACGTATAGACGTGCGCGCGCAGCGTGTCGCTGTCAGGCAGCGCTTCACCCCATACTTCGGCTTCGAGTTCCGCATGACCGATCACCCGGCCCGGCGTCTGCATCAGCAGGCGCAGCAGATGCAGGCATTTGGGCGGCATCTTGACTGGCCGGCCGGCCCGCTCGACGGTCAGCGTCTTCAGGTCGAGGCAGACGTCGGCGCAACACAGCGCAGTCTCGGCAACCTGCCCGCGGTAGCGTTTGACCAGTGCGCCGAGACGCGCGCCGACTTCCTTGAGCGAGAACGGCTTGACGAGATAATCGTCAGCGCCGTGGTCAAACCCGTCGAGCTTGTCGTCCAGCGTGTCCCTTGCCGTCAGCATCAGCACCGGCGTATCGCGATGGTTCTCTTCGCGCAGCTTGCGGCACAACGTCAGCCCGTCCATGCCCGGTAGCGACAGGTCGAGCAGAATCGCGTCCCAGGTTTGCGACACGGCCAGCTTCAGGCCGGCAGGGCCGCTCATGGCCAGATCGACCTCGTAGCCGGCACCCTCCAGATAGTCGTAGAGGTTGGTCGCGATGCTGGCGTCGTCTTCGATGACGAGTACGCGCACGGTGTTCTCCAAAGGTCCGCAAGCCGGATCGATTCTGCCACGCACTTCTGGCGGGGGGAATCGACGCGGAGCCACCCGCGTCGACCGGCCAACGGCCGCGTAATGACGGCTCTCGCTGAAATGATCAGATCAAGCTCATCTGCGTTCAGTCGGTTGTCGTCCGGGGCAGCTTTGCCTCCCGCCGGGCCCGGTCGTTCACGATCTGGTGACGCCGATGGTCCGTCATTTTCTTCCACCCGCGGGCTTCGTCCCGCGTGCGCAGGCACGCCACGCAGTAGCCGGTCCTGCCGTCAAACGAGCACACTTCGACGCAAGGCGATTTGACTGCCATCCTCAGTGCCCCCTCGCGGCGGGCACGACCTCGACGGTCACGTGCGACAGATCCTTGAAGCGCTGAAGCAGGCCGTGATAGAAGCGCGAATCCCGTGCCACGTCGTCGGTCGAGACGGACACGACCGCGCTCATGTGCCCCGGCCCGAGGCGCCAGACGTGCAGATCGTTGATCCTGTCGCCGTTGCCTTCGATGGCCGTGCGCACGTTGTCCGCGAGCCGGCGGTCCGGATTCATGTCGAGCAGAATGCCGCCCGTGTCGCGCATCAGGCCGTATGACCAGTTCGCAATCACCAGCGCACCGATGATGCCGGCAAGCGGATCCATCCAGACCCAGCCGAACGCCCGCGCGAGCAGCAGGCCGATGATCGTCAGAACGGAGACTGCCGCATCGGCAATCACGTGAATGTAGGCGGAGCGGAGGTTGTGATCTCGCGTCGCCGCAGCGGACGTACCGTGATCATGTTCTTCGAACGCGAGTTCATGCTCGTGGTCGTTCAACCGGACGATGGCCTTGAATGCGTGAGGTTCGGGGATCGCGTCGACCGACTCCAGATAACCACCCCGGTTTTCCATCGCGAATGTTTGCCGGGTACCGTCCGGACGGATCGTCGTCACCGACACGGCCTTCGCATCGACGAGCGTCGTATCGCGTGTGGCAGGGGCCACGCGGAACACGGGAGGAACCCCCTCCTCGAATACCGACACGAGGAATGCGCCCTGCCGATCGAAGATCGTGTGCACGTCCTCTTCGTGCGCGTGATCGTCGTGACCGCCATGAGCGTGCCCGTGATGATGGTCGTGACCATGACCGTGGCCATGGTGATCGCCGCTCAGCAGCCACACGCTCGCGATGTTGACGAGCAGGCCGGCCACCGCAATCGGAATCGCCTCGCCGAAATGGATCGGCACCGGGGCGAGCAAGCGTGCGATCGCCTCATACCCGATCAGCAGTGCAATCATCGCGAGCACGATCGCGCTCGTGAAGCCTGCCAGGTCGCCAAGCTTCCCGGTCCCGAATACGAAGCGCGGGTCGCTCGCATGCTTGCGCGCATAGGTGTACGCAAGCGCGGCAATCAGCATCGCGCCGGCGTGCGTCGACATGTGCAGCCCGTCGGCGATGAGCGCCAACGAGCCGAAGATCGAGCCGCCGACAATCTCGGCCACCATCATTGCCGCGCACAGCCCGATCACCATCCAGGTCCTGCGCTCGTTCTTCTCGTGGGCAGCGCCCAGAAAAATGTGGTCGTGACCCGCGCCGAAGGCGGCATCCTTGAATTCGCTCATCGCGGCACCTGATTACTTGAAATAGCTGTGAACGACTTCGATGAGCTGTTCGGTTGCGCTGCCCTCGTCCTCGTGCCCCTCGGCATCGACGAGATGGCTGCGGATGTGATCCTCGAGCACGACCGCGAGCAGCCCGTTCATCGCGCCGCGGCTGCTCGTGATGCGTTGCAGGATTTCATTGCAGCCGCGCTCCTCTTCCAGTGCACGTTCGATGGCTTCGACTTGCCCCTTGATGCGGCGCACGCGATTCAGCAGCTTCTGCTTTTCCTTGACGGTGTGGCTCATGATGGCTCCTTCATATAGCGGGGGGGAGTATATTTCAATACTCGATTCCATATAGGGAGGAGGGGTATCTTTCGGGATAACGCAAGGTTGGCGCCGAGAGACCGGATCGGCCGATGACGCGGCACATTGCAGCAGAGACCGCGTGGCGCAAGCCGGCGTGCACGATCGGCCGGCGACGTTCCTGTGTTGCAAGAACGCCCCACGCAAAGGACGCTTGGCCACCCCCGGGAATAAACGCCTCGCAGCGCACGTTTACAGCACGTACCGCCCCAGGAAAGCGTTCATGCCGTCGCACTGGCAGGGGTATCTGCGTGCGCGGCATATCGCATGCGGCATTCGCCGGACGCTTGGGGGGTGCGGTGTTTCGTTGCACTGGGAGTCGTCATGAACGCCACTTACCGAATCGCCATCCTCGCCGGCGTGACTGCGCTCGGCATGACCTCGCCTGCCAGCCGGGCAGAGCAAACCGTCAACGCGACGTTGCTGTCGAACGCGATCCAGCTCGAGACACACAACGTGAAAGCGGGTCGCGTCACGCTTGATGTCAGGAATGCCGCGGACAACAACATGGAACACGAACTCGTCCTGCTGAGGACCGATCTCGCGGACGACGCACTCCCTGTCCGCAAAGGCCAGGTGCTGGAGCACAAGTTGAAAAAGATCGGCGAAGTCGAAGACATCGCACCGGGCAAGCGTAAACGCGCGTCATTCACGCTCGTGCCCGGACGCTACGCGCTGATCTGCAACAAGCCGGGACACTATGCGGCCGGCATGCATACCGTGCTTGTCGTCACGCCGTGAATCGCGTGGCCCAACCGAAAGCGCCGGATACCGACGCCGTGCGTTCGGAATAGCAGACTTCGCCACGTCGCGCGGCGAGCGCGTGGTCGATCGGGACACCGCTTCACTTCATCCATCGGCGCGTCCTCTGCGTCACGCCGATCGATCCCCCTGTCCTGATTCCCCTTCCCCACGTCTCGCTTGCGCGACAGAGACTGCCGAACAGGCGACCCGTTGCATGCTGGTTCGCTGCGGTAATGGGCGCGTCCCGCCAATCATTCGAATCACCCCGATGCCGGCTGATGACTGGCGCAGCCGCCTGCTTGCACCGCTCGAAAAGCTAACTTGTAGAATTCGTGACGTGTTAGTAGCATTTGCTACATGAACACCTTATCGATCTGGTCACTCCTCGTTCTGACCCTTCCAACAGAAAACGCGACGGCCCGCATGCGGTTCTGGCGCGCACTGAAGGCGAAGGGCTGCGCGGTGCTGCGCGACGGCATCTACCTGCTGCCGTACACGGGGGAGCATGAAGCGGCCCTGCGCGAACTCGCGGATGCGATCGCCGAAAGCGGCGGCACGGCCTATCTGCTGCGCGCGCCCAGTCTCGACGCGTCGCAGGAACAGGAATTCCGCGCGCTGTTCAACCGCGACGACGACTACGCGACCTTCACGCGAACACTCATCGACGCGCGCAAGACACTTGCCGGGCAGTCCCCCACGGAACTCACCCGCCTGCTGCGTCGCCTGCGCAAGGATTTCGACGCCATCCGGGTGATCGACTATTTCCCGGGCGATTCGGCCACCCGCGCCGAAGTCGCGCTGCAGGATTTCGTCGCGCTGGTCGACACCGTGCTGTCTCCGGGCGAGCCACATGCCGCGGACCGCCCGATCCGTCCGCTGGCGATCAACGAGTATCAAGGTCGAATGTGGGCGACACGGCAACGGATGTGGGTCGATCGCGTCGCCAGTGCATGGCTGATTCGCCGCTTCATCGACGCGCATCCCCGCTTCATCTGGCTTGCGGCGCCGGCCGATTGCCCGGTCGATGCGCTCGGTTTCGATTTCGACGGTGCGACGTTCACGCACGTCGGCGAACGCGTGACCTTCGAGGTGCTGCTGGCCAGTTTCGGACTCGACAAGGACCCTGCGCTGATGCGGCTCGGCGAGATCGTGCATGCACTCGACGTAGGCGGTCCCGCCGCGCCTGAAGCGGTGGGCTTCGAGGCCGTGATGGCCGGCACGCGTCAGCGCACGGAAAACGACGACCAGTTGCTCGAGCAGATGGGCGCCGTGCTCGACGCCCTGTACGCGCACTTCACGTCGAACGGCAAGGACCAAACCACCGCCAAATCATGACCACTGCCATCGCCACCACCGAACCGACCTACTCGCTGGGCGAGCTGGTCGCCTACATGCTGCGTCTCGGTACATTAGGTTTCGGCGGGCCGGTCGCGCTCGCGGGCTACATGCGTCGCGACCTGGTCGAGCGTCGCGGCTGGATCACGGAGGCCGACTACAAGGAAGGCCTCACGCTGGCCCAGCTCGCACCGGGGCCGATGGCGGCCCAGTTGGCGATCTATCTCGGCTTCGTCCACTACCGCCTCCTCGGCGCGACGCTGGTCGGCTTCGCGTTCGTGATGCCGTCGTTCCTGATGGTGGTCGCGCTCGGGTTCGCGTACGCGCATTTCGGCGGGCTGTCGTGGATGCAGGCCGTCTTCTACGGCGTCGGGGCCGCGGTGGTCGGCATCATCGCGATGAGCGCGTACAAGCTCACAACCAAGACCGTCGGCAACGACAAGCTGCTTTGGGCGATCTTCCTGACCTTGGCTGCGGTGACCTTCATCACGGAATCGGAAATCGCGTGGCTGTTCGTCGCTGCCGGGCTGATCGGCTGGCTGTGGCGCGCTCCGCCCAAGTGGCTGCACAAGGGCGGCCTGAATGCCGTTGCCGCTGCCAATCTTCCCGCAGCCAGCGGATTGCTGAGCGGCATCGATTTGCCGCAACTCGTTCAGATCGGTGCTTTCTTCATGAAGGCGGGTGCGTTCGTGTTCGGCTCCGGACTCGCGATCGTGCCGTTCCTCTATGGCGGCGTCGTCACCGAGCATCACTGGCTGAACGACAAGCAGTTCGTGGATGCCGTCGCGGTCGCGATGATCACGCCCGGCCCGGTCGTGATCACCGTCGGCTTCATCGGGTATCTGGTAGCGGGCTTCCCGGGCGCACTCGTCGCTTCGCTCGGCACGTTCCTGCCGTGCTATCTGTTCACGGTCATCCCCGCGCCTTACGTGAAGAAATACGGGCACCGGCCCGGCGTCAAGGCGTTCGTGAACGGCATCACGGCTGCGGCCGTCGGCGCGATCACGGGCTCCGTTCTCGTCATCGCGAAGCGATCGATCGTCGACATCCCGACCGCACTGCTCGCCGTCGCGACCGTGTTGCTGCTGTGGCGCTTCAAGAAGCTTCAGGAACCGGTGATCGTGACTGCAGCCGCCGTCATTGGACTCGTGGCGTTCCCGCTGCTCCGTCATTGACCTGCGTCGCCGGGAGACGAAAAGCCGCGTTTGAGTTTCGTTGCCTGTCGAAGGCCGTGTCTCCGGCAGGAGTCGCTGCGTGCCTTCCTCAATTCACCGGCACTCGCCAAAGCGAAGCCCGTTTCTCCTTGACCGCTTCTTCTCTGACGGCCCGACGACCTGTCGGATCGAATTCCGGCTGATACAGGTAATCCACTCACCACATCTCGCCGGCGCCTCCCGCACCTCTTTCGGCCGTCACAAAGCTACGCGTCAGCCGGGCACCACCCGCGCCAACCATTCGCCCACGCCGTCCGCCACGTGCTCACGCTCGGGACTGTCGTGCCACACCCGGATCACCTGGCCGATCCGGCCGCCCTTGTCCGGGTCGAGATCGACGCACAGATGGTCGCCGCCGCCGTTGTGTGTGAGCGGTATCCATTTCAGGTTGTACCAGTCGCCGCGAATGCCCGGCTCCGGCTCGCCCTCGTAGCCCGCCAAATCGCCGCTCGCGACCAGGTCGCGCCAGATGGACCACTGCGCGAGAATCTGCCGAGCAGACAGCAGCGTCTCGCCGCCAAACGGTTCGGTACGCCCGGCTTCCTGTCCGTCGTGCAACATCAGGCTCTCGCGCCACGCCTCCGGCAACGTCACGCCGAGCCCCGCCTCGAGCGCGCGCAGATCATCGTCGCTCGACGGACCGCGGAAAGGCGCCGGTGCATCGGCCGGCAGCGTGCGCCGCCATGTGTCGAGACGCGACCAGGACGCCGCGATCGTGGTGTCCGGCGATGGTGCGGCTGCAGCGCCTGTCGCATCCGCTCGCGTTGCTTCGGAAGCTGCCGTGGGCGATTCGTCCACCGCTGGAGATCGAACCGCTTGCGTGTCGTCCACCGCCGCGCACAGCCCGCGGAGGCCGGCGCGGCTGGTCGAGCCGCATGAACAGGACCGGCGAGCCCGCTGCCAGCGGCGTCGCCCCCGCCGCAACCGCGACGAGCGCATCGGCTCCGGCGAGCGCGCCGAGCGCATCAGCCCGTTCGCCCGCCAGCGGCGTCACGACCGGTTCACCCGCCGCGCCCGCCGCGAGCGTCGCCCAGCGGAGGTCATTCAGCACCGGATCGCGCGATATCTGCGTGCCAAGTACGCCCGTCTCCCAGTACGGTCCCGGCATGTCCGAAAATTCCAGCAAATCGATCAGCCGACGCAGAATCGTGTGCGCGAGGATCGCGACCTCGCCGGGGTAGCCTGGCAGGTTGACGAGCGTCGCCTGGTCGTAATAGGTGACGACGCGCGATCCGCGCGGCCGGCCCACCGCATCGGTCAACTCGAACGTGCGGCGCTGCGCCGGCGAACGATTCTCGCTGCGGCCAAAATTGAAGCGAGCGGCGCGCACCTGCTGCAGCGTCACGCGCGCCTCGCTGTACGGAAACACCGGCAACCGGTTCAACGCGGCGTCCTGGTGCGGATCATTCCCCAACACCCCCGTGCCGACCAGCAGGTCGTAGCGCTGCGCGAGCGCGGCAAGCTGGCGGCGAAATGCCAGTTCGGCATCGTGGGACTGCAGCGGAGGCAAGGTCATGTCTGGCGGAGCGACATATTCGAGCGATGCGTCGCAGCCCCACTGCTTCAGGAGCGCGTGCATATAGGGGCCGTTCGCATCGGGACGCTGCCACGGCAGCCGCTCGCTGACGGACGGCACGAGATCGTAGCTCGCGACGACCACGCACACGCGCGGCCGCCGGCTTACCTCGACCGTACGCACGCCGGCGGCAATCAGCAGCGCCTGCTGTTCCGCGTCAATGCGCTGCCCCTTTTCGAGCAACAGGGCACCACATGCGTAATCCGAACCACGCGCGATCACACCTTCTCCTTCGATCGGCGGCGCGTCAAGTTTGAGCCGCGCATGCTGTTGCCCGTCGGGGGCGCGATTGCGCGTGCGAGGCACCACGGTGTCCGCGTGCGCGGGTAACGGCGCGAGCGCCGGCAGCCATTCGGCAGCGCCCGCCGACAAAGCCCGCGCCACCGGATCGCCGCCGCGATGGATCAGAATCGGATACTGCAGCCGCACATTCAGCATCGCCGGCCGCACGGGCGATGCGTGTGCCGCGTCGGTTGCGCGCAGCGCATAGCCTTCGATCGCCGCGAGCGCAAGCCGCGGCAGCGCCTCGGGCGCGGTCACGGCCTGCGCAAGCACGCGTCCGTCAGACTGCTCGACCGGCACGGTCTCGACGCGCATGCCGCCCGGCACCGCGTCGGCGCAACGGCGATAAGCGTCTGCCAGCCACGCCGGCATCGGTGAAGGGTCGTTCGTCATCGTCATGTCAATACGGTTTGGGTGCGCACATCGTCGGCAATCAGCTCAACGATGTGTGCGGTCGATCAGATGCGGCGTGGCGAATCAGCGTCGCTTCGACGCCGGCGAAGCACCGGCCGGTTCAACGTCGACGTAGAATTCGTCGGCGTCCAGCACGCGCTGCGCGCGGAAAAAATCGCCAAGAAACGCGCCAGCGCGACGATTGTCGCTGGCGTCGATGCGCTTGACCGAAAACGCGCCGGTCTTCGCGCCCTGATTGGTTGCCGCAAACGGATACTCGTCGCAATCGCAATCACTCGGCGTTTCGTTGGAATCGCCGGTGAACGTGCATTGTCCGGTGACCCGGCCGTACTGCGCAATGCACCGCTCCTTGGACACAGCGCGATTGTCGGCGCGCAGCGTTGCGTTGCGGGTGCGCGTGAGCGGCCGGTCTTCACGATCCGGTACTCCACATACGGGCGCACATCCAGCGGATTGCCTTCTTTCATGTTCGGCGTGATGGTGACGATCGTTTCGCTGGAGAGGCCGCCCGGCAAGAGGCCTACGCCAGCGCTCGGTGACACGGTGCACTGCGACCCGCACTCGATAACTGGCTTGATCTGCAACCCACCGCCATTACCGGACACGGTCGTCATGCGGAACCGGATCTGCCACGACAACTGGTTAAGCGGATTATCAGAATAGGTGTAGGCCTCGATGCGGCCCCTGCCGGTCTCGCTGTTGTCGTCTCCAATCAGCACCCGCTCGAAAGGCTCCGACTTCTGGCAATGCGAACCACGACTGAGAAGTGAATTTTCACTGGTGTCCTGGACGACCGACGTGCGAATGGGCGACACGTTGAACTGCACCCCAAAAGTTGGATGCGAATCCAACCTTTGGGGTGTTTTTCATGGGTGAAGTACGACGAGAAATTCAAGCGGGAAGTGGCGAGGCGCTGAATGAGCAAGACCGCGGCTCGCCCGACCATTCCTCCTTCGCTACGCCTTCTTCGTATAACTGTTGCACCAGCCTTTCGCACTGACCTGCTTGCCGCCGAAAACGGCGCACGCCCCCGTCGCGGCGCCGGCCTTGCCCTGGAAGAACTGGCAATTCGCACAGGTGTCGCCCGCGTGGAACTTCGGGTATTTCGCGTGATCGACCCGGCCGGCATCCGCCTTGTAGCCGAGCGCCTGGGCATTGGCATCGGTTTCCTGCACGACCCCGGCCCCGGCATCCGCCGCCGTCGCGCGGCGTCCAACGGCGAGCGAGGAGGCGAGCACGGTGGTGACTGCAATGAAACGTCGACGTG
Organism: Burkholderia sp. HI2714; assembly: GCF_002223085.1. Taxonomy (NCBI): domain Bacteria; kingdom Pseudomonadati; phylum Pseudomonadota; class Betaproteobacteria; order Burkholderiales; family Burkholderiaceae; genus Burkholderia; species Burkholderia sp. HI2714. The sequence continues at coordinate 381,373 of NZ_NKFM01000062.1, read as the reverse complement.
AAAATTTCATGGAATCCTCCCTTCAGGTTTGCATGAACGGATCTCCGGGACGCGCCGTTCCCCGACGACGGAACACTGTCTGCTCCGAATCGGCGTCGGTCGATCGCGCGGGCATCGCGCCCATCACGCCGACGCATGATCGACGACGCAATCAGCGAAAGAACAACGCCCGCATCCCGAACGTGTGATGCGCTTCCGCCGCCATCAGCACCATGAGCACGAGCAGGCACAGCGGCGGGATCAGGATCGCGTACACGAGCGCCAGCCGCTCCCACATCATGTGCATGAAGATCGACACGATGAGCCCGGCCTTAGCGATCATCAGCACGACGATCAGCACCCAGCGCATCAGGCCCTGCACGTTGAAGTAGTCGACCAGGTACGACAACGTGCTCAGCACGAACAGCAGGCCCCAGATCTTCAGGTAGAGGCCGATCGGATGCTGCTGGCCGTGCGCGGCGTCGGGTCGATCGGCGGGATCGGTGTGCTCCATGGCTGCCTCACCACAAATAGAACAGCGCGAAGATGAACACCCACACCAGGTCGACGAAGTGCCAGTACAGCCCGGCGATCTCGACGATCTGGAAGTTGCCGTGTTCGGTGAATCCCGGCTGCAGGATCTTGCGCGCGATCAGCAGCAGGTAGATCACGCCGCAGGTCACGTGAAAGCCGTGGAACCCGGTGATCGTGAAGAAGCACGCGCCGAACTGCGCCGCACCGAGCGGGTTGCCCCAGGGCCGGATACCTTCGTGGACGATCAGCTTGGTCCATTCAAGAGCCTGCATCGACACGAAGCTCGCGCCCAGCAGCGCCGTCGCGAGCAGCAGCGCGCCGGCGCGCCTGGCGTTGCGCCGGTAGCCGAAGTTAACCGCCATCGCCATGGTGCCGCTGCTGGTGATCAGGATGAACGTCATGATGGCAATCAGCAGCAACGGCACATCCAGGCCGCCCACCGTGAGCCCGAACACCTTCGACGTGTCGGGCCACGGCGCCGTGGTCGACATGCGCACCGACATGTAGCCGATCAGGAAGCTGCTGAAGACGAAGGTGTCCGACAGCAGGAAGATCCACATCATCGCCTTGCCCCACGGCACCCTGAAGGCTTCGCGGTCGGACGACCAGTCCGTGACGATGCCGCGCCAGCCGTCGGGCCGCGTTTCGGCGGTCGGCACCGCGGACGATTCGGCAGCGGATTCGGTGTGGACGGTGGGCGCTGTCATGGCGCGGCTCCGTATAGCGGCCCGCAGACGGCCGCGACGATTCCGGGGGTCAACCACCACATCGCCGCCAGCAGCACGAGCCAGACTGCGAGCAGGAAATGCCAGTACAGCGCGCACAGCGCGATGGACCGTTGGGTCCGGAACGGGTCCGCGTGCCGGAGCGGCGCGATCGTCACGCCCCACGCCACCAACCCACCCAGCACATGCAATCCGTGCAGGCCGGTCAGCAGGTAGAGGAAGCTGTTGGACGGATTGACGGTGACGGTCTGCCCGGCCGCCGACAGCATGTGCCACGCAACCAGTTGCCCGATCACGAACACGGCCGCCAGTACGCCGCCGGATACCAGCCACACCGTGCGGTACGGGCCTATCCGCCGGGCTCGCTGCATCGCGACGCTGGCCAGCGCCAGCGCGCCGGTGTTCCACCATAGCAACGCCGGATGCGGGATCGGTTGCCAGTCGGGTTCGCGCATGCGCATCGCATAGGCGAGCAGCAGCAGCGAAAACAACGTCGTCGCGACCGCCATGAACACGACCAGGCCGGTGCGGCCCGCATTCGGCAAACCGGGTGGCGCATCGGGAACGAAGGGGCGCGGCAGCGTGGTCATTTGTGTGTCTCGCCGGGGTGGAGCGTCGGGTGTGCCGCCGCGGGTTCGGGCACCGTCGCGGGCGGCTGGTTTTGCGGCACGAAGTCTTCCTCCTGCCCCGGCGGACTGTATTCGTATGCCCAGCGGTAAACGACGGGAAGCGTCGGCCCCCAGTTGCCGTGCACGGGCGGCGTTTGCGGCGTCTGCCATTCGAGCGTGGTGGCCCGCCACGGGTTGCCGCCCGCAAGCCGGCCGTGGCGGAGGCTCCACGCGAGGTTGAACAGGAACAGCAGCTGTGCCGCCGCGACGATCAGCGCGACGATCGTGATGAACGTGTTGAGCGTCTGCGCCGAATGCGGAATGAAGCTGTAGCCCTGATACGCGTAATACCGCCGCGGCATGCCCAGGACGCCGAGATAGTGCATCGGGAAGTAGATCGCGTAGGTGCCGACGAAGGTGATCCAGAAGTGCGCGCGCCCGAGCGTGTCGTCGAGCATGCGGCCCGTCACCTTCGGATACCAGTGATAGAGGCCGCCGAACACCACCAGGATCGGCGACACGGCCATCACCATATGAAAGTGCGCGACGACGAAGTACGTGTTCGACAGCGGGATATCCACGCTCACGTTGCCGAGGTAGAGCCCGGTCAGCCCGCCCAGCACGAAGGTGCTGACGAAGCCGATCGCGAACAGCATCGGCACGGTCAGGTGGATATCGCCGCGCCACAGTGTCAGCACCCAGTTGTAGACCTTGAGGGCGGTCGGGACGGCGATGATGAGCGTCGTGGTGGCGAAGAAGAAACCGAAGTACGGATTCATGCCGGCGATGAACATGTGGTGCGCCCACACCACGAAGCTCAGCGCGCCGATGATCACGATGGCCCACACCATCATCCGGTAGCCGAAGATGCTCTTGCGCGCGTGCGTGCTGATCAGGTCCGACGCGATGCCGAAGGCCGGCAGCGCGACGATGTAGACCTCCGGATGCCCGAAGAACCAGAACAGGTGCTGGAACAGCAGCGGGCTGCCGCCGGCATGCTTGAGCGTCTGCCCCATCGACACCACGGCCGGGATGAAGAAACTGGTGCCGAGCGTCCGGTCGAACAGCATCATCACCGCCGACACGAACAGCGCCGGAAACGCCAGCAGCGCCATGATGGTCGCGATGAAGATGCCCCACACCGTGAGCGGCATGCGCATCAGCGTCATGCCGCGCGTGCGTGCCTGCAGCGTGGTGGTCACGTAGTTCAGGCCGCCCATCGTGGCCGCGACGATGAAGATCGCCAGCGACACGAGCATCAGCACGATGCCCCATTCCACGCCCGGCGTGCCCGGCAGGATCGCCTGCGGCGGATACAGCGTCCAGCCCGCGCCGGTCGGCCCGCCCGGCACGAAGAAGCTCGCCACCAGCACCAGCACGGCCAGCAGGTAGACCCAGTAGCTCAGCATGTTGAGAAACGGGAACACCATGTCGCGCGCGCCGAGCATCAGCGGGATCAGGTAGTTGCCGAAGCCGCCCAGGAACAGCGCCGTCAGCAGGTAGATCACCATGATCATCCCGTGCATGGTGACGAACTGGTAGTAGTGGTTCGCGTCGATGAACGAAAACTTGCCCGGAAAGCCGAGCTGCAGCCGCATCAGGTCCGACAATACGAGGCCGACCAGGCCGATCGCGATGGCCGTCAGCGCGTACTGCACGGCGATGACCTTGTGGTCCTGGCTCCACACGTAGCGGGTCCAGAAGCTGTGCGGGACGTGGTCGGTGTGCGCGTAGGTCATGGCGTGTGCTCCGTCTGATTCGTCCGTTCCGCTAGGGCTGGGCCGCGGTGCCGGCGGGCGTCCCGCCTTGCGCCTTGATATAGGCCACCAGCGCGGTCAGCTCCTGCTCGCTCAGGTCGAAGTGCGGCATGATCGGCGAGAAGCCCTTCACGACACGGGCCGTCGGATTGCGGATGAACGCGCGCAGATAGGCTTCGTCCACCTTCGCGGTGCTGCCGTCGGCCATCGTTTCGGTCTTGCCGTACAGGCCCTTCCAGGTCGGGCCCACGAGCGGGCTGCCGTCCACGGTATGGCAGGCGACGCAGCCCTTGGCCGCCGCGAGCGTCTTGCCCAGGTTGGCCAGCGCCTGCGCGCTGCCGCCCGCAGCGGCCGGCGCGGCCTGCACGTGGGCCATCTGCTGCTGCGCGAACGTGGTCTGCTGCGCCAGCCAGCGCGAGAACGCGGCTTCGTCTTCCACCACCACCACGCCGCGCATGCCGGCGTGCCCGATCCCGCAGAGCTGCGCGCACAGGATGTCGTAGCGCCCTGCCCTGGTCGGCGTGAACCAGAAGGTGGTCACCATGCCCGGCACGATGTTCATCCGCGCCCGGAACGGCGGAACGTAGAAGTCGTGCAGCACGTCGCGCGACCGTGTCAGGACCTGGACCGGCCGGTTGAGCGGCAGGTGCACCTCGGGACTTTCGATCAGGTAGTTGTCACGGCCGTTCGGGTCGGCGGGGTTCAGGCCGAACGGGTTGTCGTTGCTGATGTAGCGCACATCGGTCGTGCCCAGCTTGCCGCCGGGCCCGGCGAAGCGGAAGCGCCATTGCCATTGCTGACCGAGCACCTCCATCTGCAGCACGTTGCGCGGCGGCCGGATGTAGTCCGCGTAGACGAACAGGCCCGGCGCGAGCAACGCCGCCACGCCGACGATGGTCAGGCCGATCAGCCACCATTCCAGTTTCCGGTTGTGCGGTTCATAGGCCGCACGGTGCCCGCTGCGGTGGCGATAGCGCACCAGGGCGACCACGATGAACAGATTGATGGCGATGAAGAATGCGCCGGTGATGACGAGCGTGATCGTCAGCATGTCGTCCATGCGCACCCAGTTCGACGCGATCGGCGTGATCCACCACGGGCTGGCAAAGTGAAACCCCACCGCCAGCACGATGATCAGGACCAGGGCAATCGCAAGGACCATAGGCCGCCTCGCTGCATGTCACTCACCGGCGCCGCCGACGCCCGGTTCCATATCGCCCGCGGGCGCCGCGTGTTCAAGCTCGGCGCGGCGGGAAACGCGATGTGTCAGTCGTCCGCGTTCTGCTTGCGCAATCGCTCCAGCCTGCCGTAGGTGATGGCCGCAACCACGCCGAACAACAGGTTGGCCAGCAAGGGCCCGGAACCCCGCTCGGAGACGAACCACGGGAACACGGCCGTCATCACGTAGAAGTTCCACCCATACGCGACGATCCCGAACGCCAGCCCGATCGCGGCTTCCATGCCCACGCTCGAATCGAGGCGGAAAGGCGCCATGATCGCGGCGAGCATCATCCCCATGATCGCGCCGAGCACGTAGTGCAACAGCAGCGCCATCGCCACGATTTCGAGGTTGAATTGCGTCATCTGGCCGAGCGCGCTGCGGCCCATCACCATCGCCGCGATCTTGTGGGTCGGTTGCCACGGGCTCGAGCCGAGCACCAGGGTCGACCAGATGAATTCCAGCGCGATCACCAGCGCGCCGCCCGCGAGACCGGCCACGGCAGCGGCGACCCAGTCGGGCGTACGACGCTCCCAATGGTGCGATTGAATGTGCAGTTCCATAAGACCTCCTTGTTGACGCTTCGACGTCGGCGCTTCGGTTCCAAAGGCGTCACGCGCGTCGGGCCTGCGTCGCCTGCGCGATTCGGCATGGCGGACAGGGTTGCCTGCGCAACGTGTGCACGACCCGCTCCACGCGTGGCCCGCGGTCGCGGCCGCACGCTCGACGAAACGCGACGATGCAACCGGGTGTCGGGCCGGCCGGCTTGCTGTCGCGCGTCAGGGGAAGATCGGTGACGTAGGTTCGGCGCCTTCCAGGTCCGCCTTCGGAAAATGCTGAGCGACCATCTCTTCGATTTCCTGCTCTCGCAATGCCGGCACGTCGGCCATGATCAGGATCTGGCCTGCCTGGATCGCCTCGCGAAATCGCTGGAGTCGCGCGTTCGGCTCCGAGATGCCGATCATCGCGGCGGTCCACGCCCCGAAACCCGCACCAGCCAACGTCAATCCGACGACGGCACCGCCGGCGATCACGAGCTCCGCCGGAGGAAATACGAGCGCGACGAGGCCGATCAGCGCACCGGCCGCGCCGCCGAGCGCGACGCCGCGCTCGAGTGCATGCACGACATCGCTGCTTTGCAGCAACGATGCTTCGGGCAACTGATCGAGTGTGACGCTGTGGTCGGCGAGCACGTGGATATGGCGCCAGACGATGCGTGCGCGCAATAGATCATCGACGATGGCCTTCGCCATCTGGGTATCAGGTACGAGGAAATAAAGGCGTCTCATGTTGGCACCCCTTTTCTTGCCATCAACGCGTCCACAATGTTTTCTATTCTATGTCAGCATCGGCGACGCGCTAGGTGCATGCGCGCCACGGACGGGGCCGCATGCGGGCATTCGGCGCGCGTGGCAGGTGGGGTTGAAGCACGGTAGTGATTGTCGATCACGATCGATCGATGCGGGGGCCCGGGACATTCGCCCCCGATGGGCGCTATCCGCGTTTGCGCAACGGCGCCAGCAAGTCCCGCAGGCCGTTGTGGTCGATCTCGTGCATCAGCGCGAGCTGCCGGCCGATTTCGCCGCGCGGAAACCCTTCGCGCGCCAGCCAATTGAGGTAAGGCCCGGGCAGGTCGGCAATCAGCCGGCCTTTGTATTTCCCGAAGGGCATGGTGACGGTGACGAGGTGTTCGAGGTCTGGATTTTGCATGCGGGTATTGTGCACGGCTTTTCGGTCCTGTCGCAGACCTCGCGAAAAGGACTCAGCGAACTGCCTGCGCCCCTTTTCTCGCCTGCTAGACTGGAATTCCCCCCTGCACACGATGGAGGGAATCATGTTGTCCGTCTACGTCGTGAAGACCGGCGAGCAGTTCCTCTGCACCGCCGAGGATGGCGATATCGGCATGGCACCGGCAGTCGAGGATGCCACGTCGTTTGGTTCGTATGAGGAAGCGGAAAAGGCGGCGCACGTGCATGCCGACCCCGGATACGAAATCGTGGCCGTCTGCGTGATCAGGCACTGACAGGGCGCCCCCTGTCGGGCGCCCGGCGACGGGATGCGGCTCGCAGTTCCGCCGGCGCCATGCGACATGGGTGGCGCGATGGGCTTTGCCCGGAATTTCCCGGGAACGGATGGATTGCGTGCCGGAATTCTCACGAGGAAATCGCCGCGCGCGTCGGTAGCCCCGCCGTGTACGGTCCGACGCAACGCGCCTTTCCTGAAACGCGTGGCATCCGGCGCTCATTCCCCGTATATGGTGCGGCGAGGACTCGGAGCGTCGTTGCTCCGCTTTTATCGTCTGGGCCCTTTCATGCCCTCCGACTCCATGGCCGCATGCCACTCCTCATTCGCCTCGATCGGGTCCATCGCTTCGTCGACCGAGGCCGTCGCGCGCTCGGCGGCCGCTCTGGCTTCGTCTGCCGGGGAGGCAAAATCATCGTCGCCATCGCGATCGCCATCACTGTCACCGTCGCCCGGGGGATGCAGCATGTCCTTGAGCATCGCGGCCAGCTCCGACGTGTCCCATGGCAGCCCACGCCGGATCCGATCCTTGATGTAGTGCCTCACTTCCGCGTCCTGCTCCACGGTCAGCGGCAGCCCTCGGAAGGTGCTTTGGGGGCCAGCGTCGATCATCGCTTTCTCCTGTTTCTAGGGCATTTTCAGTGTACTCGCCATTGCGAGCACGTGAGCAGCGATTACGATGCGCTTGCGGCGGATCAAACGTGTGGGCTCGACGGGCTGCGCGTGCGGCCAAGCATGGGGCGCCGCCCCTCGCATCGGGCGGCTTTCGGCCCACTACGGACATCCCGCCTTGCACTGGGACGGACATGTGTGCGTCCGCTCCGCCCGCATACCGGACTGTCTTGTGCCGATAATCTCAATTGGGGCGTAGGCCTTGATCGCCGCTTATCCGGTCGTTCAGGGGGAAGAAGTGACAACCTCCACTGCCACGAGCACGGTATTCGCTGCTATCCGCCGAACGCAACGACGATCTCTTCGATCGTCACGCGGATGCGCGCCGTATGCCGCAGATCCTGATGCGTGACGAGCCAAACCTCATACGACGCGTCGTTGGTACGGTCCGGCCAGATCCGCACAAGGCCGTCTCGTTCGCCCATCGGCACGGGTATCTCGCTGATGCCGAGCCCTGCCTTGAGTGCCGCGCGCAACGTCAGGTTCGTGTTCAGCCGTGCGACGATGCGGCCGTCCGTCAGCGGTTCCCCGACGAACGCCGGCACCCGCGCCTTGGCGAAATACGGCTGGTAGACAACGAGATCATGCCCGGCGAACCGCTCGCCCGGCACCGGTTCGCCATGGCGGCGCACATAGTCGGGCGACGCGAACAGCCCCACTTCCCAGCGCGCCAGGCGGCGGGCGAGCAGGTCTGGATTTCGGGGCTTGACGGTCCGGATCGCGATGTCGGCTTCGCGCTTCGCGAGATTGAGGAGCAGGCTCGTCGTGTCGAGCATCACCGATACGTCCGGATGCTTCGCATGCAGGCGCTCGAGGGCCGGCATCACGAACTCGTGGGCCAGTGCATCCGTCGTCGATAGCTTCACCTCGCCGGCGAGACGCTTGTCCACGCCTTGCGTGTGGCGCACGAGATCGTGTGCGGACTGCTCCATCGCCTCGGCTGCACGGATCGCGATCCTGCCGACCGGCGTGAGCTCATAGCCGTTCGACGTACGCAGGAACAGCGTCGCGCCGAGCGCGTGCTCGAGCGCCGCAAGCCTGCGGCCCACGGTGGCCTGATCGATGTCGAGCGCGCGGGCGGCGCCCCGCAAGATCCTTTCCCGATGGAGCGCGACGAAGATGCGCGCGTCGTCCCAGTTCATGTCGCCCCCGGCGTGATGCAAATTTGCATCATACGTCCAGCAATTCGCTGCACGTCAAGCGCAGGCTGCGCGACTACACTTTTTTCAACCGATGCGGCGATTCGGCGGGTCGCTCGAATCCGCGGCGCATCCGGCATTTTAAAAAGGATGAAGTTGTGTCACACGAAACGAAAGGCATTCCCGCGGCGATGACCGCGATCGACATTACGCGGCCGGGCGGCCCGGATGTGCTGGCACCCGTGCAGCGTCCTGTTCCCGCGCCGGCCGACGACGAAGTGCTGATCCGCATTCATGCGGCCGGCGTGAACGGTCCTGACGTGCTGCAGCGCAAAGGGTTGTACGATCCGCCACCGGGCGCGTCGGACATTCCCGGGCTCGAAGTCGCGGGCGAAATCGTGTCCGTCGGGCGCGATGTGACCCGGTTCGCGGTCGGCGATCTCGTCTGCGCGCTGGTCCCGGGGGGCGGCTATGCGGAGTACGCCGTCGCGCACGAGAGCAACACGCTCGCGGTTCCCGATGGTCTCACGATGGTCGAGGCGGCCGCGATCCCCGAAACCTTTCTGACGGTATGGCTGAACCTGTTCCAGCGCGGCAAGTTCAAGGCCGGCGAAAGCGTGCTGATCCATGGCGGCGCCTCGGGGATCGGCACCACGGCGACGATGCTCGCGAAGGCATTCGGCGCCTCGAAGATCATCACGACGGTCGGCTCCGACGCGCACCGCACCGCAAGCATCGCGCTCGGTGCCGATGTCGCGGTTGACTACCGCAACGAGGATTTCGTCGAGGAAGTCATGCGCGCGACGGATGGGCGCGGCGTCGACGTGGTCGTCGATATCGTCGCCGGTGATTACGTCGCGCGGAATTACGCGGCGGCCGCGATGAACGGCCGCATCGTGCAGATCGGCGTGATCAAGGGGCCCGCGCCAGCACTCGACCTGTTCCCGATGCTGGCGAAGCGCCTCATGCACATCGGCTCGACGCTGCGCTCGCGCACGCACGAGGAAAAGGCGGCGCTGATCGAGGATCTCAAGCGATCGGTGTGGCCGCACATCCGGCGCGGCGCGGTGAAGCCCCTGATCTATCGGACCTTCGATCTCGACGATGCGCGCGGCGCGCATGCGCTGATGGACTCGGGCACGCATATCGGCAAGATCGTGCTGACGACCCGGGCGGCAGGCGTAGACTGACGCGCAGCTCCGGCCACCTGACTTGCCACTACTCATCTCTCCGATCAAAACCATGACTGATGCACGCTACCACTACTACGAACCGTCACAAGGCCATGGATTGCCGCACGATCCATTTAATTCGATTGTCGGTCCAAGGCCCGTCGGATGGATTTCCACGCGCGGCGGCAACGGCATGCTGAATCTCGCGCCATACAGCTTTTTCAACGCCTTCAACTACCATCCGCCGATCATCGGCTTCTCGAGCATCGACGCGAAGGACAGCCTACGCAACGTGCAAGAAACGGGGGAGTTTGTGTGGAACCTCACCACACGCGATCTCGCCGAAAAGATGAATGCAACGTGCGCAATGGTGCCTTACGAAGTCGACGAGTTTGAAGTGGCCGGGCTGACCCCCGCTCCGTCCCGGCAAGTCGCCGTTCCACGCGTGGCGGAGAGCGGTGTCAACTTCGAATGCAAGCTCACCGATGTGATCCAGCTTCGCGATCACAAAGGCACGCCTGTCACAACATGGCTCGTGCTGGGAGAGGTCGTGGCTGTTCACATTCGCCAGGACTTGCTTAAAGACGGCACCTTCGACACCTTCGGCGCAGGCATCATTCTTCGGGCAGGCGGCCCATCGGCCTATGCGCTGGTCGCACCCGAGAGTCGATTCGATATCGGGCGCCCGCCCGGGGCGAATCCCCCCGTCGCACGATGATGGAGGGTGGCGCAGTCGGCTCGTGACGGGCCGTTGGACCTCGGAAGCTGCCGTTGACTTGATCCCGGGCCAAGCGGCTGTTGAGGGTCGAAAGTGCCTGTTCGCCGAACCTGACAGCAGACGTTCGGAACTATACTGGGCAACCAGAGGAGGCTTCCATGACCGATCACGACAGACTGCATCCACTCCGTCCGCTCCTGAAAAACTGGGTTTGGGAGCATGGTCGAATCGGGACTCGCTATCTGGACTGCGTTGATGGCGAAATCAGGTTTGACGAGGGCAAGAAGTCGCATTTCGCGGCCGAGAAATATATCTATGTGCCCCTTGGCAAGGGCGCTGAAGACGATGCATCCGCGGAGGGGCCTGCGCTCCACGAGGCTGGACTTTCCCGGTTTTTGCGGGCCGCGCAGTTGGGTACGCCGGAGGAAGCCGGTTCTGCAGCGGATGTCCAGCGCGCAGTGCAGGACTGCGTGGAGATTGGCCTGTTCAGCGCATATCAATGGGAGGCTCGAAAGGCGTTTGCCCGATACGCGCAGGAACCCATGTTCGATGACGAGATCCGCGCGGCGGTTGTCGACGACATCCGGCGTATTTACGCCGGCATGCGGGAGCAACTGGCGTTGTACGATTTCAGTGTGCTCCACGGCTTGCCCATGCCGCTGCTTATCGGCGACACGCCCTTCATCGACTGGCGCGTGCGTGCCAGTCCGGCACTTCCGTTTGTATCGCTCCCGCTGGGACCTTACTGCCTGCTGGTAGGCGCGCCGTCAGGCAGGAAAAGCCGCATCGCCCCGGTCGTCTGGAAGGCCGCTGCCGCGATGGGCCCGTTGAAGGATCACAACCGCCAGATCGAGGAGCAGGCACGTCTGTGGCTGGTGGCGACCACGGATGACCAACTCGTCGCTGCGCAAAGTCGCCTTGCTGCGGCCGCAGGCGCCAGGCAAGGGAATGCGAAACCCTGACCGAAGTTCACCTTGAGCAGATCGCCGGCGGTGGCCGAGTGATGAGCGGTAGTCCATTGCCTCGTCGGGCGGTTACTGCCTGCAAATATCGTCGGATCACCGGGCTTCCCTGTTTTTGCCGTACGTTGCAACGCGGTAACGTCGCCGTGCGGCTACCAACAGTCGGTCAAGAAACACATTGAATGACCGTTCAGGGCGTGCTTTCGGCCACCGATCACTTTCGGCATCGTGAAGGCCGGCAGGCCACCTGTCATTCTCCGGGGGTGTGATTCAACGCCCTGCGTCGTATCGTCCGGTTCGAACCATTCAGGCCAGGAGCACGCTGGCGGCATGGAAGAACACGTGCGCGGGCGCTGAGCGCAGCAAAGCATTCAACCCGCGCCATGCGCGGCGATGTTGCGATATTGCCCTTTGAAATACAGCAACGGCCGCGTAGCAGCAGCTTCCTGCAGATCCAGCGCTTTCACTTCACCGATCACGATCAGGTGATCGCCCGCGGCGTGTTCGGCGTAAATTTCGCAATCGAGCCAGTGAAGGCTGCCGGCAATGATCGGATTCCCCAGCGGCGATTCCTGCCATTCGACGTCGTGCCATTTGTCCGTGCCTCGCCGGGCGAATTGGTTTGAAATCCCGACTTGTTCGTCCGACAGGATATTGACGACGAACCGACCTGCCCGGCGAATTTTTGGATAGCTAGCCGAACTGGACATGACGCTGAACGACACCAGCGGCGGGCTCATCGACACGCTGTAGAAAGACTGGCACGTGAAGCCGACCGGCTCGCCATCGACGTGTGATGCAATCACCGTGATACCGGATGCGTAATGGCCGAGCGCTTCGCGAAAGCTCGAAGGCTCGATGGCCGTGCTGGAAAGTGACATGGTAGATACCGAATACTGGGTGCGGTTCGGAAAGGTCAAGGCGGTGTATTCCGACAGATTCAGGGAGCCGTTCAATGCACTCCCTGAAATCCACACGGCCTTCAATTTCCCGATCAATACGTCCGACGTCAGTTCGGACCTAGTTCGAGAGTTCCTTGCGGACGATTTCCGCACCCGCGCTCAAGGCACTCAGCTTGCCTCTCGCGACTGCACGCGACAACGGAGCCATGCCGCAGTTGGTGCAGGGATAGAGCTTGTCGGCATCCACGAACTGAAGTGCTTTTCGCAACGTACCGGCGACTTCCTCGGGGGTTTCAATGGTATCGGTCGCCACATCGATGGCCCCCACCATCACCTTCTTGCCCCGAATGAGTTCGATCAGATCCATCGGAACGCGCGAGTTGTGACATTCCAGCGAGACCATGTCGATACTGGATTTTTGCAGCTTGGGAAAGGCTTCCTCGTATTGCCGCCACTCCGACCCCAGCGTCTTCTTCCAGTCCGTATTGGCCTTGATGCCATAGCCATAGCAAATATGCACGGCGGTTTCACACTTGAGACCTTCGATCGCTCGTTCCAGGGTCGCGACGCCCCAATCATTCACCTCGTCGAAGAAAACATTGAATGCGGGCTCATCGAATTGAATGATATCGACGCCGGCTGCCTCCAGTTCCCTGGCTTCCTCGTTCAGGATCTTTGCGAACTCCCAGGCCAGTTTTTCGCGACGCTTGTAATGATCGTCGTACAGCGTATCGATCATCGTCATCGGCCCCGGCAACGCCCATTTGATGGGCTGCCTGGTTTGCTGGCGCAGGAACTTGGCATCTTCAACGAAAACCGGTTTCTGCCTGGCCACCGCATCAACGACCGTCGGCACGCTGGCATCATAGCGATCGCGAATTCGAACGGTCTTGCGGTTCTCGAAATCGACGCCGCTGAGGTGCTCGATGAACGTGGTCACGAAATGCTGGCGCGTTTGCTCGCCGTCACTGACGATATCGATGCCCGCATGTTGTTGCTCTTGCAACGACAGGCGCAACGCATCCTGTTTGCCCTCGACCAGCCCCTCGTCTTGCAATTTCCACGGTGACCAAAGTGTCTCGGGTTGTGCGAGCCACGAAGGTTTAGGCAAACTGCCGGCGGTTGAAGTGGGTAGAAATTTTTTCACGGTAGACGACCTTGCGTTTTTGTTGGTCAAAGAGCGTAGTCCGCAGACCACTGCTCAAGAATGGCCTGGTATGGCTTGATAAATTGCTCTTCAACAAACCTGCCCTGTTCGATAGCCAGCCGGCTACGCTCTTCCCGATCGTAAACAATGCGAGTCGACGAAAAATCCTGATGCTTCAAACTCGGTCGGTAGGACTTTCCTGCCGGAGAATTCGCACTGTAAATTTCGGGGCGGTAAATTTTCTGAAAAGTATCCATCGTGCTGATGGTGCTGATGAGCTCCAGACTGGTGTAATCATTCAGCAAATCACCGGTAAAATAAAAAGCCAGCGGCGCGACGCTATTCGGCGGCATGAAATAGCGCACCTTCATCCCCATTTTTTCGAAATACTCGTCAGTCAAGGAATACGCGTCCTGCCGGTATTCGATACCCAACACAGGGTGCCGATTTGCGGTCTGATGATAGGTCCTGCTGCTCGAAACGCTCAGGCATATAACGGGCGGTTTCGTGAAATTATCCGTGTAGGCGCTCGACTTCACGAAGCACTTGAACAGATTCCCGTGCAGGTCCCCAAAATTCTCCGGCGTGCTGAAGCCGTGCCGGTCCTTGTTGTGCTCCAGCAATACCACACTGAAATCGTAATCTCGCACATAAGAGGAAAAATTATTTCCCGCGATGCCTTCAATGCGTTTGTCGTTTTTTCGATCGATAATATTCGTTTTCAATATTTCGATCAAGGGCAGCGCCGCGCTACTCCTTTCACCACCGATATTCATTTCGACTGAAATGATTTCAAGCTGGACGGCATAACGATCGCCTTCAGGGTTGTCCCAATGCACCAACGCATTGAAGCGATTGTCGATCATCCTGAAGGTATTGCGCAAATTCTCCTGACGACTCTTTCCTCTGGCGAGGTTGGCAAAATTGGTCGTGATGCGCGTATTTTCAGAAGGCTGATAGTCTTCATCGAAACGGACACTTTTAATTGCAAATGTAAAATCTTTAATCGTCATGATCTTGCGCTCCGATTCCCGGAATGAAAACCGCATCTGCTCCATGCCTTTCGATGCGGCTCGCTTTTCTGTTCCGACGCTTTGCTCAGTAGTCTCATTGGCATCGACATTCGGACGAATGTGACGTTGGGCCATGGCCGACTGGATATGAATCGATTTCAACCAACCATGAGCGATGCTCACGGTGCGGTGCGTCTGGTTCACATCGGAAGAAAAGTAACTGGCAGCGATGATATAGTTTCGTTTGCATGAATAAAAATGGATTTATTTCATGCAAACATTAAATTCGCTCATGGAGTGATCGATGCTGGATCGCAATCATCTGATGGTTGTGCGGGAAGTGGAGCGGCAGGGCTCGCTCACGGCCGCCGCCGATACGCTCAATCTCACGCAGTCGGCGCTCAGCCATGCGGTGAAGAAGCTGGAGCAGCAGCTCGGCACGCCCGTGTGGACGCGCGAAGGGCGTAGCATGCGGCTCACGCAGGCCGGACAGTACCTGCTGAGCCTCGCGAACCGGTTGCTGCCGCAATTCGAACTCGCCGAGGAGCGCATGAGGCAGTACGCGCAGGGCGAGCGCGGCACGTTGCGGATCGGCATGGAATGCGCGCCGTGCTATCAATGGCTGCTGAAGGTGGTGTCGCCGTATCTCGCGCACTGGCCGGATGTCGATGTGGACGTGAAGCAGCGCTTCCAGTTCGGCGGCATCGGTGCGTTGATCGGCTATGAAATCGACGTGCTCGTCACGCCCGACCCGCTCAAGAAGCCCGAACTGCATTTCGAGCCGGTGTTCGATTACGAGCAGGTGCTGGTGGTTGCCGATGATCACCCGCTGGCCGGAGAAGCGTATGTCACGCCCGAACAGCTGACGCACGAGGTACTGATCACGTATCCCGTCGAAACGGACCGGCTCGATATCTACACGCAGTTCCTCACGCCCGCGAACAGGGTGCCGAAGCGCCACAAGGTGATCGAGACGACCGACATCATGCTGCAGATGGTGGCGAGCGGCCGTGGCGTGGCGGCGTTGCCTCGCTGGCTCGCGGAAGAATACGCCGGCTGGATGCCGCTTACGCCCGTGCAACTTGGAAAGAAGGGGATTGCGAAGCAGATTTTTCTCGGCACGCGCAAGACCGATGACGACGTCGATTATCTTGCGGCGTTTGTAAAGGCTGCGCGGGAGTGGAAATGGGCGGAAGCGAAGATGCGAGACTAGTTTTGCATCGGGACATGAACAAAACCAATCGCTACCGCAACGGGTCGCTTTCCGCGCCTTCGTGCTTGTCGGCCCGCGCTGCAGTCAACCCGTTTCAGCCACGTGACCATTGCCGCCCCGCACCGCGGCCGCCGTCTCTCACTTCCCTTTTCACGCAGCGGCACCGGGCATCGCTTGCGCCCTATGCAGCAACACGTTGGCGGGCGCCGATGAACCCACGAAATCGGCGCCGCCAACCGGCCAGCATGCCGTCGCGCCGGATCCGTCGTCCACACGACGGCGGCATCGCACACGCGCGTCGTGACGCGTTGCCGGACCCGACCGCCAGCGTCCCCGGACGGCACCGCTGTCGCAAGCGAGCCGTCCGGTTGCGACGGCCACGCCTGCGGCAAGCCGGTGGCTACGTCTTACTTCTGCAGCGAGATTTCCACGCGGCGATTACGCGCCCGCCCTTCGGCGGTCTCGTTCGACGCGGCCGGGTTGGTTTCTCCATGCCCCGACGCCGCGAACGAATCCGCCTTCAGCCCGTGTTCGCGCAGATACCCCGCGACGGCATCGGCGCGGCGCTTCGACAGTGCCTGGTTGTGTGCATCCGAGCCGGTCGAGTCGGTATAACCGTCCACTGCCACGCGCGCGAAATGCTTGTCGCCCTGCTGGTTCAGCAGCGTGTCGAGCGCGGCGGTGGCAGCGGATGTCAGCACGGCGGAGTCGGTCGCGAAGTACGCATCGCCGGTCAGGCTCACCTTCTCGACCGCGGCGGGCGCCGGCGCGGCCGCCGCGGCGACCGGCGCGGGTGCCGCACCGCACTGGAACACCATCGAGTGCGGATCGGCGCCGTCGCGGTACGGCGTCGTGGAATCAACCGTGCGCACGGCCTCGTTGCCGCACATGCGCGTGGCGACCTTCATGCAGGTATTGGCGCTCGACAGGATGCCGTGGCAGTCGACGCGGAACGTCCGGATGCCGTCGCGGGGCTGAAGTTCGTATGCGTTGTACGTCGGCCCCGATGCGCTCGAACAGGCCGCGAGGGAAACGACGGACGCCAGCAGTGCAAGATGAATGTTTTTCACTTGATTACTCCGAAAATGCGAGGGGCGCAGCGCGGGCGGCGCAATGGCGCAGCCGCCTCCGCGTGCGTGTGCGTTCGACGCGGTCCGCCCCGGCAGTGCGTGCCGGCGCGAACCGCGGCGCGCGATTACTTCCACTGATACAGCATGCCCGCGCCGACCACGCGCTGGCTGCCGGCGAAGCCGCCGTTGAGCGTCGCCTTCAGGTTTTCCGTGACACGCGCCTGCACGCCGACCGCCATGGCCTTCTGCCCCTGGAACGTCGCCGTACCGACCCCCATCGCGAAGTTCGAGTCGCGGTCCATGTGCGGGATCGACGCCATCGCGGCGGTGGCCGCGATCCCCTCGCGTGCCATCGAATCGGTCTGCTGGATCTGCTGCTGCATCTGCGTGAGCTGGTTATTGACCGTGTTCAGCGACTGCGTGAACTGGTTCGACACCGCGTTCAGCTGGTTCACGTTCACCGCATCCGTGCCCTGCGTACCGGCCGCGACGTTGACCACCTGGCGCGCCGATTCCGCCGAACCGACCGCGACGACGTTCGAGCGTCCGCCATCGTTGCTGCCCGTGCCGATCGCGGTCGAGTTGTTGCCGGCTGCCGTCGCGCCCACGCCGATCGCGCTGGAGCCATTGCCTGACGCGAGCGCGTTGTTGCCGACCGCCGTGCTGTTCGAGCCCGATGCCACCGCCCCCGAACCACCCGCCGACGAATTCGGGCCGGTCGAACCCGGCGGCACGTTCGTGCCGGTCGGGTTCGTCGTGTACTGGCCGCCGAGGTTCGTCGTGCGCTGGTCGATCAGCGTCGTCAGCTGGTTCGCGACCGAATCGAGCTGCGACACGTTCACCGCGTCCGTGCCGTTCTTGCCGGCCGCGAGGCCCGTGATCTGCCGGTTGCCGATGTTCACTTCGCCGGCCGACGATTGCGGGCTGCTCAGCCCGTACGCAACGTAGTTCGTCAGCGCGCCGACCGTCGTCAGCGAACCTGCGCCCAATGCCACGCTGTTCGCGAACGTCGCGGACGCACCGGCGCCCAGCGCGAGCGCATCGGTTGCGTTGCCGAGCGCGCCGGAACCCAGCGCGACGCTGCCCACGCTGACCGCCTTCGCATTTGCGCCTTGCGCGACCGACTGCGCGCCCAGTGCCGTCGCGCCGCTGCCGAGCGCGATCGCGTCGGCCTGCGCGGAACTCGCCGCCTGCCCGATCGCGACGCCGCCCGGGGCGGTCTGGTCGACGATCGCGCCGTTGCCGATGCCCACGCCGTTGTCGCCGTTGACGACCGTCGTCGGCCCCACCGCGACCGATTCCGCGCCGACGGCGAGCGAGTCGGCCGCCGTCGAATTCGCGTGGAAATACTTCTGGCCCGTGACCGCGAACGACTGCAACGCGCCGGCCAGCTGCCGCACGGTTACCGCATCCTGCTGCCCGGTGCCGTCCGCGACGTTGGTGATCTGACGATACGTCTTGCTGGTCGCGTCGCCGACCGATACCGCGCCGAGCAGCGTCTGGTCCGTCGTGTTGAACGGGATCGATGCGGTGCCGTTGCGGAGGATGCCCGACGACGGCGTCGTCGCGCGGTCGGATACCGACCCCGCACCCAGCGCGATGCTGCCGTCCACCTTCGAGATTGCGTTCGGGCCGATCGCGACGCTGTCGACGCCGACCGCCTGGCTGTCCGGCGCGGTCGAGTTCGCGTGGAAATACTTGATGCCGTGCGCGTTGATGTTGTCGATCGCCGAGCCGGCGTTGTTGTTGATCGTCGTCGAACCGTCGCTGTTGTACGTCACGTACGACGGAGCCGAAATCGTGCCGGTCGTCGGATCGTAGGTGGCCCCGCCGCCGATCGCGCCGGCCGTGCTGTTGCCGAGGTTCGTGTTGTTGCTGGCGATCGAGCTGAGGCTGGTGGACAGCGAGCCGATGCCCGTCGACGTCGCGGTGGACAGCGACGTCAGGTTGCTGTTCGTGCTCGACAGCCCGGTGGACAGCGAACCGACGGTCGTCGACGTCGACGTCGACAGCGACGCGATCGAGCTCGTCGTCGAACTGAGCCCGGTCGACAGCGAACCGATGCTCGTCGAGGTCGCGGTAGACAGCGACGTGACGTTGCTGTTCGTCGTGCTCAGGCCGGTGGACAGTGAACCGACCACCGTCGAGGTGGAGGTCGACAGCGACGTCACCGTGCTGTTCGTCGAACTCAGGCCAGTGGACAGCGAGCTGATGCCGGTCGACGTGGACGTCGACAACGATGTCACCGTGCTGTTCGTCGAACTCAAGCCGGTGGACAACGAGCTGATGCCCGTGGACGTCGACGTCGACAACGATGTCACCGTGCTGTTCGTCGAACTCAGCCCGGTGGACAGCGAGCCGATGCCCGTCGACGTGGACGTCGACAACGACGTCACCGTGCTGTTCGTCGAACTCAAGCCGGTGGACAGCGAGCCGACGACGGTCGAGGTCGACGTCGACAGCGACGTGACCGAACTGTTGGTCGAACTCAGGCCGGTGGACAGCGAACTGATGCCGGTCGACGTCGACGTGGACAGCGACGTGATCGCACTGTTGGCCGACGACAGGCCGGTAGACGTCGAGGTCGACAGCGACGTGACCGCGCTATCCGTCGAGCTCAGGCCCGTCGACAGCGAACTGATGCCGGTCGATGTCGAGGTCGACAACGACGTGATCGTGCTGCCGACCGTCGACAGCCCCGTCGACGTGGAAGTCGACAGCGACGTCACCGCGCTGTTGGTCGAACTCAGCCCGGTCGACAACGAGCTGATGCCCGTGGACGTCGACGTGGACAGCGACGTCACCGAGCTGTTGGTCGAACTCAGGCCGGTGGACAGCGAACTGATGCCGGTCGACGTCGACGTCGACAACGATGTCACGGTGCTGTTCGTCGAACTCAAGCCGGTGGACAGCGAACCGATGCCCGTCGACGTCGACGTGGACAGCGACGTCACCGCGCTGTTGGTCGAGCTCAGCCCGGTCGACAGCGACGACACGCCGGTGGACAACGACGTGATGCTCGATGCGGTCGACGTCGACAGCGAATCGAGCGCCGTGTTCGTCGCGGCGAGCTGCGACCCGTTGATCGCATCCGTGCTCGACGAATCGACGCGTCCGGCCGCGACGTTGGTGATCTGGCGTTCCGCGTTCGGCGCGCCGACGCTGACGACGCTGGTCGGATTCGTGCCCTTGTAGTTATACGTAATGCCACCGAGCGTTCCGGTCGCGGTCGGATGCGGCACGTCCGTCACCGAACCGGAGCCGAGCGCGACATCGTTCGCATTCGTCGCGACGGCCGACGCGCCGAATGCGACCGCACCGGCCGCCGCCGCAGTCGACGTGTTGCCGAACGCGAGCGAGCCGGTGCCCTGCGCATTGTTCGAATTGCCGATCGCCACCGCGCCGTTGCCGTTCGCGGTGTTGTTCGAACCGAGCGTGACCGCGCCGGTGCCGATCGCGCTGCTCGGATCGCCGATCGCGACCGCGCCGTTGCCGCTGACGGTCTGGCCGAAGCCGAGCGCGACGGCGCCCGTGCCGCCCAGCACCTTCGACAGGTTGCCGCCGGCGATCGAACCCGCGCCGGCGGTTGCCGCGACCGAGTTGCTGTCGCCGATGGCCACGGTCGACGTCGCCGCCGCCACGCTGTTGATGCCGACTGCGGTCGCATTGGTGGCAGACGCCGTCGCACCGGGCCCCAGTGCGCTCGCCGACACGCCGGTCGCAAGCGCGAGATTACCGAGCGCGGTCGCGAACTGCTGCGTCGCGGTCGACTGCACACCCATCGCGATCGAGCTGACCCCCGACGCATTCGCGCTCAGGCCGAGCGCCAACGCCGAATTGGCGCCGGCCGTCGTATTCGAGCCCAGCGCGATCGAACTGGTGCCGAGCGACTGCGTGCCCGAGCCCGGTACGCCGGCCGTCCCGCCCCAGCCGATCGCGATCGACGACGTGCCCTTCGCCCCGCTGTTCACCCCCATCGCCACGCCCGAATTGCCGGAAGCCAGCGCGCCGCTGCCCACGGCAACGGCGGCCGCGCCCGAGCTGGTCGATTGGTTGCCGAGGGACACCGAGCCCGTCAGGTCCGCATGCGATGCATAGCCCAGCGCGACGCTTTGCGCGCCGGCGGCGCTCGCCCCGAGGCCGAGCGCCGCCGCGTACTGACCGGACGCCAGCGCATTGTTGCCGAGGCCGATGGCCGACACACCCGTCGCGGCCGCTCCGCTACCCATCGCAACCGATCCGCTTTGCGTCGCACTCGACAAGTTGCCGACGGCAACCGAGTAGTTGCCCGAACCGATCGCCTGCACGCCCATCGACGTGCTGTTGACGCCGGTCGCCTGCGCATTGATGCCGACGGCCGTCGAACCGTCGCCCATCGCATGCGCGCCCGGGCCGAGCGCCGTGGCCGACAGCCCCTGCGCCGTCGCCAGATTGCCCAGTGCGGTGGAGTTCTGCTGCGCGGCACTCGAGCCGACGCCGATCGCGATCGACGTGACGCCGCCGTTTGCCGCGCCGCCATCCTGCGCGTACTGGGCATGCGCGCCCACATGGAACAAGCCGAGATACACCGACGCCATCAGCATCGCGAGCCGTCGCGGCGACGGGGCAGAACGCATGCTCGCGCGTGTCGCGACATCACCGACCGCCGCGCCCGTCGGCGTACCGCTCGACGACGCAACGCGCTTGCCGCGCGCCCGATCAAGCTCCGAAGCCGCAACCCAGGCTCCCAATGCTTCGTTCCAGATCGACTTGAACGTCTTGTTCATCTTGTCTTCCCTCGCTTCTCATGTGCTGGATGACGCAACGGCAAACACGGCAGCCGGCGAGAACGTCATCTGCACATTCCCGTCCGCCTGACGACGCTCCGCCACTCACTTTGGATCACTAATTAAACAGCCGGGTAATGCTGCACGACACGCGCGATGGATATCGCGATCACGCAACCGCGCGCCGCCCGTGTCGGTAGACACGAGGCGAGGCAACGATCGCCGGTTATCGAATCATGGAAGCCGACACGGCAAGCCCGGCGGCTCGACGCTGGGCGTGCGGTTCATCCGCGCACGCGCGCGCCATCGCGCCGAACCCGCGACGACCTCGAATTTCATGGGAAAGCGTCATTCGGACGCCGGATGGGCGGAAGCCGGCCCGCACTCGGGGGGCGGCCCGCCCTGTTTCATTCAGGAGGAGGATGACGCCGTGCGATCCCCGGGACTGAAGCATGCGCCACCGGTTCGTGCGAACCGGTGCGTTGGCCTGTCATGCCTGTTGTGTTCATCGTTTTCGTACCCGCCTGATTCGAAAGCGCGCCGCGCGCGACCGTCCCCCGATGGATCGAACCCTCGGACGGCCCACGCGCAGCCACTCACCCTTTCCGTCCGGCATTCAAACGCATTTCCGGAATCCCGGAACAGCATCGACGACTTGCCGGACGACCCCTGCACCGAATTAATCGATCGAATTTCCTTGATGATTTCGTCTCGACAGGTGCCTCATGCCAAACCGCATTCCAGAACTCACCGATTTCTCTTATATAGCAACGTATTCGGTGAATGATGAAATTTGCATTACCCTCGTGCCAGTTATTTGTTCGCCGATGCCATCCCATATCATGGGATCGAACATCGATCAATGTCTCATTGGTATCGCATGCATCGGAATAGAACTTCGGCATGTGATCCGCGCGATCCTGACCGTTTGAAAGAACCGATTCCAGCCGCGCCAGGGCTAGTTTGCTGGCATCCGCCAGAATGAACCTTTTCCCGAGCGGAAAAAATCTTTTCCCGAGCAGACAGCATTTACATTCATACGTTCAGACGCAAAATATGCTTTTATGACTAACATGATTTCGACCGGTCGTCATAAAAAAATTAATCTGGCAATCCACAATTTCTTCATTCTCTTCACATAGAAGACGTCGACTTCGAGACGAACGTCAAACTTATTCCCGCCCCCTTCCAATTCCAATTATTCCGAATTGAACCGGCAATAAAGACCGATTATTAAAATCCGGTTCGGCATGTTTTTCCACTCCCGTTTCTTCCGGCCGGACGCCGTGGCGGCGAACACGCAACACCCCGCCGCACAAGCCCCCACATGCCGCACGGAATCCTCACAAGGTGACCTGTTGTCGGCATATAATTTTTCGCAACAATCGTGCAGAGCGCGATGCTTTCACATTGACCGGCCACCCTTCCACCGCATCCGCAACCATGTCATCCCGCTCGTCCAGTTCGGCGTCGCCTCGTCCCACGCCGGATCTTGCTGACGCACATATTCTTGTCGTCGACGATCGCCCGAACGACCTGCGGCTCCTGACCGAAATCCTGCGTGCCGCACGGTGCCGGATCAGCGTCGCGTTCGACGGGCTGCAGGCGTATCACCGTGCCCAGGCGATCGCGCCCGACCTGATCCTGATGGATGTCCGGATGCCGCGCATGGACGGCTTTGCCGCGTGCCGGCTGCTGGCGTCGACGCCTTCGACGCAATCGATCCCGGTCATCATCCTGACGGCCGCGGGCGATCTCGAGGATCGCATCGCGGGGCTCGAAACCGGTGCGATCGACTACATCATCAAGCCGTTCGAGCCGACCGAAGTGCTGGCCCGGATCCGCAATCACCTGAAACGCGCGCGGCGCAGCCAGCCGTTCGCGCATCTGCCCGAGCTGCCCGACAACCCGGATGCGGCCCTCGTGCGCGCGGCGTCCGAGGTCCTGCTACGCGACCTGCGCCATCCGCCGGCGCTCGAGGAGCTCGCCAGACAGGTCGGCACGCATGAGAAGCGCCTGTCTCGCGTGTTCCGCGATCATCTCGGCCAGACCGTGTTCGAATATCTGCGCGACACGCGCCTGCGCGCCGCGATGCACTTCCTCGCGGAGACGTCGATGGGGATCGGCGACATCGCCGAGGAAATCGGCTTTTCCACGCCCGGCAACTTCGCCACCGCCTTCCGCGAACGCTTCGGCATCACGCCGTCCGACTGGCGGCGCCAGCGCCATGCGGTCAATGCCCCGCCCGCCACACCCGGGGCGCACCATCACGATGCATAGGCGCCACGCGGCATGGGCAGCCGGATGTCGCGCGGTGCTGCTGCTTCTGCTCGCGATGGCCGTCACCTGCGCGACGGCGCGCGCCGCGTCGACGCCGAACCCCGCGCAACTGGACGCCGTGTCGGTATTCGAGGACGCGAGCACGACGATGTCCGCCGAGCAGGTCGCCGCACGGCTCGCCGATCCGGCGCATGGCACGCCGGTGGCCGGCACGTCGTCGTTCAACGTCGAGTTCTCGCGATCGGCGTGGTGGATCCGCGCCACGCTGACCAACCGCGACAGCGCCGCACGCCCGCTGGTGCTGGTGATTCGCGACGCCCGCGTCGACCGGGCGGACTTCTATCTCGGCCGGAACGGCCGGTGGACGCTCGACGGCCGCTTCCCGGCCGCCGGCCCCGGCGGTGATGCCGCCGCGCCGTCATCGCGCTACCCGGCGATCGACGTCACGTTGCGCGCCGGCGAAAGCCTCCCGGTGCTGATCCGCGTCACGTCGCGCAAGGAAATGCGGCTCGCGCCGGCCGCGTTCACGCGTGCGGCGTGGGATGCGCTGGAACGGCGCGCGACGATGTGGGACTTCGGCTTCTTCGGCGGGCTGCTCGCGCTCGTGTGGTGCGCGCTGCTGATCGGGTTCTTTTCGCGCAGCGGCGTGTTCCATGTGCTGGCCGCGGTGGCGCTCGGCACGACGCTGTTCGAAGCGGCTTACCGCGGCTATATGGCGATGGCGTTGCCGCCCGCGCTGCGTGAATGGTCGGCGCGCGGCGAAGTGATCTTCGCGTACCTGGCGGTGTCCTGCTTCATCGTCTTCATCCTGATGGTCGCCCGGCGCGAGCAGGCGAAACTGCCGATGCGCGCGATCTACATGGCCTTCCTCGCGCTCGAAGGGGTCGGCATGATCGGCGCCGCGTGGGGCGACCTGCTGACGTTCACGTGGTTCTGCCTGCGGCTGAACGCCGTGCTCGGGATCGTCAACATCAGCCTCGCGCTGCTGCTCGCGATCCGCCGGACGCCGACCGGCCGCGTGATGCTGATCGCCATCGCGATCGCCACCTTCAACATGCTGATCCGCGTGCTCGACGGCATGAACACGCTGCCGCCGGCGCTCGCCTGGCTGAAATCCGACATCTTCCCGAACCCCGTCATCGCGATCGTCGGGCTCGCCACGCACCTGCTGGTGCTGGCCGCATGGATCCACCATGTCGGCCGCCAGCGTACCGAGGCGAGGAAGCGGCTCGAACACTGGCAGCTCACCGAACAGGATCGGCTGCGCGACGAAGTCGCACGACGCACGCTCGCGCTCAACGACGCGCTGCAACAGGTGACAACCCACATGCAGCAGAAGATCGAGACGCTCGGCTACGTCAGCCACGACCTGCGCGCGCCGCTGTCCACGATCAACGGCTACGCGAAGCTGCTGCTGCAAGGCGCGACGCGCGGCCAGGCGCGGCTGATCCGGTCGATCGACCGCAGCATCCGCTACCAGCTCACGCTGATCGATGAACTGCTCGCGTTCACGAAGGTCGAGCTGCAGCCGCTCGGCGTGACGCCGGACACGACCGACCTGCCCGGCCTGCTCGACGACATCGGCCACTATGCGGTCGCGCTGTGCGCGCAGCAGGACAACCGGTTCGTCTACCGGCCGGCCACGCCGCTGCCGCACATGGTGTCGATCGACGGCATGCGGCTGCAGCAGGTGCTGCTCAACCTGCTGTCCAACGCATCGAAGTTCACGCGCGACGGCACGGTCACGCTGTCGATTCATGCCGCGCGCGAAGGCGACACCTGGCGCCTGCTGTTCGAAGTAGCCGACACGGGCATCGGGATCGACATCAGCGGCAACCGCGACATCTTCCGCGCGTACCAGCAGGTGCAGGCCGTGAACGGCGGCACCGGGCTCGGCCTGTTCATCGCGCAGCGCATCGTCGGCGCGATGGAGGGCGAGCTGGCCGTCGCCAGCCAGCCGGGCGTCGGCACGGCATTCTCGTTCGCGATCGTCGCGCCGGCTGTCGGGCACGCGCTCGTGCCGGTGTCGGAGCTCGTCCGGCGGTTTCAACCGGACGGCGAGGCCGAGCCGGACGTCCCCGCGCCCACGATGCCGTGCCCGCCCGACGATGTGCTCGACCAACTGATCCTGCTGGCCGACAACGGGCAGCTGACCGATATCGAGGAATGGCTCGGCCCGTATGCGGACGAACCGGACTACGCGGCCTTCGTGCGGGACGTGCGCGAACACCTCGATGCACTGGACCTGGACGCGATCGGCAAACTGGCCGGCTCGCTGAAACAGGCGCGCCGCGCCGCGACGGCGTTCGACGCCGAAGCCGACGCGGCCGGGCCGGCCTGACAGCACCGGCCACCGCGTCGCGTACGCGCCGATCGGGCACCGGCCGGCCGCCGGATGCGACAGCCCGCGCATCGGCCCGCCCACCGTCGCGTCAGCACGCTTCGTGCCGCGCCCCCCCGCCGGACGATGCGCGCTACAGCCGCCGCATCGTCGAAACCAGCGCGGTGCCCTCGTCGGGCGATGCCGGCCGCGCCCGCACCGGGTCGCGTTCCGGTCTCGGCGCGCCGAGCCCCGTGCCGCCCGTGCGCCGCCGCGTGGCGTGCCGCTCGATCACGCGTTGCAGCACGCAGAACACGCACAGCAGCGCGCCGATCACGATCCGCGTCCACCACGAACTCAACGTGCCGTCGAACGTGATCAGCACCTGGATCGTGCCGAGGATGCCGACGCCGAACACCGAGCCGACCACATAGCCCACGCCGCCGGTGAGCAGCGTGCCGCCGATCACGGTCGCGGCGATCGCGTCGAGCTCCATCCCCTGTGCCTGCAACCCGTAACCCGACAACACGTACAGCGTGAACACGACGCCGCCGAGCGCCGAACAGAAGCCGCTCAGCGCGTACACGCCGACCTTCGTGCGCGCGACCGGCAGCCCCATCAGCAGCGCCGAACGCTCGTTGCCGCCGATCGCGTAGACGTTGCGCCCGAAGCGCGTGAAATGCGCGACGTAGATCGCGCCGGCCAGCGTCGCGAGCGCGATCAACGCACCCGCGCTCAGCGTGCCACCGCCCACCGGCACGCTGACGCCCGCGATCGCATGAAACACCGGCTCGTTGATCGTGATCGACTGCGTCGTGATCAGGAAGCACGCGCCGCGCGCGAGAAACATCCCGGCCAGCGTGACGATGAACGGCTGCAGCCGGAAATAATGGATCAACGCCCCCATCGCCGCGCCGTACAGCGCGCCGAACGCGAGCACCAGCGGCACGATCATCCACACGGGCCAGTGCAGCCGCTCGGCGCCGACCGCGCAGAAGATCGTCGTCAGCGCGACGACCGAGCCGACCGACAGGTCGATGCCGCCCGACACGATCACGAACGTCATCCCGATCGCGACGATCAACAGGAAGGCGTTGTCGACGAGCAGCCCGGTCAGCACCTGCATCGAGAAGAAGCCCGTGTAGGTCACGGACCCGAAGCCGAACAGCGCGGCGAACAGCACGATCGTCACGACGATCGGCAGCGTGCGCGGGTCGGCGAGCCGGCCAAGGAATCGGTTCATCGCGGCGTCGCTCCGGTAGTGGCGCGCGAACGCGCGGAAGACAGCAGCCGCGACGCGTGCCGGACGACCAGCGCGCGCGCCGCGTCCGACTGGATCAGCGTCACGACGATCACGACGACCGCCTTGACGACGAGCGTCGCCTCCGGCGGCACGCCGATCGAATAGGTCGTGTAGGTGAGCGTCTGGATGATCAGCGCGCCAAGCACCGAGCCGGCGAGGCTGAAACGGCCGCCGAGCGTCACCGCGAGGATCGCGTCGAGTTCGAGCAGCAGCCCCGCGTTGTTGCCGTCGGCGCTGCGCACGTTCGAGCTGGCCAGGATGCCCGCGAGCGCCGACATCACGCCCGAGCACAGGTACACGCCGAACACGATCGCGCCCGAGCGCAGCCCGACGAGCCGTGTCGCGACCGGGTTCACGCCGATCGCGCGGATGAACAGCCCGAGCGCCGTGCGGTTCACCAGCAGCGCGGTCGCGGCGATCGTCGCCAACGCGATCCATACCGCGCACGGCACGGCCGCGAGATAGCCGCCGCCGAGCGCGAGGTAGCCGGGCGCGCCGATCGGGATGATCTGGCCGCCCGTCAGCAGTTGCGCGACGCCGCGGCCGGCCACCATCAGGATCAGCGTCGCGATGATCGGCTGCATCCCGACGAAGGCGACCAGCAGCCCGTTCCATGCGCCGGCCAGCAGCCCGACGCCGAGCGCGGCGGCAAGCGCCGCGCCGACCCTCGACGGGTCCCCATCGAGGACGATCGCGGCCGCCGCGCCGGCGATCGCGACGATCGCGCCGACCGAGATGTCGATCCCGCGGGTCGCGATCACGAGCGTCATCCCGAGCGACACGATCACGAGCGGCGCCGCGCGGTTCAGGATGTCGACCGGCGCGCCGAACAGGTGGCCGTCGAGCAGCGCGATCGACAGGAAGCCCGGGCGATGCGCGACGTCGAGCGCGAACAGCAGGACGAGCGTCAACGCCGGCCATGCGAGCGGATGACGAAACAGCGTGCGCAGCAGCGTCATGACTGGCCTCCCGCGATCAGCCGGTACACCTGCTCCTCGGACGCATCCGCGCCGGTGAGTTCGGCGACCTTGCGACGGTCGCGCAACACCGTGATCCGGTGGCTCACGCGTACGACTTCACTGATCTCCGACGAAATGAACAGGATCGCGAGCCCCTGCGCGCACAGCGCGAGCACGCGTTCCATGATGTCGAATTTCGCGGCGACGTCGATGCCGCGCGTCGGCTCGTCGAGGATCAGCAGCTTCGGCTCCGTCGCGAGCCAGCGCGCGAGTAGCACCTTCTGCTGGTTGCCGCCCGACAGCAGCCCGATCGGCTGCTCCGCGTCGCGCGCCTTGATGCCGAGCCGCGCGATGTACGTATCGGCGAGCTCGCGCTGCCGCGCCCGCCCGATCAGCCGCCACCAGCCGCGCCGCGCCTGCAGCGCGAGAATGATGTTCTCGCGGATCGACAGCGCGGCGACGATGCCCTCCTTCTTGCGATCCTCCGGGCAGTAGGCGATGCCGTGCCGGACCGCGTCGTGCGGCGACGCGAGCCGTGTGCGCGCGCCGTCGATCTCGATCGCGCCGGTGTCGGCGCGCTCCGCGGCGAATGCCAGTTGCGCGGTTTCGGTGCGCCCCGAGCCGAGCAGCCCGGCCAGCCCGACGATCTCGCCGGGCCGCACGTCGAGGTCGAGCGGGCTCATCATCCCGCGACGGCCGACCTGCTGCATCGACAGGAACGGTTCCGCCTCGCCGGCGGTGCGTTCGACCGCTGCCGCACCCGCCTGCAGCGTGTCCGACATCCGTTCGCGGCCGGTCATCTTCGCGACCAGCACGTCGACCGGCAAGTCGCGCGCGAGATACTCGCCTTCGCGCTCGCCGTTGCGCATCACGGTGATCCGGTCGGACACCGCATAGGTCTGCTCGAGAAAGTGCGTGACGAACAGGATCGCGATGCCCGATGCCTTCAGCCGGCGCAGCACGTCGAACAGCCGCGCGACCTCGCCGTCGTCGAGGCTCGAAGTCGGCTCGTCGAGAATCA
The DNA here is from genome assembly GCF_002223085.1 of Burkholderia sp. HI2714. NCBI lineage: Bacteria > Pseudomonadati > Pseudomonadota > Betaproteobacteria > Burkholderiales > Burkholderiaceae > Burkholderia > Burkholderia sp. HI2714. Next base: position 351,872 of record NZ_NKFM01000062.1, on the reverse strand, counting down.
GCACGCGCGCGTCGACCGACACGGCCCGTGCGATCGCGACCATCTGCTGCACGGCGATCGGATACGCATCGAGCGAGCGCGTGACGTCGAGCGACAGGTCGAGTTCGGCCAGCGCCGCGCGCGAGCGCGCATGAATCGTGTTCCAGTCGATCGCGCCGCGCCGCATCGGCTGCCGGCCCGCGAAGATGTTCTCCGCGACCGACAGGTTCGCGCACAGGTTCACTTCCTGGTAGAGCGTCTGGATGCCGGCCGCCTCGGCTTCGCGCGGCGCGGCAAAATGCACGGGCCGCCCGCCGACGCGAATCTCGCCCGCATCGTGCGCATGCACGCCAGTGAGCACGTTGATCAGCGTCGACTTGCCCGCGCCGTTCTGGCCCATCAGCGCGTGGATTTCACCCGGAAACAGCCGGAAGTTCACGCGCTGCAGCGCGTTCACGCCCGGAAACGACTTGTCGATGCCGATCATCTCGACCACCGGCGGACTCTCCATGCATCCTCCCTCGAAACGGTTGGCGCCCGGGCGGCCGGGCGGCCGCAACGCCGCCGCTCGCGCCGGATCGTCGGTACGTGGCTCAGTACTTGCGGGTCGGCAGCACCTGCGCCGCGACGCTCATCGGGAACACGGTCTCGTTCGTCACGATCCGCTTGGGCAACTGCTTGCCGGCGACCACGTCCTTCACCGCACTCATCAGTTGCGGGCCGAGCAGCGGGCTGCATTCGACGTCGACGTTGATCTTGCCGGCCACCATCGCCTGGAAGCCGCCCTTCGTCGCGTCGAACGACACGACGCTCACGTCCTTGCCGGGCTTGATGCCGGCCTCTTCCATCGCCTGGATCGCGCCGAGCGCCATGTCGTCGTTGTGCGCGTAGACGACGTTGATCTGCTTGCCGTAGGTCTTCGCGAACGCTTCCATCACCTGCTTGCCGCCTGCCAGCGTGAAGTCGCCGCTCTGCGACGCGATCACCTTGAATTTCGGATTGTTCTTGATCACTTCGAGCAGGCCCGCGCGGCGGTCGTTGGCCGGCGCGGAACCGACCGTGCCCTGCAGCTCGACGATGTTGATCGGGCCCGGATCGTTCTTGTAGTGCTCTTCCATCCAGTGGCCGGCGCGCCGCCCTTCCTCGAGGAAGTCGGAGCCGATCATCGTCACGTACAGCGACGGATCCTTCACGTCGACGCCGCGGTCGGTCAGGATCACCGGGATATGGGCCGCCTTCGCTTCGGTCAGCACGGGCTCCCAACCCGATTCGACGACCGGCGAGAACGCGATCACGTCGACCTTCTGCGCGATGAACGAGCGGATCGCACGAATCTGGTTCTCCTGCTTCTGCTGCGCGTCGGAGAATTTCAGGTTGATGCCGGCGTCCTTCGCCGCGCCCTTCACCGACACGGTGTTCGCGGTGCGCCACGCGCTTTCCGCGCCGACCTGCGAGAAGCCGAGCGTGATCGGTTTCTGCTGCGCGTGCGCGCCGCCGGCCAGCACCGCTGCCGCGGCGACGATCGCGCCGGCCGCCAGCTTCCTGATGAATGTCATGGTTCGTCTCCGATGATGTCGTTGTCTGCTGCTGCGCTGTTGTGTTTCTGCTTGGCGCAGGCGCGGGTCGGGGCTGTGCGCCGGGCGGGGGCGTCAAGCCGACCCGGTCTGCATGCCCCGCATCAGTCTAGAAACAAGTCCGATAACCTTCTAATGAAATATTGGATTGGGACGATATCGGATTCGGCATACGTATAAACACCTAAACGGGCGGTTCAACCCGTTCTAGCCGGCCCTGGCCGCGTTTGCGCGACCTTTGCACGAGCCACGCGCACCACCGGCGCGTGGCCTCGCGGCATCGTAAATCGCTCGTTCCAGCCGTTCGATGTTCGCTGAACGCGACACGGCATCGACACGATCCGCCCGATGCCGACATCGGGCTGCAGTCAGCTTGCCCGGGCGAGGCCGTTGCGTGATTTCGTCCATGCAGCGGTAACAAACGCCCGATCACCCGTCCGGCGCGCGCTTGCGCCGGGCATCCTCGCGTGTGCCAGGAATGGCGCACGGTTCTTGCTGCACGACGCCGGAACGTACGCACAAACAGGAGAAAAACGTGCGCGCAGGATGTCCGCCCGGAACGCAGCCCGACGATACGCGGATCGGCACTGACGTCGATCGACGCGCCGCAGCATGAAGAAACGCGCCACGTCGCAGCCGAATGCACGCATGCCCGCCGGGCCGCTGCGTCATGTCGACGACCGCCGCCCCGGCTATACGCGCCGGCCGCTCCGCAACGGCTTCGCGTATTACGGGCCAGACGGTGTGCGAGTGCGCGATGCCGACGAAATTGCCCGTATCAACGCGCTGGCGATTCCTCCCGCCTACACCGACGTGTGGATCTGCATGGATCCGCGCGGCCATCTGCAGGCAACGGGCCGCGACGCACGCGGCCGCAAGCAGTATCGCTATCACCCGCTGTGGCGCGAGACGCGAGACGCGAACAAGTACACGCGGATGGCCGCGTTCGCGCGTGCGCTGCCGCGCATCCGCACGCGCGTCACGCGCGATCTCGCGTTGCCGGGCATGCCGCGCGACAAGGTCGTGGCGACGATCGTCCGCTTGCTCGACACGACGCTCGCGCGGATCGGCAACGCCGAATACGCGCGCGAAAACGGCTCGTACGGTCTGACGACGCTGCGCAAGCGACATTTGAAGATCCAGCCCGGCCAGGTGCGGCTGCGCTTCGCCGGCAAGAGCGGGATCGAACACGACGTGACGGTTGACGACGCGCGGGTCGCGCGGATCGTACGGCGCTGCGCGGAGCTGCCCGGGCACGAGTTGTTCCAGTATGTGGACAACGACGGCGCCCGCCATCCGGTCGGTTCGTCCGACGTGAACGACTACCTGCGCGAAGCCGGCGGCGCGGATTTCACCGCGAAGGACTACCGGACCTGGGCCGGCAGCGTGCATGCGCTCGGGTTGCTGCGGCGCACCGAGCATCGCGGCGTCAAGCACGCGCGCAAGCAGATCGTCGAGACCGTGCGTGCGGTGGCCGAGCTATTGCGCAACACGCCGGCCGTGTGCCGGCGGTGCTACATCCATCCGGCGGTGCTCGATGCGTTCGAGGCCGGCGCGCTCGCCGCGCTCGCGGTCCGGCGGACGCCGCGCGGCTTGCGCGCGGATGAAGCGGCGTTCGTGGCGTTGCTCGGCGCCGCCAGCCGGCGAGCGGGGAGATGATCCCGCCCGTCGCACCGAGGCTCGGTCGACGCAATCGGCGCGGCGTGAAGATTCCGGAATCGGCGGACGTTCAACACCCGAGCACCAGAAGACGAATCGGGCACGGGCACAGCCATGGGGCGGTGACGTTCCCGGCGTCGATCTCCATGATCAACGGGAGGACAATGGCTTGTGTCCCGTCGCTTTCAACGCGGCATTGATGTCGTCGCGTGTATTGACGGCACGGCCGTCCACGTTGCAATCCGATTGCACCGGCTTTGCGCCGGCGGCAAATCCCACACCGCTCAGCTCGGTCGCGACCCATTGCGGATGATGCTTTTCCAGCGCGAACGTCATGATCCCGGCCTGGTCGTCCGTCAATATCAATCCGCCATCCTTCTCCGCCAACGCAACGCATAAAAATGCGGCATCGTGGTCCTTGAGCAGGTCGACCACAAAATAGCGATAGTCCTTCATCTCCGGCTCACGGTCGTTCAATCGATGTACGGCCGCCAGTATTTGGGCGCGGTCAGGGTCGCTCTTGTCCAGATCGCGGGCAGACGCCACGTTGGCGAGGGTCGCGCCGAGAATCAGTGCGCATGCAGCAAGCTTGCAAACCTTCATCATCAACAATGTTCGAGAATCAACCAATCGTTCAGGGGCGATCCGTCATTGAGCGGTGGCGCGGCCGTTCAGGATATCGGCGACAGGCTCGTCCATGTCATCGCCCCGGACACTCGCGGTGTGTTCCGTCTGCCGATCGAACCGCATCGTACACCGTCGGGCGACGCGCGCATCGTTCATCCGGCGCATCTCGCCTGTCGGGCGGGTTTCGACGCGCGATCTTCCGTTTCGACGAACGCCCATACCTCGACGTCAGAGGACGCTCGTCGGCATATCGCGTCGCTGACCGCCGACCTCGCGCGACGCTCGAGTCGTTGCCACCACCCTTTCACGCGTGACGGATGCGAGCAGATGCCGACCGACACGCCGTCCGGCCTCCCGGTCTGCCGGACGCGCTTCTGTGCAACCAGCACTGCCTGAACCCGATGTCGTTTACCACCGGGTTCCGGGCGCATGACCGATAGCCGCTCGCGCCCGTTTCCCTAAACTGGTTCGCACAACACACCTGCCCGGTGTCGTCCGCTGCGCGCGTCACGCCACCGGCATCGAAGCATCCCCGAGACATCCGCCTTCGCTGTCCGTCGGCCCGCACGCCCCCGCTGCATTCCTGCCGGCCGCGCCGCCAAGGCCATTCCAGGAGAGTTCATTGAGCCCGTCGCAAACGCACGCCGCGAAAACCCGATCTTCGCGCAAGTCCGTCAAGCTGGATGACATCACGATCGTCGACCCCGCCGTCCTCAAGCGCGCGGTCGGCGCGATGGCGTTCGGCAACGCGATGGAATGGTTCGACTTCGGCGTGTACAGCTACATCGCCGTCACGCTCGGCAAGGTGTTCTTCCCGTCCAGCAGCCCGTCCGCGCAGCTGCTCGCGACCTTCGGCACGTTCGCGGCCGCGTTCCTCGTGCGCCCGCTCGGCGGCATGGTGTTCGGCCCGCTCGGCGACCGCATCGGCCGCCAGCGCGTGCTCGCCGCCACGATGATCATGATGGCCGTCGGCACCTTCGCGATCGGCCTGATCCCCAGCTACGCGTCGATCGGCATCATGGCGCCCGTGCTGCTGCTCGTCGCCCGCCTCGTGCAGGGCTTCTCGACCGGCGGCGAATACGGCGGCGCAGCCACCTTCATCGCCGAATTCTCGACCGACAGGCGCCGCGGCTTCATGGGCAGCTTCCTCGAATTCGGCACGCTGATCGGCTATACGCTCGGCGCGGCGACGGTCGCGTTGCTCACCGCGTCGCTGTCGCAGGAAGCGCTGCTGTCGTGGGGCTGGCGCGTGCCGTTCTTCATCGCCGGCCCGCTCGGTCTCGTGGGGCTCTACGTCCGGCTGAAACTCGAGGAAACGCCCGCGTTCAAGAAGGAGGCCGAAGCACGCGAAGCGGACGAACGCACGCGGCCGAAGCAACGCTTCGCGACGCTGCTCGTCGAACAGTGGAAGCCGCTGCTGCAATGCGTCGGCCTGGTGCTGATCTTCAACGTGACCGACTACATGGCGCTGTCGTACCTGCCGAGCTACCTGTCGGCGACGCTGCACTTCCGCGAATCGCACGGCCTGTTCCTGGTGCTGCTCGTGATGGTGCTGATGATGCCAATGACGCTCTATGCCGGGCACCTGTCGGACAAGGTCGGCCGCAAGCCGGTGATGATGGCCGGCTGCGTGGGCCTGCTCGTGCTGGCCGCGCCGGCGCTGATGCTGATCCGCACCGGCGGCATGCTGCCCGTGTTCGGCGGGATGCTGATCTACGGCGTGCTGCTGTCGACGTTCACCGGCGTGATGCCGTCGGCGCTGCCCGCGCTGTTCCCCACGCGCATCCGCTACGGCGCGCTCGCGATCGGCTTCAACGTGTCGGTGTCGCTGTTCGGCGGCACGACGCCGCTCGTCACCGCGTGGCTCGTCGATCGCACCGGCGACCTGATGATGCCCGCGTACTACCTGATGGGCGCATCGTTCATCGGCATCGTGTCGGTGCTCGCGCTACGCGAAACGGCGCGCCAGCCGCTGCCCGGCTCCGCGCCGTGCGTCGCGAGCCGCGTGGAGGCACTGAGCCTCGTTCGCGGCCGGGCCGACGAAGCGCGCGGACGGGACAGGAAGCTCACGCCGGTCAGCGAACGCGCGTGATGCGGGCGCGCGTAGCGCTGGCGCTCATGACGTGACGTGACGCGACGCCGCGCGACATGCGCCGGCGTCGCGCGCGTGAGCGTCAGCCTGCCGACAACTGCTGCGCGTCGAACCAGTCGAGCAGCATGCGCGTGACGAACGCGGGATTTTCCAGATTCGAGATGTGGCCGGCGTCCGGCACCAGCGCATGGGTGCACCCGATCACGCTCGCCATCTTCACGGTTTCCGACGGCGGGCGCGCCATGTCGCCCGCGCCGCACATCAGCAGCGTGCGTTCGGCATCCAGTTCGGCGAGTGCCGGCAGCGTGTCGGGCCGGCCGAAGATCAGCCGGCCGAGCGGGACGATCGATTGCCGCAACCGGTCGGCCGGCAGGTTCGCCAGCGCGTCGCGAAACGCGGACGGCACCGGGCCCGCCAGATTGACATCCGGCCGGAAGAACAGCGGCACGATCGCATCGAGCAGCGGCGGCGCGATACGGCCCGCGGCGGCGATGGCGTCGAGCATTCCGAAGTAACGCAGCCGCGTCGCTTCGGGCTCGGCCTCGAGCGACGCATCCATCAGCACGAGCGCGCGCACGCGCTGCGGTTCGCGCAACGCGAGCCGCGCGCCCCACATGCCGCCGACGCTGAGCCCGACCAGCGCGCACTGTTCGATCGCCAGCGCGTCGAGCAGCGCACTCGCCTGCGCGGCGAGATCGTCGAGCGTCTGCGTGCCTTCGGGCAGTGCGCCCGATGCGCCATGTCCCCACAGGTCCGGCACGATGACGCGATACTGGCGCGACAGCGCATCGATCTGCGGCGCCCACATCGCCGAATCCCACAGATAGCTGTGCCCGAGCAGCACCGGGAACCCGGTACCGTGATCCTGGTAATGCAGGGTGCTGCCATGAATGTTCACTGCGGGCATGTCGTCTCCGGTGTCGGCGCGATCGGCAGCGGCCCGGAACCGGGTGCCGCGGTCGGCGGCGTGCTGCAACCAATGCGAAGCGGCGCATCATCGCACAGGTTGCGGGCGCGGCGCATGACGGTTCGCACATGCGTGCGCGTCGAACCTGCCGCGTGCCCCTTCGACGCGCACGCGCGACGGCGTGGCGTGACCGTGCTATCCGACGCGATACATCGGCACCACGTTGCTGCCGCCCGTTTCCTGGTCCGACGCGAGCGGATGACTCGCCTGTTCGAGCAGCCAGTTGGTCAGCACTGCGATATCGAACTCGTTGCATGCATCCGGGTTCTGCACCAGTACGTAGCTGCCCGATGCGACCGTGCAGTGCGGGAACAGCTCGACGAGCCGGCCCTGCTTCAGCAGCCCGTCGACCAGCGGCCGCCGCCCGATCGCGATGCCGTGCCCGTCGACCGCGGCCTGCACCAGCTGGTCGTACTGGCTGAAATGCAGCGCGCCGGCGGGCCGCAGGCGCGGCACGCCCAGCTCCTTCAACAAATGGCTCCATCCGTGCCACGGCCACTCGCCGCGCGGATCGTCGAGATGCAGCAGCACGTGCTTGTCGAGATCCTCCGGCTTCATCGACGCGGCGTCGCCCGCCGACGGCATCAGGCTCGGGCTGCAGACCGCCACGACACGCTCGCGAAACAGCACGTCCGTCTCGTCCGTCGACGTATACGGGCCTGCATATCGCACGGCCAGGTGCAAACGTTTGCGTTTAAGATCTTCAATTTCGCTCGTGGCCGATACGCGTACGTCGATGTCGGGGTAGCTGGCGCGGAACGAACCGAGGCGCGGAATCAGCCACAGTGCCGCGAACGAAACGGTGGTCGACAACGAGATCGCGCGCTGGCCCACACTCGACGACAGCTTGCCGATCACCGATTCCAGGTCGGACAACGCGAACGAGATCGCGTCGTACAGCTCGCGCCCCTTGTCGGTCAGCGTCAGGGAACGAATGTGCCGGTGAAAGAGCTCGATCCGGAGCTGCTCCTCGAGCGCCTTGACCTGGCGACTCACGGCGGATTGCGTGACGTTCAATTCCTGCCCGGCACGCGTAAAGCTCAAATGACGCGCCGCGCATTCAAAGCCTCTCAGGAAATCCAGCGAAGGCATACTTCTCAATCGCTTTGCCAATCTCACATTAGCCATACTGCCGCCTCAAAGTTGCACCCACCGACAGGCAAGTCGCCGTTCGTCTCCCTGATTCGTTTCTCCTATTTGGATTCGGAAACGATTTTATATTGAAGCATGGATGCGGATCATTCTTATTTTCAATCGTGACACCTGTATTTATCTATCGATTTTCATCAGCCGGATATTCTTACATTACCATTATCAAGTAGTGATTTTGTAAATCGATATGCGGCCGGAATGGCGCGAAGGATGACCGACAAAGTCGCATAAAAACAGGACATTACAGGCAAAAATCGACGCTATCGCAACCCTATGGACGTTACAGCAGACGCACATCCGCATACCTACAATACAATTTCAATTGCCAGACAATTTTATTCATTTACCGGATTGCGAAAAGAAAACGCACTTCAACACACATGCGGAATACCATTTAAATCCATGATTTCGTGTTTATGAAAACATACTAAACGCATGAAATTGAATTGCACCACGCAATTCCCGTAAATTGATGAACCAATTATGTCCGGAAATGAATATTCCGCCGCCCGGAAACGGCTACCCGCGTGCATGACGCCACCCTGTCGTGCGGAATCGGTTCCGCCCTTTACCGGACAGGATGCGCGTCGCTATACGCTGTCCACCACGTCGTCTGTGACACGAGGCGTTCGCGCAGTCACTTCGCGGCGATAGCGGTTCAGCTCCTGCGCGGTCGCGAACGGGCGCTCGAACAGGATCGACAGGTTGTGCAGGATCCGCTCGACCACCTTCTTTTCCCACTCGCCGTCGAAACGGATCTGCTCGTCGAGCCAGCGCTCGAGCCATTCCGGATCGGGCAGGCGCGACTGCACGGTGTCGCGCGGGAACAGCGCCTGGTTCACGTGCAGGTTGGTCGGGTGCAGCGGCTTCTCGGTGCGGCGCGCCGACGCCATCAGCACGCCGATCTTCGCGAACGCGGCACGCGCGACGTCGCCGCAGTCGTTCAGCGCCTTCTTCATATAGCGCAGGTATGCGCCGCCGTGGCGTGCTTCATCGCGCGAGATCGTTTCGTAGATCTGCTTGATGACCGGCTCGGTGTGCCAGTCGGCCGCGCAACGGTACCAGTGGTTCAGGCGGATCTCGCCGCAGAAGTGCAGCATCAGCGTCTCGAGCGGCGGCGCCGGGTCGAATTCGAAGCGCACCGCGTGCAGTTCCGCTTCGGTCGGCACCAGTTCCGGCCGGAAGCGGCGCAGGTATTCCATCAGCACGAGCGAATGCTTCTGCTCTTCGAAGAACCACACGCTCATGAACGCGGAAAAGTCGCTGTCGTGCCGGTTGTCGCGCAGGAACATTTCCGTCGCGGGCAGCGCCGACCATTCGGTGATCGCGTTCATCCTGATCGTCTCGGCCTGCTCGTCGGTGAGCAGCGACGCGTCGAACTTGTCCCACGGAATGTCCGTCTCCATGTCCCAGCGCACCGCTTCCAGCGACCTGAAAAGTTCAGGATAGAGCATCGTCGTCACCGTCGTTGAAAGGCATTCGGGCACGGCACCGGCCCGGTCATGCCGACTGCGTGGACGCCGGCGCCGCCGCTTCCGCGTCGGGCGCACGATCGTCCGCGTCGTCGTCCACCGTGCGCGGCGACAGCCTGCCGCGCAGCAGTGCGTAATAGAACTGGCGGTAGGTGCGGTGGTAATAGCGGATGCGCGGCCCGATCGCGCCGTGCAGATCATGCAGCCGCTCGATCGGCAGGTTCGGCATCATGTGGTGCTCGACGTGATAGTTGTTGCCGTTCGTGAACCACGTCATGAACGCATTGCTCTCGATCGTCCGCGTGTTGCGGAACGGGTCGGTGCTCGTCAGGTCGCAGCGGTAATGCTCGGGCATCTCGACCAGCGCATGCACGGGCGCGGCCACGAACACGAGCGGCACGACCCACACCCACACGACGAACCACGTGTGCAGCGCGAACGACACGCCGGCCAGCAGCGCGATCGCCGCGACCATCAGCAGGTGATCGCGGCGGATCGCACGCGACACGAGCGGGTTGTCGCCGAAGCTTGCACCCGGCACGACGAGCTTCGCGACGTTCTTCACGAATTGGATATAGTGCGCGGCCATCGACAGCCGCCACGCCCACAAGCCGAGATTCACGACGGGTCTCGCGCCGTACTGGTCGCCGTAGTCGAAGAACTCCTTGTTCTCGGGCGTGCCGAGCAGCCGGTGATGGCGCAGGTGGCTGTCCTGGTATGCATGGAACGACACGAGCATCGGCATGCCGAGCAGCACGCCGAACACCATGTTGAGCCGCTTGCTCCTTAATCCCTGGTAATGCAGCGCCTGGTGCTGCAGCTCGACCCCGTGCGCGTACATCGCGCCGATCAGCAGGATGCCGACGATCTTCAGGACCACAACCGTCGACAGCGCGAACAGCATGCCGTGCGCGATGAGCGCGACGTAGACCGCGAGCTTCAGCGAGAAGACGACGCCGCTCGGGCGGCTCTTCATGTCTGCAACCGGTTTCTGACGGGCGAGAAGCGATGAGGTGACGGACAAAATGCTCTCCTTGGCCGGACCCTGCCCGGCACGATGACGCGGCGACACTGGCGCGCTGCCGGGTTGCAATTCTTCTGTGAGTCGATGCTTCGGACAAGCGAATTTTCCGAACGCATTGCATGACGCCCGCGCATGAGCGCACCACATCGTGAACTAGACGACCGGTCGAATGCGTACCGACCATTCACCTCGCACGCGCTCGCACGTATACACACATGGCAGCGCCGAGTGGATGCGTGCTGCTCATGCATAGCCTGCAAATATTCCGTTTGTCGCGTCATGTCGATCCGGCAAGAATCCCCCTCACTCGACGAACGGCGCCGCCGGCACCGTGGCGCGAGCGGCCGTGTTCCTCAAGGGGAGAATCCTCGTGACGAAGTGCGCATCCACCATTCATCGCCTCATCGAATCGCTCGAGGACGTCGCGGGCGCCCTGCATCGCATGACGTTCGTCGACGACGCCGGCAACGAGGCGAGCATCACGTACCGGCGCTTCGCTGAAGAAGTGTTTCGCCAGGCCGGCGCACTGCGCGAACTCGATGTGCGCGAGAACGACATGGTGATGCTGGCCTTGCCCGCGTCGGTCGAGCATGCGGCCGCGATGATGGCCTGCGTGATGACGGGCGCACTGCCCTGCACCGTGCCCGTTCCCGCGCGCCGCGCCACCACCGGGCGGCAGGTGATCGACGTCGCATGCGAGCTATATCGGCCGCGCCTCGTCATCGCCGCGGATGCGCAGTCGGCCGCCTGGCGCGACGACGCGTTTCCCGCTTCGTCCACGCGCGTCGTCGATCTCGACACGCTGTCGCTCGCCGCGGATGCCGGTGCGCGCGCGCTGATCAGCGCGAAGCATGGCCGCGATCCGCATCACGTCCAGCTCACGTCCGGCTCGACGTCGCATCCGAAGGCCGCGGTGCTCAGCCACGAGAACGTGATCGCGAACGTGCTCGGCATCGGCGGGTCGGTGCGCTTCGACCTCGCGGCCGGCGACGGCACCGCGTCGTGGCTGCCGCTCTATCACGACATGGGGCTGCTCACGCTGCTGTCGAACATGCATTACCGTGCGCCGCTGCTGATGATGCAGCCGAACAGCTTCATCCGGAATCCGCTCGGCTGGTTGAAGCGCATCGCGTCGGTGCGTGCCACGACGACGTCGGTGCCGACCTTCGCATTGCGCTACTGCGTGCGCCGTTTCAATGCCGCCGCGATGGAAGGCGTCGATCTTTCCGCGTGCCGCAACATCTTCATCGGCGGCGAACGTGTGGACGACGCGACGCTGCGCGACTTCGCCGCGACGTTCGCGCCGTACGGTCTCGCCGCATCGGCGCTGCAGCCGTGCTACGGGATGGCCGAATCGACGCTCGCGGTGTCGATGCATCGTGCGTGGCACGAAGGCACCGTCGACGGCGCGCCGTACGTGATCGCCGACACGCTCGACCGGCGCGCGCTGATCGAGCGCCGCGACGCGCAACCGGCCGCCGCGAACGACGGCGCCGACACCGACACCGAAACCGTGCTGGCGATGGGCACGCCGATCGAGGGCATGGCGTTCCGGATCCTCGACGACGGCGACCACGCGCTGGCGAATCGCGCGGTCGGCGAAGTCGCGATCCGCGGCACGTCGTTGATGCTCGGCTACCTGAATCCCGACGACGGCTCGATCGCCGCGCCGCTGACGGCCGACGGCTGGTTCCGCACCGGTGACATCGGCTACGTCGCGGACGGCCAGCTCCATATCCTCGGGCGCAAGAAGGAAGTCATCATCATTCGCGGCAGCAACTACTTCCCGCACGAAATTGAGGAAGCGCTGGCCTCCCATCGCACGCTGCGCAAGAGCACCTGCATCGCGTTCGGGCTGCCCGATCCCGAGACGGGCACCGAGCGGCTGGTCGTCGCGATCGAGGCGCGGCCCGTCGATGCGACGCCGCAGACACGCGCCGAGTGCCAGCAGCTGCTCGCCTCCCGGATCGGCTTCGCCGCGCAGGATCTGTGCTTCGTCGAACCCGGCTCGCTGCCGCGCACGACGAGCGGCAAGCTGCAGCGCCTGAAGTGCCGCGACCTCTATGCGACCGGCGCACTGCCCTTGATCCACGCGACGGCGGCCGCCGAAGCCGGCCAGGGAGCGTACGCATGACGACCGCCACGCTCACGCCGGTGCTCGAACTGCGCGACGTCTCGCGCGTGTACGAGGGCGCGGGCCGCGTCGTCGCGGTGCGCGGCGCGACGATCTCGATCGGCCGGCGCGACGTCGTCGCGCTCGTCGGCCCGTCGGGCAGCGGCAAGAGCACGCTGCTGAACCTGGCCGGCTTTCTCGACGTGCCGAGCACCGGCGAACGCTGGCTCGAAGGCCGCCGGATCGACGATGCGCCCGACACGCTCGAACGGATTCGCCGCGAGCGCATCGGCTTCGTGTTCCAGCAGTTCAACCTGATTCCGGTGATGTCGGCGCTCGAAAACGTCGAGCTCGGCTGCTTCGCGTGGGGCACGCCGCGCACGCGGCGCGAGCGCGCCCGCGCGATGCTCGACGCGGTGGGGCTCGCCGCGCGCGAACGTCATCGCCCCGGTGAGTTGTCCGGCGGCGAGCAGCAGCGGGTCGCGCTGGCCCGCGCGCTCGCGAAGGAGCCGGCGATCGTGATCGCGGACGAGCCGACCGCCAGCCTCGACAGCACCAACGCACGGGCGGTGGCCGACCTGATCCTCGACACCAACCGCACGCTGGGCACCGCCTTTCTGATTGCGTCGCACGACGATCGTCTGTGCGCGCACCTGCCGCGTCGCATCGAGATGCGCGACGGCGTACCGGGAGTGAATCGTGAACTGGTCGACGTTTGCGTGGCGTAACCTCTGGCGCAACAAGCGCCGCACCGTGCTGACGATGGCGATGATCGGCGTCGCCGCGTTCGCGTCGAGCCTCGCGCTCGGCTACGTGATCGCGACCTTCGACGCGGTGCGCGAAGGATCGATCGACAGCGGCGTCGGCCACGTGCAGGTGCTGCACCACGGCTATCTCGACCTGATCGGCGAGCGGCCGCTGCAGTACGGGCTGACCGCCGACGAACAGGCCACCGCCACGCACGCGATCGCGGCGCTGCCCGGCGTCGCGACCACGGCGCGCGGCATCGACTTCGACGGGCTGATCTCGAACGGCGATCTCAGCTACGGCTTCGTCGGCGAAGGCATCGAGCCGAACCGCGAGCCGCCCGGCTTCTTCGACTATCACACGGTGCTGTCGGGCCGCTACCTGTCGCCGACGAATGCCGGCACCGAAGTCGTCGTCGGCGCCGAACTCGCGCGCAAGCTCGGCGTGCACGTCGGCTCGGTCGTGCAGCTGATGGCGTCGACCGCGCACGGCGGCATCAACGCGACCGACGCGCAGATCGTCGGCGTGATGAGCACCGGCAACAAGGACGTCGACGAACGGATCGTCAACGTGACGTTCACGGCCGCGCAGGCCCTGCTGCGCACCGACCGCGCGTCGCGCATCGCGGTGTTCCTGTCGGACACCGCACACACGCCGGCCGCCGCCGCGACGCTGCGCGCCGCGCTGCCGACGCTCGACGTGAAGACCTGGGACCAGCTGGTGTCGCTCTATCACCAGGTCGTCGCGCTGTACAAGAACCAGTTCTCGGTGTTCGGCGCGATTCTCTGCCTGACCATCCTGCTGTCGATGAGCAACTGGATCCTGATGAGCATCGTCGAGCGCCGCCGCGAGATCTCCACGCTGCGCGCGCTCGGCGTGCCGGCCGCGACGGTGCGCGGGGTGCTGATCCAGGAGACCGCCTTCCTCGGCCTGCTGGGCGCCGCCGCCGGCATCGCGGTGGCACTGCTGACGATGGTCGCGCTCAATCACGCACAGATCCACCTGCCCCCGCCGCCGGGGCGCGTGAAGTCGATCCTGCTCGAATTCACGGTCTCGCCGGCCGCCGTGGCCGCCGTCGAAGGCGCGTTCGTCGTGCTCGGAGTGGCCGCCGCGCTCCTCGCGACGCTCGGGCTCGCCAAACGCAACATCCTCGAAGGACTCGCCCCATGATTCGCATTCGCCACCTGGCCGCCGCGCTCGTCGCGTGCGCGCCGCTCGTTCATGCCGCCGACGCCCCGACGGCCCAGACCATGCTCGCCCGTGCCGACGCATACCGCAGCACGGCCGCCGATACGCAGACGAACATCCAGATCACGAACGAAGTCGGCGGGCAGTCCGGCGACGCGACGCGCTATCTCGTCTACACGCGCGGCAACGGCGACACGCTCGCGCTGACGCGCAGCGGCGAGAACGACGGCCAGAAATACCTCGCGACGACGCGCGGCCACTGGTTCTACGTGCCGAACACGCGCAGCGCGGTCCGCATCAACGGGATGCAGCGGCTGCAGGGCGAGGTCGTGATCAGCGACATCACGCGCACGCACTGGGCGGACAGCTATCACGCATCGGCCGCGCCGGGCGCGACGACGATCGCCGGCAAGCCGGCCACCGAGCTCGACCTGACCGCGACCGATCCCGACAACGTCTATCCGACGATCAAGCTGTGGGTCACGCCCGACACCGACGTGCCGGTGCGCGCGCAGTTCTTCCTCGCGAGCGGCCTGCTGTTCCGCAGCGCCGATTTCTCCGCGCCGGTCGATGCGAACGGGCGCAAGGTGATCCGCAAGATCACGTATCGCAACGAGATCGAAAAGCAGCGCGCGAGCGTCGTCGACATCCTCGACGGCCAGCCGCGCAGGATTCCGTCGGGCTGGTTCAATCCCGACACGCTCGCCGATGGTCAGTGACCACGACACCCATGTCGACGCCCATCGTGACCGCAGCCTTCCATCATCCGGCCGACTCTGGCCCGCCGCCGCGCTCGCCGTCCCGCTTGCGCTCGGCTGCACGCTCGCGCACGGAGAATCGCTGATGGAACAGCTGAGCACGCTGAACGGCATCGCTTACGCACGCACCGTCGACAGCATGGACGGACACGCGCTGTTAGGAAACCTGATCGGCGACCAGCCGCGCAACCTGCAGGAAGCGGGCCTGCTCGCGCGCATCGACGGCGAGAACCTGTTCATGAACGCGCGGGCCGTGGCCAGCAATCACTCGCTCGGCGCGCAGGCCACCCGCTTCAACGAGGCCGGCGTGCGCTACGCGTTCGACAACGGCATCACGCTCACGGCCGGCAAGCGGATCGATCCGCTCGACACGTCGCAGGCGTTCTTTCCGCTCGGCTTCTTCCAGAAGCGGGCAGCTACGGCCGACATCTACGACCGCTACGGCGATGTCGAAGGCACGCCGCTCGTCGAAGCGAAATGGGCCGGCGAACAGACCACACTGCAGTTCATCGCCGGCGAGAACCGCACGCTGCGCAGCGACGTCGACAACCGCGACGTGCAGGGTGCGACGCAGCTCGTGCGCGGCGCGTACAACTGGTCAGGCGGTTCCGCCGCGTTGCTCGCCGGCCGGCATGCGGGCCACGGCGGCGCCGGCGCGACGCTGTCGTTCGACGTCGCGCGCTCGAACACCGTCTATGCGAGCGCGTGGCTCGAACGCGGCACGACGCGGCCGCTGCCGGCGTTCATCGCGAACGGCACGCCGCTCGATTCGCCGGCCGCGTACGACGCCGTCGATCGTCGCAACGATCGCCAGATCATGTGGCGCAGCGCCGTCGGCATGCAGAGCGCACTGCCCGGCAACCTCTCGCTGATCGTCGAGTGGTCGCACGACGAGGCCCGCTACGACGCGAACCAGTGGCGCCAGATGGTCGGCGCGGTCCGCGCGAACAACGCGCTGCTGCCCGTCGCGCCGGGCGCCGCACTGGGCGGCCTCGGCGGCACGGCCAATTTCGTGAGCGTCGACGGCAACCTGCGCGACTACCTGTTCGCACGGCTCGGCAAGAAGATCGGCCGCGTCGAGTATTCGCTGCGCGGCGTCTATTCGCCGCAGGACAAGGGCCTGCTCGCGATCGCGCAGGTCGTCGCCGACGTGAACAAGCGCGTGAGCGTCGATGTCGCGGTCACCCGCGCGTTCTCCGACAGCAACGCCGAGTACCGGATGGTCGGTCTCGGCACCCGTATCGACGCCGCCGTGCGCGTGCGCTTCTGACAGGAACCCTGCCCCATGTCCACGCTTTCCGCTCCCGCTTCGTCCGCCGACCCGCTCGCGACCGCGCCGCTGCTGCTGCGCGTGGCCGACCAGGCCGCGTATCCGGTGCTGCGCCACTTCGACACGATCGCGTCGCTCGGCACGGCGCCGCGCGCGGCGGCCCGGCTCGTCGAAGCCGCTGCCGTGCGGCTGCTCGACAGCGAGATGGTGATCGCGCTGCATGCCGCCACGCCGGACGTGCTGCCCGATTCGTCCGCGTCGACGCCGCTGCGGCACGACGAGGCGCCGCTCACCGAAGCACTGCTCGAACAGATCGGCCGCGAAGGGTTTCATCACCTGTTCAAGCCGTTCATGCGCGCGTTCATCCGCATCATGTTCGGGCTGTTCTTCTCCGATGACCAGAACCGTCGCGCATGCGACTGCATCGACAGCGGCCACAACTTCGCGTTCCTGATGAGCGACGGCGGCGGTCCGACGCTCGCCGCATGGCGCACGGTCGTGCGCAGCGACGACAACGGCCTCGCGCTCACCGTCGACAAGGTATGGGGCATCGAAGCGCATCGCGACTGCATGGCGGTGGTCGCCGCGCGATTGCCGGGCGTGATGTTCCCGGCCGCCTACCTCGTGTGGCCCGACGAGTACCGCAAGCTGAAGCGCACGACCTGCGGCGCGCCGTTCCTCGCCGGCAACCTCCAGCTCGCGAACGTCGGCGGCCAGGCGCGCGTCCATGCCGAGGATCGCCTGCGGATCGGCGGCCCGACCGTGTTCAACAAGTACCTGACCGTCGTGCGCCCCTACTTCGTCCGCGCGCTGATGGCGCACGTCGGCTGGCTCGCGCAAACGGGCCGCGTCGAACTCGACGCCGACGCACGCGCCGTCCACCAGTTCATCGCGGACGCCGCACGCAGCCAGACCGACGACCCGCACTACAGCTTCGGCAAGGTGCAGCGCGTGCTCGCGATCAAGCTGCTGTCGAACGAATTCCTGACCGCGCTCGTGCGCGACGGCAGGGTGGCGACTTTCAACGACCAGCGCGACCTGCTGGCGTTTTCGAAGATGGAAGGCAGTTCGTACCGTTGTTATCACGAGCTTCGCAAGAGCCTGCGCTGCGAAGCCGGCAGTTGACCCACGCGACAGGCCGATCGATCCCGATCAACCCACTTCATTATCAGGAGCTCCTCTCATGACGACCCAGAACGTTCCGGCCGACGCGCTCGACATCCTGTCCCGCGAAGTCGCGAAGATCCTCAACGTCGAGACCGTCGACACGGACGCCGGCATCGGCGAACTCGGCATCGATTCGCTGAACATCGTCGAGCTGATCGTGTTCTGCGAACAGCTTTACGGTTCGATCGACCCGGAAGCGCTGAACATCACGCAGTACACGACGCTGCAGCAGCTCGACGCGCAGCTGCGCCGCCAGCAGCACGCCGCCTGACACGACGATGCTCGCGCCCCTTGCGACCGTGGCGGCCCCCGCCGCCCAGCCGGCCCCGGCCACTGCGCTGACCGTGCAGGCGCTCGCGTACCGGCGCGTCGCGCCGTCGCGCGACGGCGCGGCCGTGCCGCTCGACGACACGGCCCGCGCGATCGGCACGCTCGCGTGCGCCGAACGCGAGCGGCTGTGCGGCGCGGTCGGCGCGGACGACTACGTGGTCAGCTCGACGATCCTGTCGATGCTGCTGATGAACGATTCGCCGCAGCATCGCGTGTTCGCACAGGCACTCGCCGGCGCGAACGACTACACGCCCGACTGGATGACCTGCTCGTACGAATGCGCGGGCTGGGGCTACGTGCTGCGCCGCTCGCTCGCGACCGCGGCCGAAACCGGACCGCGCACGCTGCTGCTGCAGATCGTCGACATCGACGTGCACGGCTTCACGTACTGGCACGGCAACCCCGCGTGGGGTCGCTCGGGCTTCGGCGTGTGCTCGCTGCTCGTCGACGTCGGCCGCGAAGCGTCACCGTCGGCGCCGTCGGTGCTGGCCGATGCCGCGCCGCCGGCCAGCGCGGTCGTGCGGCTGGGCCGCGACATCCGCACCTTCTGCGCGGCCCGCCCCGGCTTGCAGGCGGCGCTGCCGTTCTTTCCGGCGACGTCGCGCCGCGCGCTGCTCGCGTCCGTCGGCAAGACGCCGCTGCTGCCGGACGGTCACGGGCTGTTCGGCCACGCATTCGGCAGCGACCCGTGGCTGTCGGTGCTGCTCGCGCACCGCGACGGCGACACGCCGCGCCGCGCGGCCGTCTGCTCGCTCGCGCTGAACGGCTATTACGCGATCGCCGACGTCGCGTTCGCGCCGGACGCGACGTTCTCTCTCGACGACGAGGCGTGACATGGTGCGACCCGTTCACTTCACCTACCGGATCGAGCGCGACGCGCGGCAGCCGGTCGCGGTCGCCGCGAGCGCGTACCGGATGCCGCTCGACACGCCGGCCGACTATGCGCGTGCCGCGCTCGCGGAAACGGCCGGCGACGTGTACGACGCCAGCGATGCGCTCGGCGGCGATCGCCGCGTGTTGCTCGACCACGTCCAGTACTTCGCATTCCTCGCGGAAATCACCGCGCGGATCCGCAACGACGTGCATCCGGACGCACGCGTGTTCATCGAAGTCTGCGCGCCGTACTTCGGCACGCTGCCGGCCGAACTGCTCGCGCCTCACGTGCTGCTCGGCGTGCACCTGTACGACGAAGCGTTGCGCGATGCCGCGCGCGGCGCGCCGGTCGTGTGGATCGGCGACCGGATCCTGCGCGATGCGGAGTTCGCCGGCGACAACCGCGTGTGCTGCGCGATCTGGCCGGCGCGGCTTGCCGACGCCTTCGACGCGCAGCTGCGCGGCGCATGGCCGTCGTATGCGATCCGCCTCGACCCGCACCCGGCCGCCCCGCGCGCCGCCGCCACGACGCTTACCGATTCCGCCCATCATTCCGGCGCCGCCGCGCGGCCGGGGAGACCTTGAAATGACCGACACGCTCACCGTTATGCAGGACACGGCCGACATCCGCTGGTCGATGCCCGTCGACGCCCTGATGTCGAACGACTACGCACTGCGCGAAGAGGCGCTGAACCGGTTGTACGAAAAGGCGAAGGCCGCGCAGTGGGACGTCGCGACCGATGTCGACTGGAGCCACGACCTCGATCCGGCGAACCCGCTCGGCATGCCCGACCCGACGCTGCTGATCTACGGCACCGAGCTGTGGGGCAAGCTTTCGGACGCCGACAAGCGCGAGGTGCGTCATCACGCGCAGGGTTGGCTGCTGTCGCAGATCCTGCACGGCGAGCAGGCCGCGCTGATCTGCGCATCGAAGCTCGCGTCGGCCGAGAACGGCCTGAGCGCGCGGCTGTGCGCGGCCGCGCAGATGATGGACGAAGCGCGCCACGTCGAGGCGTACGCGAAGCTCGTGAACGAGAAGCTCGACGTCAGCTACCCGATGAGCCGCTCGCTGAAGGGGCTGCTGCACGACACGATCACGAGCAGCGCGCTCGACATGACGAACCTCGGGATGCAGGTGCTCGTCGAGGGCATCGCGCTGTCGATCTTCGAGAGCGTCGTCGCGTACAGCACCGATCCGTTCATCAAGGACCTGTTCGTGCGGATCCAGCGCGACGAATCGCGCCATTTCGCGGTCGGCCGGATCACGCTGTGCCGCGTGTATGCGGAGATGAGCGCGGTCGAACTGCGCGAGCGCGAGGAGTTCGTCTGCGAAGGGGCGGCCGTGCTGTACGAGCACCTGTGCGCGGACGACATCTGGGAACCGATGGGGCTGTCGAAGCGCGAATGCAGCGCGATGGTGCGCGAATCGCCGGTCTCCAGCTCGATCCGCCGCTCGATCTTCCGGCGCCTGGTGCCGACGATCCGCGAGATGGGCCTGCTCACGCCGACCGTGCAGGCGACCTTCGAAAAACTCGACGTCCTCGACTACGCGGCGATGCCGCTCAACTGAACCATGACGACGACCTCCTCCCAAGCGTCACGCGATTTCTGGATCGGCATCGATGCGGTGGCCTACGAGCTGCCGGGCCTGCCCGTCGATATCGAGGCCTGGGCCGCCGAGCGCGACTATCCCGCGCAACGGGCCGCGGCGATCGCGCACTCGGGCAGCCGCTATTTCCACATGGCGCTCGACACGAGCGAGACCGATCTCGCGATCGCGGCGGCCGGCCGCCTGCTCGACACCGCGCGCGTGCATCCGTCCGACATCGGCGCGATCGTGCACGTGCACACGCAGCAGTTCAGCGTGCCGCCCGCGCCGCGCAGCCTGCCGCACGAGCTGGCCGCGCAGCTCGGCATCGAGCCGCTGTGGCTCGGCTCGGTTGCACAGCTGAACTGCGTGTCGGTCGCGGCCGGCATCGAGACGGTGCGCGCGCTGATGCGCCGCTATCCGCAGCTCGACGCGGCGCTCGTCGTGTCGTCCGACCGCGTGTACGGCGAGGACTACCGGATGCGGCAGATGACGGGCGTGCAGTGCGACGGCGCGGCCGCGATGCTGATCGCGCGCAACAGCACGAAGAACCGGCTCGGCGGCATCGCGATCGAGACGCATGCGAAATGGCATCGCGGCTCGGATACCGTCGCCGCGAACGAGGCCGACCTGATCATGATGGAGTGGCCGTACACCCGTAAGGCGATCGACGCGGCGGTCGCACTCGAGACGCACGCGCTCGACGCGTACGACCTCGTGCTGCCGCACAACGCCGACCTGCCGGGCTGGAACGCGCTGTGCCGCGCGATGCGCGTGCCGGCCGAGCGGCTCTATGCGGAAAACATCCATGCGCGCGGCCATGCGTGCTGTTCGGACTTTCCGATCAACCTGGCCGACGTCGGGCTCGACGCGGTCGCGCGCGGCCAGCGCGTGCTCGGCGTGATGCAGTCGAACTGCGGCGCGTACGCGGCCGCCACGCTCCATCCGGTGGACCGCCATGACGCCTGAGCGCCCGCTTCCGCCCGCCGGCGACCACGCGTGGATCGCCGAGCTGCGCACGCCGTGCTACGTGTACGAGCCGGAGGTCGCGATCGCGCGCTACCGGTCGCTGAAGGCGCGGCTCGGCACGCGGCTGATCGTGTCGCTGAAGGCGAACCCGAACCAGGACATGCTCGCCCGCTGCGCGCATGCGTACGAGGACGGCGTCGAACTCGCGAGCCGTGGCGAACTCGATGCGGTGATCGGCCGGATCAAGACGCCGCGCTACCTGAACAACCCGTCGATGGACGAGATGTTCATGCGCGCCGGGCTCGCGTCGCGCTGCCATTTCGTGCTCGACAACCCCGACGCGGTCGCGCGCTTCGTGCCGCTGGCGCGCGAGGCGGCGGCCGGCGGCAGCACGCCGGGCTCGGTGCTGCTGCGCGTGAACGCCGGCGCGCTGGCCGGCGACGATGCGCGGGCGCTGTGGCACGACCACTTCGGGATGACGCCGAACGAGACGCACGACGCGGTGCGCACGCTCGCCGCTGCCGGCCTGCCGGTGGCCGGGCTGCACGTGTTCTCCGGCCCGCATTCGTTCATCCGCCAGGACGCGACGCAGCCCGACACGCTCGTGCTGCCCGAGCGGCTCGCGGCGCTCGCCCGCGATCTCGCGCCCGCCAACGGCGCTCCGCTCGCATCGCTGAGCCTCGGCGGCGGCTTTGCCGACGATCACCCGGGCGATGCCGCGTTCGCGCGCTATGCCACCGCGCTCGCGCCGCTGGCCGGCCAGTACTCGCTCGCGCATGAATCCGGCCGCGCGATCTTCGCCGATGCGGGCGTGTTCGCGACGCGCGTCGTCGCGGTCAAGACGTGGCAGGACCGCACGATCGCCGTCTGCGACGGCGGGCTGTCGCATGCGTTCCTGCTCGCGCAGACCGAATCGGTGATGCGCCGGCTGGCCGCGCCGTCGCTCGTGCGCCGCACTGCGGCGCCGCCGGTACGCGGCGTGCCGACGATCTATGTCGGCAGCACCTGCAGCCGCGCGGACGTGATCGGCCGCGACGACACGAGCGCGCCGCCGCAAGTCGGCGACATCGCCGTGTTCGCACGCTGCGGCGCGTATCACCGCACGTACTCGATGGCGCATTTCCTGTCCCACGAAGCCGCGCACGTGTACGTGCGGCCCGCCTAGACCCACCTGAGAGAGAAGCCGATCATGAACGCCCTGATCAGCGTCGCCGACCTGCTCGAACACGGCGCCGCGCGCTGGCCGCAGCATCCCGCGTATGCCGACGGCGGCGGCACGATGACTTACGAACAGCTCGCGCGCGCGGTCCGCCGCGCCGCCGCCGCGCTCGCGTCGAACGGTGTGCAGCCCGGCGATCGCGTCGCCATCTACGCGCCGAAGCGTATCGAAACCGTGGTCGCGATGCTGGCGGCCAACGCGCTCGGCGCGATCTTCGTGCCGGTCAATCCGCAGTTGAAGGAAGCGCAGATCGAACACATCGTCGCCGACAGCGGCGCGGCGCTGTTCATGACCGGCGCGCAGCGCTTGAAGCGCCTGCCGGC
This sequence comes from Burkholderia sp. HI2714, assembly GCF_002223085.1. Lineage (NCBI taxonomy): Bacteria > Pseudomonadati > Pseudomonadota > Betaproteobacteria > Burkholderiales > Burkholderiaceae > Burkholderia > Burkholderia sp. HI2714. The sequence continues at coordinate 328,781 of NZ_NKFM01000062.1, read as the reverse complement.
GCTCGCCGCGCTCGTCGGCGAACGCGCGATGCTGATCGAGGAACTGGCCGATGCGATCCACGCGCCCGGCGCCGACACACCGGCACCGGCCCCCGCCGGCCGGCCGGTGGACGACGATCCGGCCGCCCTGCTCTACACGTCCGGCTCGACCGGCAAGCCGAAAGGCGTGGTCGTGTCGCATCGCAACCTCGTGTCGGGCGCGTTCAGCGTCGCCGCGTACCAGGGGCTGGCCGACGACGACGTCGTGCTCGGCGTGCTGCCGCTCAGCTTCGACGCGGGCCTGAGCCAGCTCACGACCGCGCTGGCGTCCGGCGCGTGCTACGCGCCGCTCGACTTCCTGCAGCCCGCCGAAGTGCCGCGCCATTGCGATGCGTTCGGCGTGACGTCGATCACCGGCGTGCCACCGTTGTGGATGCAGCTCGCGTCCGCCGGCTGGAGCGACACGGCGCGCACGCGGATCCGCCGCTTCGCGAACACCGGCGGCCATCTCGCGACGCCGCTGCTGCACCGCCTGCAGGCGCTGTTCACGAACGCTTCGCCGTACCTGATGTACGGGCTCACCGAGGCATTCCGCTCGACGTACCTGCCGCCGGCCGACGCCGCGCTGCGCCCGACGTCGATCGGCAAGGCGGTACCGAACGCCGAAATCCTCGTGCTGCGCGCGGACGGCAGCGAATGTGCGGCCGACGAACCCGGCGAACTCGTGCATCGCGGCGCGTTCGTCACGCTCGGCTACTGGAACCGGCCCGAGCTGACCGCGCAGCGCTTTCGCGCGCTGCCGCGCCGGCACGGCGAGATCCCGCGCCCCGACGTCGCCGTGTGGTCCGGCGACATCGTGCGGCGCGACACGGAGGGCTACCTGTATTTCGTCGCGCGCGGCGACGACATGATCAAGACGTCCGGCTATCGCGTGAGCCCGACCGAGGTCGAGGACGTGCTGTTCGCGCTGCCCCATATCCGCGAGGCGGCGGTATTCGGTGTACCGCACGCATCGCTCGGCGAGGCGATCGCCGCGTGTGTCGTGTCGACACTCGACGCCGACGCATGCCGCGCCGACATCGCGCGCGCCTGCCGCGACGCATTGCCGACCTACATGAGCCCGCTCGTCGTCGAGCCGCTGCCGGCGTTGCCGCGCAACCCGAACGGCAAGATCGACCGCCCCGCGCTGAAAAACCAGTATCGCGACGCGTTCACGCACACGAACGAGGAGACCGCAGCATGACCCTGTCGACGCTCGATGAAACCTGCCTCGGCGCGCGCCGCGTCGCCGAGCCCGGCACGCTGGCCCTGTCGGGCGGCGTCGTGGTGCTGCCGCCGTCGGTCGTGTTCAGCGCGATCCAGGCGCAGGAACGCCATCCCGGCTACCGGCACCTGCTGCTGCCGCAGGCGCGCTTTGCGCGGCCGCGCGGGATGGGTGCGCTGACGCCCGACGAAGGCACGCGCCTCGCGCCGGGCGGCCGGCCCACGCTGCGGGTCGCGCCGCCCGGGCGCAGCCTCGCCGATCTCGCCGCCGACGCGGCCCTCGACCTGCGCGACCAGCTCGGCTCCGGGCAGCTGGCCCGCACGACCCACGTGATCGTCGCAAGCTGCGCGCTCAACGAAGGCATCGGCGACTCGGTCGTCGGCCGCATGCAGTACGAACTGGGCCTGCAACGCGTGACGCCGTTCGCGCTCGGCCAGAACGGCACGCTCGGCTGGTATTCGGCGCTGATGCTGCTCGACGGGCTGCTCGACGAAGGCGACCAGGCGCTCGTGATCCTCAGCGACAAGTGGCTCTACCCGTTCTTCCGCCAGTTCGGCGACCTGGTCGGCTACGGCGATGCCGCCGCCGCGCTGCTCGTGTCGCGCGCGGGCCCGGCGCCCGAGCCGGCCGACTGGGGCGGCGTGCGGTCCGTTGCGATGGAATTCGGGCCGTCGATCGCCGATCCGTGGGCCGACGCGCCCGGCACATTGCGCGACACGCTCGCGCCGGTCGCCGCGCGTGCGATCCGCCGCGCGCTCGACCTGGCCGGGCTGCGCGCCGGTGAGATCGACTGGTGCGTACCGCCCGGCTTCGATCCCGGCTTCGCGGCGCGCGTGGCCGACGCCGCGTCGATCCCGGTCGCCGCCCGCATCCAGCATGAAGCGGCCGGCCACCTGTCGTCGGCCGAATCGGCGGCCGCGCTGATCCGGCTCGCCGGCGCGCTCGACGAAGGCGAGCGCCGCACGGTGCTCGTGTGGGACGCGGCACTGCATGGCGCGGCGGCGGCGGCCGTCGTCGACCTCGCCGGCGGCCTCGATGCCGCGCTCGATATCGAAGGAGACGCGTGATGAGCGCCTACAAGGTGAGCCTGCGCGAACTGCGCTTCTTTCTGTGGGAACTGTTCGAGGCCGACCAGCGATTCCTGGCGGAACACGGCCTGTACGGCACGCACGACCGCGCGTCGATCGACGCGCTGCTCGAACGCGCGCGCGACTTCGCGCTCGACCTCGGCCGCAGCTACCAGCAGGCGGACGTCGAGGGCTGCACGCTGCTCGACGACGGCCAGGTGCGCATCCCGTCGCATTTCCACGCGCTGTGGGCGCGGTTTCGCGATGAATGGTCGAACACGCTGTTCGGCACCGCGCACGGGCTGCCGCCGATCGTCACGCAGATGATCTACGAGATGTTCATGGGCGCGAATCCGTCGTTCATGACGTACGGCGGCTTTACGCGCCCCGCGATCAAGCTGCTGCAGATGCACGGCACGCCGCACCAGAAGGCGCTGATCACGCCGCTCGAAGCGTACCGCTGGGATGCCTGTTTCTGCGCGACCGAACCGCAGGCCGGCACCGACCTCACCGCGGTCGCGCTGCGCGCGACGCCGCTCGAACGCGACATCTACGCGATCGACGGCGAGAAGGTCTACATCTCGGCCGGCATGCACGAGCTGACCGAGAACACGCTGTATTTCGTGCTCGGCCGCATCGATACCGCGTCACCGGACTCGTTCTCGCTGTCGTGCCTCGTCGTGCCGCGCTTCTGGCCGGACGAGGCAACCGGCGAGCTGCAGTCGAACCATGTCGATTGCATCGGCCTGCCGCGCAAGATGGGGCTCAAGGGCTGCGCGAACACGCACCTCGTGTTCGGTTCGAACGGCACGGCCAAGGGCTGGCTGCTCGGCGGCCGGCGCAACGTCGGCTTGCTGCAATTGATGCCGCTGATGAACCAGGCGCGGATGAGCACCGGGATGTTTGGCGTCGGCGTCGCGTCGAGCGCGTACCTGCATGCGGTCGAGTATGCGGGCCGCCGGCTGCAGGGCCGGCCGATCGAGCGCGCGTCGAACACGAACGCGGCCCGCGTGGCGATCGTCGAGCACGCGGACGTGCAGCGCATGCTCGTCGATATGAAGAGCCGCGTCGACGGCTGCCGCGGCCTGCTCGGCAAGCTCGCCGCGACCGCCACGCGCGCGGCGATGCTCGAAGCGACGCCCGATGCCGATCCGGCCGAGATCGAGCGCCACCGCAAGCTGCAATTGCTGCTGACGCCGATCTGCAAGGCGTTCATCTCCGACCAGGCATGGCGGATCTGCGAAACCGCGATCCAGGTGCACGGCGGGCTCGGCTATACCGATGCGAGCCCCGTCGAGCAGAACGCGCGCGACGTGAAGATCCTGTCGATCTGGGAAGGCACGAACTACATCCAGGCGCAGGACCTCGTGCGCGACAAGCTCGGCTTCGGCCGCCATTCGCGGCTGATCCAGTACTACCGCGACGAACTCGACGTGTTCCTCGCGCGCCAGCATCACACCGGCACGCATGCGGAGCTGCGCCCGCTGTTCGATGCGCTGCGCACGGGCGCCGACCGGATCGCCACCGCGCTCGACGATATCGCGCGCGACGTGCAGGACGGTCACACGCACCGCAGCAGCCAGTTCTACACGCGCTTTCTCGAGATGTTCGGCGTCGTCACGTCAGCGTGGGTGCTGCTCGAATCGGCGACGATCGCCGCGCGCCGGCTCGACGCGCCGGACACCGCCGATACGCCGGCCGAACTCGCGTTCTATCGCGGCAAGCTGAAAAGCGCGCGCTACTACTTCGCGAACGTGCTGCCCGTGGTCGACCAGCACGCGGCCGTGATCGCCGCGATGGCGCATGCGGCGATCAGCGTCAGCAGCGAAGAACTCGCGCAGGTGGAATGACATGGATACAACGCTCGATTCCGGTACGACGGCTGCAACCGCCACGACCACCTCGGCCGGCGACGCGCCGCGCAATCTGCTCGGCCGCCCGGCGACGCGCCATCGCGGCACCGACATCGACGGCGCGACGCTCGAACCCGAAGCGCTGCGCGTGCGCGATCTCGACCTGAACGCGCTGATCGGCGCAACGACGTTCGAAGGCGCGCTCGCGCACCTGTGGTTCGACGTCGCGCCCGGCAGCGCCGCGCATCGCGCACACGAAGCGGCCATCGGCGCGCGGCTCGCGGCGTTCACCGATGCGCTGGCACCCGGCTCCGCCGCGCAGTCCGTCGCCGCGGATCTCGGCGCGGCGGGTGTCGCGCCGGTGTTTGCGGCCGCGTCCGGCCTGCTGCGCGGCTTCGACGACGTGACGGCCCGCATGCACGGCGAAGCGCCGGACGACGCCGACCTCGACACGATGCTGCTATGCGCGGCCGCCGCACCGTTCCTGCTGCACGCGGCGATCGAAGGCCGCCCGTTCGCCGCGCGCAACGACTCGATCGGCGCATCGCTCGCCGGCACGTCGAGCCAGGCGCAACGCATGCTCGTGCTGACCGGCGCGACGCGCACCGATGTGCCGGCGCAAGCCGCGATGGACATGCTGCTCGTCGCGTGGCACGCCGGCTTCGGCTACATCACGCCGACCGTGCTCGCGCCGCGGGTCGCGATCGGCACCGGCGTCACGCTCACGCAGGCGATCGCATCCGGTTTTCTCGCGAGCGGGCCGTCGCACGTCGGTGCGGCGCTCGAAGCGATGCAGTGGCTCGCCGCGCTCGCGCAGTCGGTCCCGGGCGGCACCGGCGCACCGCCTGCCGCGCTCGACGCAACCGGGCGCGCGGCAATCGATGCCACGCTCGATGCGAAACGCACGCTGTACGGCTTCGGCCATCCGCTGTTCGTCGCCGACCCGCGTCCGCCGCACATGCGCGCGCGGTTCGCGGCGCAAGGTTTCGACGGCGCGTACGTGACGCTGTTCGACGCGTGCCGCGCGCAAGCCGACGCCCGCCGCGCGTTGCGCCCGAACATCGATTTCCTGACGGCCGCGACGCTGCTCGAACTCGGTGTCGCCGCGCCGTCGTGGGGCGTCGGCGTCGGGCTCGGTGCACGCATCGCGGCGATGGCCGCGCATGCGGTCGAGCGGCGCCGCCGCCCGGCTTTCGGCGTCAACAGCGCGTCCGCGCGACGGCTGCTGGCCGCCGTGCCGGTCGGCTGGCTGTGAACCCTCATCCCTCCGCACTCCGCAAAAGGACCGTCATGCTGCTCAAGAACCTGCGCCCGGCGAACGACTACGATCGCTTCGCCACCGAAACGCTCGAACCGTGGGACCTGCTGTTCATCAGCCGCATCCGCCAGCTCGCACGCGGGATGACGCCCGGCGTGATCGCCGACATCGGCACGGCCACCGGCGTCGTGCCGGTACGCCTCGCGACCGACCCGGCGATGCGCGGCTGGCGCTACGTCGGCATCGACCTCGATCCGGCGATGCTCGACGAAGGCCGCCCGCGCATCCACGAACTCGACCTCGACGACACGATCGAGATGCGCGTCGGCGACGCGCTCGCGCTGCCGTTCGACGACGGCACGCTGACGATGGCGGTCGGCCGCGCGACGCTGCACCACCTGCCGAACAAGGCATTGAGTCTCACCGAGATGTACCGCGTGCTGGAACCGGGCGGCATCGCGCTGGTGCACGACATGCGCCGCGACGCGCCGCAGCACCTGCTCGACCGCTTCACCGAGATGCGCGCCGCCGCCGACTATCCGCCGACCCACGTCGAGGAAAAGATCACGCTCGACGAAGCGCATGCGCTCGTCGCCGAAGCCGGTCTCGCGGCAGTCGCGTCGATCTACAGCCCGAGCGCCGGGCTCGGCGCGCTCGGCTTCGAGATCCTGCTGAAGAAACCGGCGCTGGCCTGAGCGATGACCGATCTCGCCTTCCTCGCCGCGCATGCCGCCGTGCGGCTCGGCGCCGACGACGTGCACTGCGCGGCGGTCGCGCCCGACGCGACGCTGCCGCTGTGCGTGACGCCGCGCAGCGCCGAACTCGCGACCTCGCCGGAGATGTTCGTCGCGTGGTACCGCTCGCGGCTCGACACGATCGACACGCTGCTCGACGCGTGCGGCGCGCTGCTGTGGCGCGGCTTCGCGGTACCCGACACCGCCGCGTTCGGCCAGCTCGGTGCGCTGTATCCGGCGTACGCGAACGGCTACACGGCCGGCGCCGCGCCGCGCAAGCAGATCGACGGCCAGGTGTACGAGTCGACCCGCATGCCGCCGCCGTTCAAGATCGGGCTGCACCAGGAGATGGCCTACATGCCCGCGTTCCCGCGCCTCGTCGCGTTCTATTGCCGGCAGCCGGCCGACGCGGGCGGCGAGACGCCGATCTGCGACATGCGCCGCGTGACGGCGCGCGTGCCGGCCGCGCTGCGCGAACGGTTCGCCGAACGCGGCGTGATGTACCTGCGCAATTTCGCGGCGCCCGGCGCGCGCGCGGACGGCCTCGCCGCCAATCCGGGCATGCCGTTCGCCGAATACCACCGGCCGTGGGATGACGCATTCGGCACGACCGAGCGCGACGAGGTCGAGCGGCTGTGCGCGGAACGCGGCGTCGGCTGCCGCTGGCTCGACGACGGCAGCGTGACGGTGTCGCACGTCGGCAGCGCGCTGCGCACGCATCCGCGCACCGGCGAAACCGTGTGGTTCAACCAGGCGAGCGCGCAGCACCCGAACCCGCGCTCGATGGGCGAGCTCAGCTACCGCTACCTGCAGCGCATGTACGGCGGGCGCGCCGCGTTCCCGTACGAGATCCGCTATGGCGACGGCTCGCCGATGCCGTTCGACGATCTCGTCGCGATCTACGACGCGTTCGACGACGAGGAGCGCGCATTCCCGTGGCAGGCCGGCGACGTGCTCGTCGTCGACAACATGCTGGTCGCGCACGGCCGCAACCCGTACCGGGGCGCGCGCGACACGCAGGTCATGCTGTTCGACTGACAGGAAACCGACGATGAGCGAATCGTTCCTCGCCTCCGTGCGCGCGCTGTTCGGCCCGCACACCGCGTTCGACCGGCCGCTGCGCACGGCCACGCAGCCGCTGCCCGATGCGCACGCGCCGGGCGCGGCGCTCGGCGCGCGCGCGATCGACGTCGCGGCCGGCGATTTTCATTTCTCCGCGCGGCACGTGCGATTCCGGCTCGGCGCCGTCACCGCGATCGTCGGGCCGAACGGCTCCGGCAAGACCACGCTGCTCGAAACGCTGCTCGGCTTCCGGCGCGGCGGCACCGACGTGCGCGTGCTCGACGTGCCGGCCGCGCGCTTCATGCGCGATACGCCGTCGCTGCGGCGCATCGGCGCGCAATTGCAGAAGGTCGAGTATCCCGACCATCTCCGCGTGTCGGAGATCGTCGCGCTGCACCGCGCGATGTACGTGCACGCGGATGCCGCGGTCACGGATGCGCTCGGCATCGCCGAACTGCTCGACAAGCCGTGCCGCGCGCTGTCGAAGGGGCAGCGCCAACGCATCGATCTCTACGTGGCGCTCGCGCACCGGCCCGAACTCGCCGTGCTCGACGAACCGTTCACCGGCCTCGATCGTCGTTACGCGGGCGTCGTGATCGACCTGCTGCGCCACCGCGCGCGCGGCACGAGCGTCGCGATGATCTGCCACGCCGAGGAAGAGCTCGCCGTCGTCGACGATCTCGTGTGGGTGCGCGACGGCGGCGTGCGCTACCAGGGCGACAAGGAGGCGCTGCGCGCCGAGCTCGTCGGCGAGGCGCGCGCGGTCCTGCACTGCCGCGACGAAGCCGACGCGCGCGCGCTTCGCAAGCGGCTCGCGGCGCTGCCTGGCGTGACCGGCGTGCGCGTATCGGCCGCGCATGTCGTCGAGGTGTTCGGCGATGCGACGCTGCATCCGAACGTGCACCGCATCGTCGGCGAACAGGGCATCCAGCATCTCGCGCTCGCGCCGAGCACGCCGGGCGACCTGCTGCGCCTCTGTACCGAGGGCCCCACCCATGACTAAGGTGTTCCTGATCCTCGTGCGCAACGAGCTGCTCGGTTATCTGCGCAGCCGCTCGTCGCTGTTCTGGACGCTCGTGTTCCCGGTGTTCCTGCTGAGCGTGATGCTGTTCGCGTTCGGCGGATCGGGTTCGCTCGGCACCGCGGACATCGCGTTCGCCGTACCCGGCGGCGCGACCCCGTACAGCCGCGCATGCGAAGCGCAGATCGTCGACAGCCTCACGCACAGTGACACGGTGAAGGCGACCTTCGACGGCCGCGGCGCGGCAACCGATCGCGTGACCGTCGTGCTCGGCAACGACGAGCGCACGCCGGCGACGATCCGCTACGACTTCAACGGCTCGCTCGCGGTCAAGGCCGCGTCGCGCGTCGTCGAGATCGCGCTCGCGCGCTGCGCCGCGCAGCGGCTCGGGCTGCCCGCCGCGCAGGCACGCTTCGAGAACGCCGCACCCGCGCGCCGCCCGTTCGACTATGGCGCGTTCTTCGCGACCGGCATTCTCGTGATGGCATTCATGGCGATCGGCCTCAACTCGACGACGACCGCGATCGCATCGCTGCGCGAACGCAATACGTTCAAGCTGTACGTGTGCTTTCCGGTCTCGCGCGGCGTGTTCCTCGCCGCGCTGATCGTCGCGCGGATGATCATGATGGCGCTGTCGGCGCTCGTGCTGCTGACCGTCGCGCGCGTCGCGTTCGGCATCGCACTGCCGATCGCCACGCCGGACGGGCTGCGCGCGTTGCCGATCGTGCTGCTCGGCGCGGCGATGGTGCTCAGCATCGGCGTGCTGCTCGCGAGCCGCGCCAAGTCGCTGGCCGCCGCCGAACTCGCGTGCAACGTCACCTACTACCCGCTGCTGTTCTTCAGCGACCTGACGATCCCGATGCACGACGCGCCGGCCTGGCTGAAGGCGGTGCTCGCGTTCCTGCCGACCAACCAGTTCGCGGTCGCGCTGCGCGGCGCGCTGGTCGACGGCGCCCCGTATGCGCAGCTCGCGCCGCAACTGCTCGGCATGGCCGCGAGCACGGCGCTGTTCCTGTTCGCCGCCGCGCGGCTGTTCCGCTGGCACGACGCGTGACGCGTCGCCCGCTGTTTCGCTGTTTCGATGTTTCGACGAAGGAGAATCCCCCGATGAAATCGAGCAATCCCATCACCGACTACCTGCTGCACGCGAGCAACTTCCTGCCGGCGATCGTGTTCCTGTTCTACGGCCGGCTCGGCCCCGAGCAGCCGGACGTGCGTTGGACGCACGCGTTCCTGATCGGCGGCGTGCTCGCGCTCGTGCACGGCGCGTGGCTGATCCGCCGCGCGGACCGCAACAGCATCGCAATCGGCGTCGACCTGTTCCTCGTGATCGGCGCGGTGCTCGCGCTCGTATCGCCGACAGGTAGCCGTTTGTGGGGCGAGGAACTCGGGCCGGCCGCGATGCTCGTCTGCGTGCTGGTGGTCGGCATCGTGCATACCGCGTGGTCGGACGGCGGGTTCGTCGACGGCACATTCGTCGACCACGCGCGCGCACGTTCGCTGTCGATCGTGCTGCTCGCCGTCACCGTCGTCGCGCTCGCGGTGTCGATCACGATGCGCCACAGCCCGCTGTGGGGCGGTGTCGTGCCGCTGATCGCGCTGGTGGTCGTCCGCGGCCGGCTGCGCAAGCAGCTCGTGCGGGCCGGCTGACGATGAGCGCGCTGCCCGACCGCGCCGCGCAGCGGCACGTGCTCGCCGCGACGCTCGGTGACGGCTGGCTCGACGGGGCCTCTCCTGACGCGTGTTCATCGTATGTAACGGATGTGACAGGCCACGGCGGCATCGCACTCGGCATCGCTCGGCCCGCCTCGACCGCCGACACGAGCGCACTCGTGCGGGTTGCCGTCGCGCACCGCATCGCGCTGGTCGCGCAGGGCGCGCGCACCGGGCTCGTCGGCGCCGCCGTGCCCGATCGCAGCGGCTCGCAATGCGTGGTGTCGTTCGACCGGATGCGCGCAGTGCGCGCGTTCGACGCGGCGAATCGCAGCATCACGGTCGAGGCCGGCGTGCGGCTGTCGGACATCAACCGCGTGACGGCCGAAGCCGGCCTCTGCCTGCCGATCGATCTCGGCAGCGATCCGGCGGCCGGCGGCCTCGTCGGCGCGAACGCTGGCGGCAGCCGCCTGATCAAGTACGGCGACGTGCGACGCAACGTGCTCGGCGTCGAAGTCGTGCTCGCCGATGCGGCGGGCACCGTGATCGACGCGCTCGCGCCGCTGCGCAAGCGCAACGCGGGCTTCGACGTCACCCAATGCTTCATCGGCGCGAACGGTGCGAACGGGCTCGTGACGGCCGTGTCGTTCGCGCTTGCGCCACTCGAACGCTCGTCATGCGCCGCGTTCGTCGCGTTCGCGTCGTACGACGCGGCGCTCGCCGGCCTGCTCGCGTTCGAGCGTGCATTCGGCGAGATGCTGTCGGCATTCGAATTCATGTCGGCCGCGGCCGTCGGCTGCATCGCGGCCGCGTTTCCGGCGTCGCGCATTCCGTTCGAAGCCGACGCTGCCGCGTGCTATGCGCTCGTCGAGATCGCGACCGGCATGCCGGGGCTCGATGCGCTGCTCGAGGAGCGCACGATCGCGACGCTCGACACGCTGGCGGGCGAGCACGTCGTGCTCGACGCGGCCTGCGCGCCGGCCGAACGGTTCTGGCGAATCCGCGACGCACTGCCGGCCGCGGTGGCACAGGACGGCATCCCGCTGTCGTTCGACGTGTCGTTCCCGCGCGGCGCGCTGGCCGCGTTCGTCGCCGACGCCGAACGATGGATCGCGGCCACGCATCCGTCGCTGCGCTGTCACACGTTCGGGCATTTCGGTGACGGTGGCTGCCATCTCGTCGTGTCGATCCCGCACGCCTGTGCGGAGCGCTACGGGCCGCTGCAACAGGTGGCGCTGCGCGGCGCGCTGTACGACCGCGTCGTGCGGGCGGGCGGCTGCTTCAGCGCCGAGCATGGCGTCGGGCCGGTCAACGTCGCGTACTACCGCAAGCATGTGCCCGCCGCACAACGGCAGGTCGCCGCCGCCATTCAGCACGCCGTCGACCCGCTGGGTCTGATCGGGCGTGTCCGCTACTGATGCGCCGTTGCGCGGCGCCACGGAGAATTCGCATGATCCTTCGACACCCGCCCGGCCCGGGTACCGTTTCCGAACCGGATGACGAACCGACGTTCGCCGGCATCCCGGCCACGCTGCCCGACTCGGGGGTCGTGGTCAACGTGCGAGGGGTGGCGTACGTGATCAAGCTGCCGCCGCGCGATCATGCGCGCCCGGCGCTGTGGCGCGAGCTGGCGGATTGGCGCGACGATCGCTCGGCGGGCGGCAACGGCGAGCCGGATGCGCGGCAGGATTGAGCGTTCATGTGCGTTCCGGTGCCTTGAAAGGCCACCGTAAAAGCGACCGCGGCGCCGGACAACCTCGGTCGTCCGGCGCCGCGTCGGGCGAAGCACGCGATTCGAAAATCAGAACACCGCGTGCCCGCTGATCAGGCTCGGCAGCCAGGTCGAGAAGAACGGCAGGTACGTGACGATGTTGATCGCACTGAAGATCGCGAGGTAGTACGGCCACGCCATCTTCGTGGTCTCGCCGATCGACACGTTGCCGATCGCGCAGCCGACGAACTGCACCGAGCCGATCGGCGGATGCACGAGGCCGAGCGAACAGTTCAGCAGCAGCATGATCCCGAACTGCACCGGCCCGACGCCGCACGCCATCGCGATCGGCAGGAACAGCGGTGTCGTGATCAGGATGTGCGCGGCCATGTCGACGAACGTGCCGAGGAACACCTGGATGATGTTGATGTACAGCAGCATCAGCCACGGCGCGGCGGTCGACTGCTTCAGCAGCCCTTCGATCGCATCCGGAATCTCCAGGTACGACATCTGGAAGCGCAGCATGTTGGACACCGCGATCAGCAGCAGCACGACGCCCGTCGTGCGCGCCGCATGCGACAGCGCGCGGCGCAGCTTCTCGGCCGTCAGCGTCCGGTAGACCACCGCGGTCAGCACGAGCGAGTACACGACGGCGATCGCGGCGGCTTCGGTCGCGGTCGCGATCCCCTTCGCGACGCACACGAGGATGATCGCGATCACCATCAGGCCGGGCACCGCGCCGACGAAGCTGCGCAGCACCGCATACCAGCCGGGGAACGCGGGCAGCGCGGACGAACCGTCTTCACGGCGCGGATAGCCGTGACGCACGGCCTGCCAGTACGCGGCGGCCAGCACGAAGCCCATCACCCACAACACCGGCAGCAGCCCCGAGAACAGCAGGTCGCCGATCGACACGCCGCTCACCGGCTGGCCGTGCAGCATCCCGGTGATGCCCTGCGCGGCGAACGCATAGATGATCATGTTGGTCGACGTCGGCATCAGCGCGCCGGCGAGCGACGCATGCGTCGTCACGTTGACCGCGTACGCGGCGCTGTAGCCTTCGCGCTTCATCAGCGGGATCACCACGCCGCCCATCGCCGACGTATCGGCGGTCGGCGAGCCCGACACGCCGCCGAACAGCGTACAGGCGACGACGTTCGCCATCCCGAGGCCGCCGCGGAAGTGGCCGACGGTCGCCTGCGCGAAGCGCAGGATCCGGTCCGCGATGCCGCCATGCAGCATCAGTTCGCCGGAGAAGATGAAGAACGGCACCGCGAGGAACGAGAACGCATTCATTCCCGAGATCATGGCCTGCATCGCGGTCGCGATCGGCAAGCCTTCGACCAGATAGGTCAGCACGCAGGCGATGCCGAGCGCGAACGACACGGGCACGCCCAGCACGAGGAAAATCAGAAAACTGACGGACAGGATCGCGAGTTCCATGGCGTTATTGTCCCGGCGTAGAACGACGAAGCGCGAGCAGGTGCTCGAGCGAGAAGAGGATGATGGCGATCGCCGCGGGCATCGCGATCAGGTAGCGCACGCCTTCGGGCAGCCCGATGATCGGGATGCGGTCGCCCATCGTCTCGGCGGCCATGCTGCCGCAGCCGACCATGATCATGATCGCGAACGCGATCAGGCTCAGGTGCTGGATCGCGATGACGATCATGCGCGCCTTCGGCGACAGCCGGCGCACCAGCGAATCGAGGCCGATATGGCCGCCGTCGCGCACCTTCATCGCGGCGCCGAACATCGCGATCACGATCACGAGCAGCAGCGCGATCGGCTCCACGAAATCGGGCGCGTTCTCGAACACGTAGCGCATCACGACCGCGTAGAACACCAGCACCGTCAGCACCGCGAGGCACGCCGACGCAATCACGGCCAGCACGCGGAACAGCACGTCGTTCACGCAGCGCAACAGCGGTGCCGTGTGCGGCCGCGCCGGCGCCGCGCCGTCCGGGGCGACGCCCGGCGAGCCCGCGGCCGCCGCGCTGTTCAGGGAAGTGCGACGCGTCACTTGGTGGCCTCGATCTCGTCGACGATCTGCTTCATCTGCGGGGTCTTTTCGTACTTGGTCCACAGCGGCTGCATCGCCTTCACGAACGCCGCGCGGTCGATCTGCGCGGCCGGCAGGATCTTCGCGCCGCCCTTCGTCACCAGCTGCTGCGCGGACGCCTCGCGTGCGGTCCACAGCTTCTGGTAGTACGGCACCGAATCGGCCGCCGCCTTCCTGATCGCCGCCTGCTCCTGCGGCGACAGCGTGTCCCAGACCTTCTTCGAGAACACCAGCACTTCCGGCGTCATCGCGTGCTGCGTCTCCGAGTAGTCGGGCGCCACTTCGTAGTGCTTGGTTTCCTCGTACGACGGCAGGTTGTTTTCGGCCGCGTCGACGAGGCCCGTCTTCAGGCCCGTGTACACCTCGGCGAACGGCATCGGCGTCGGCGTGCCGCCCATCGCCTTGATTTCGTCGACCATCAGGTCGGACGGTTGCACGCGCACCTTCAGCCCCTTCATGTCCGCCGGCGAGCGCACCGGGCGCTTCGCGTAGATCGAGCGCGCGCCGCTCTCGTAGAACGTCAGCGCGATCATCCCTTTCGCGGTGAACGCGTCGAGGATCTTCTGGCCGGCCGGGCCGTACATCGCCTTGCGGAAATGATCGACGTCGCGGAACAGGAACGGGAACGACGGGATCAGCGATTCCGGCACGATCTCGTTGAACGACGCGCCGTTCACGCGCGCCATGTCGATCGCGCCGATCCGCACCTGGTCGACCGTGTCCTTCTCCGAGCCGAGCGCGCTGTTGCCGAACACCTTGATCGAATCCTTGCCGCCCGTCTGCTTCGACAGCTCGTCGCCCATGAACTTCACGGCCATGTTGGTCGGGAAGTTGTCGCCGTGCACGTCCGCCGAGCGGAACACGCGCGCCTGGGCGGACATCGCGAAGCCGGCCATCAGCGCGACGGCCAGGGCGATACGGGAGCGGTTGAATCGGTGCTTCATCGTCAGTCTCCTTGATGGTTGTGCTCGTTGTTGCGCGGCGATCCGCCGGCATGCGCATTCTTCGGCGCCGTGCTCGCTGACCGCTGAGTCATACGTCGTATGACGTGTTGACGCGAATGTACGTCGGTTAATCGTTTAACTCACTTGGTGCATACCCGTAGAGTGCCTGTCATGACGGGTTTTGGGTATATTTCAGGGAATCGTTTTCTCTGTTTAGACGGATTTGGGCGAAACGTTTTCTGGAAACGAGTTCGCATTCATGTCGGATAGCCAGCCGACCGCCTCTACCATTGCCGGCAATCTAACTTTCGCTTTGTTTTCAATTGTTGTCGGATGACTGATCACTAGATGCGCGGCCGCAAATAGACGCGCGCCGACGACCATCGACGGACATCGGTCGGCGCATGCCAGAGGCCATACAAGGGCAGCGCCCCACCCTGAAAGCGGTCGTATGGTCGCGATAGGTCCAACGATCTGAAGGGTTGACGAGAGCCGACCGCAGGGCGGGCGGAGCCGATTTCGACTGCAACGCTAAAGCGTAGCTGCGAATTCGCCGTTATCCAGTCGAGATTGCGTTGATCCCTCCAGAGCGTGAAGCGAACGTCAACCAGCTTGGACGCCGTTGTGCGTCTAGATTGAACAAATAAATGCAATGAACCTTCTTTACATCGTTGAACCGCAGGATGTTCCGCCGTATCGCCCCAACTTTACGATGCCTGGATTCAAGTCCGATCCGGGAGTCGAAGTAAACCCCGGCGATTCTCGTGGCGCAATTGCCGCAGGATTGGGTGCCGCTGCCGCAGCAGGGGCAGCAGCAGGCGCCGTCAAAATCGTCGCCGGTGCGTTGGGTGGTCCTCTGCTTGGGCTTCCAGCGTCGCTGCTCATATCTGCAGCGGCATCCAGCCCTGCAGTCGCTCGTATTTTCACAAAAGACAAAGAGCAGTTGCCTAAGGAATTAGATAGTCAAGAGCAAGAGGCGATCGGAGCATTCATGCGCAGGCACGCATATTCTATTCAGATGGCAAAGGACGCTGGCTTCAAATTTCCGCCGGGCCACCCCCAAGTCGGGCAGGTCTACAAGCAGCATCCGCTAGCCGACGTTCCAGCCGCAGGAAAAGCTGACATCTATATCCCTTCCGACAAGTATGATGAGCTGTTACTCCAGGAAAGAGAAGCTGAACTCTTGAAGCTGCTGGTGCATCTCGGGGCAACTAAGGTCGTCATCTCAAAGAAGCACAACGCCTCATCATCTCGAAAGATGGATGGCTCTGTCACTGGCGGGTCGAAAAATATCGGGGAGGCCGAAATCGGTGCTTCCTTCGCTGCCAGAACCGGTATCGTCGACCTCGAAACCCGAGAATTTGAATTGGACGGACGCGAGTGGAAAGAAGGCGATAAGTTAGACGTAACGCGTTTCGCATGGGTACATTTCGAGCCATCTTGGAACGCGCTCATTGATGCGCGCGAAATTGGCGGCTGCACAAGGGCTGCTTTGGAAGTGCGCGAAAACACCGCGTTTTCTTCGGACCGCGGTCTAGCAATTAAGGTTAAATCAAAGCTTTATGGCGCAGCTGTATCCGCCAATGCGGCCACCGAAATGGAGGAAGAGAAAGCGTTTCTCGTCAAAGCAGAGTTCGGAAAGATAAAGCGTAGCCCCGACTCTTGATCGAATTACGGAACAGCTTACCCAGCCCAAGCGCGTGGTCAAAAGGAAACTATTTTGTTCATCTGCATCGCATGACTAATGCCCGCGTAGCTAGGGTCGCATGCCGCAGTGGAGCGCTACTGTCCACTAAGACGCGCGGCGGCGCGCGTGCGTCCTTGCCACGGCAGGCCCGCTCACCGCAGATTCGCGAGCGTCCGCTGTTCGGCCGGCTGCGGTCGGCCAGGGCGAATAAGTTCGTCGACCGCTCCGGGTCGACTCCGGTCCGCTGATGATCTGCGAGCGCGAGCACGGATTAGGGGTGGGCTTGCCCAATCGCGCTCGCATGGGCGCGACCACCACGGCTGCGATCACTCCCGAAAGGACGGATCAAGCCCCTCGACCAATCGCATCAGCGCATAAAGTGCCCTTGCTTCAGGACCCGCGTGCAAGTACTCGAACTGTTGCGCCGCGTGTTCACAAACAGCGGGTGCCGGTAAGGTCCGGTCGTTGATATTGCCTATCGGCGTGTCAAAGTGCGGGCCGAAGGGCAAACAGCCCCGGCGTGAAACACACATGAAACCGGGGCTGTCGGGTACGTCAATGCAGTTGTCGCTTTAGATCGGAAAGTTCCGAATGCATCGTACTTACTGCATTCATGATCTTGGCATCAAGACTGCCGGCCTGTTGGCAAGCACGCTCTGCACGATCACCGATTCGTTCGAGATCGTCGACGCATTGCCGAATACGATCTTCATCGTTGGACGCCATGAGCTTCTTCGCCGATTTGCATTCCTTGTCCAACTCATCCACCCAGTTGATCAGGTCCTTTGGAATCGTCCTGTCGGCGTGACAGGTACGTGATGCCTCGCTCACGGTTTGCTGCAGATGGGTAAAGCGCGTTTGGATTTCACTGGCTTGCAACATGATGAACTCCTCCTTGAACGTCGGTTCCAGATGAGCTCAGGCAGCAGAAAACTCCGGCGTCGCCCGTGGTATCGCCAGTCGCTCGCTTCAATTGGCCGGCGGCAACACTGCATTGCATCAAAGCTGCAATCGAGCCCGCGGAACGTGTACGTTCTAGTGTAGGCCACTACCGCAGGGAGTAGTAATCCGGGCCGGCCGTCAGGATGCGACATCGATGTGACACTCCATGCACCGCCGACTACGCCCTGTGAGCTGCAAGGAGCTGCACGGACTCCTGACCCCGAATACGCATGGCCTGGGATGCCGGACTCGTCGTCCCATCGGTAAGCGATCGATAAAAGACAGAAACCGGCCAGGAAGAGTCATTCCCAGAGGCAATCGGCAATGACCGCAAAGGGGTGGAACATGCCCATCGCCCGTCTCGGTACCCGGGCATGCCGGGCCGCGTCGGTTTCAGCGCGCCGGCTGCTCCCGGATCTCAATGCAATCGAGTTGATCGCTGCCGGAAACTAAATCGCGCCATCCATGCCGCCGCCAATGATGCATGGATTGATTAACACGTGTACATGCATCGGCTGCGACATTGGCCCACATTGGCTGAACTGTCGTTCATCCGCACCAGTGGCACAGTCGTCGTCGGCAAGTTGGGTATGCATGCTCCGATGCCGTGCTTCTGTGGCTTGCATCCTGAGGCAAGCCCTTGACCTATCGCCGGCCGTCGCTGTCGCTCCCCGCCGGCGGCACGAAAAAGCCAAAGCCTGGCTGTCGGCGCAGGTAGAGCGCCAGCGCGACGGTGACCACTAACGCATAAGTAAGCAATCCAGCTCCTGTCAGTTGCTGGTCTGACAGCAGGTAATTGGCACAGAGCCGACTTTCGGCATCGTGGAACAACATCCCCACAGTTGCCAGCGTCCAGACGAGATTGCCGCCGAAGAACAATAAAATCGCCGCCTGGGCTCGCCTCAAGCCATGCTGCATTGCCACGCCGGCGAGTATCAGAGACACATACTTTGCGCCGTTGACGCCAGCGTCGAGCCTGGACAGGTCCAGCGCCAGCGGCACCATCCAGAACATCAGGCACAGCGAGGCACCCAGCAGCGGCGCCAGTCCCATGTGCATCAGCGCATCCACGGCAGGACGTTCTCGGTGGCGGTGCGCCAGCACGGCGGATGCCGAGAAGCCGAATGCCAGCAGGAGCGGAAATTCCGCCAGCATCTGCCAGGCCATGCTCGCTTCCAGGGCCTCGCGCACGGGCGCCACCAGCAGGATGGCTGGCAGGCCCAGGAGGCCACGGAGCACCCACCCGGCACGCCCGCCAGTCGTCTGTACTGTTTCCATTCGGGTAGCCAACGTCATCGCATGGCCCGCCGCGCCGCTTCGAGCGCCTCTTTGAACTGTCTGTAGTCGTACAGGCCCAGGACGACGCCGCGGCCATCGATCAGGTGAATCTCTCCGTTGTGAACGTATCCCCCGAGGCCGTCCGGGATGGCTACCACATCGAGCGCTCTCAACAGCGCGCCCCGCCCCGCGGACGTTACCGGCGCACTAATGCGCCAGATGGCCGGATCGGCGCGTTGATGTCTGCCATAGTCGGCCAGGCGCGAGGTGTCGTCGTGGACCGGGTCAATGGAAACGGACAGTAGGCTGACCCGGTCTTCGAGCCCGCGTGCCCGGATTTCCTGCTGCATCCGGTAGAACTCCGAGCCGAGCGCTGCACAGACTGTTTCGCACCGCGTATAGATGAAATCCACGAGGTAAACCTGGGCCGACCGTGACGCTGCATTCCACGGCACGAACTGCGCGCCCCGCGCGTTGCGTAGCACGACCGGAGCGGCCGACATGCTGCCCGCCGCGGCCCGCGCACTGCGGCGCTCGTCGAGCGTCCACGTCTGCAGCCCTTGCGTGAGCCACGCCAGTGCGGCTGCAAAGGCAACGCACAGTACCAGGCAGGCCGCGCCTGCCGCGCGCAGGCCGGGTGGGCGGCGCAAGTCCCTGCTGTCCACGGTCTTCCCTACTTCAGCGGCACCAGTTCCTTGTCGCCATCGAAGGGACTGGTCTTGTCCTTGGTGGCGGCGCGGACTTGGCCGACGAGTTCCACCGGCACAGGCGGCGCGGCGTTGCCCCATTGGCTTCGCACATGGCTCAGCACGGCGGCGATCTCGGCGTCGCTGAGCTGGGCGCCGAACGGTGGCATCGACCCATTGAAGGCATTGCCCTTCACCGTGAGCTGTCCCGTGATGCCATGCAAAACAATCGCAACAACGGTTTCCGGCTTTCCCCGCACCCATTCGGAGCCGGCCAGCGGCGGGAACACGCCCGGCAAGCCTTGGCCCGTCGCCTGATGGCAGGCGGCACACTGTCCCGAGAAGATGGCGGCCCCGTCCGCCTTGCCGCCCCCGCCTTTCCTGCCCGCCAGCGCGCTGATCGTGCGGCCGTCCCCGAGTTCGGACGGAATGTTGATCGGCGCACGCGCGATGTAGTAGATGCCCCAAAGGATCAGTACGGCCACGAGCAGCACGACGCCTCTGGGAATGGGTGTCTGCGATTCGCCGGGATCGGCATGCTCGCGCTGTTCCTGCGGCGAGGGCTGAATGGATGGCGGATGGTCTGGCATGGCGGTCGGGTTCCTGAAGTCGTCGCGAGCCGCCGCTACTTGTTTGTCTTGCCGGTGGCGCCGTCGGGCAAGGCAAGTGCGGCGTAAGTGTGATCAAGCGCCTTCAGGTAGGCCACCAGATCCAGCGCCTCGGGCGTCGGCACGACGACCATGCCCGGTGGCGCGACACCGGGAGGCAGTGTCAGCGCGCGTTCGCCGGGCTCCGCGGTTTCCTTGACGTCGAACAGGTACGGGAAGCTCGGCATGATGCTCTGCTTCACGTAGGCACGCGGCTGGTACAGGTGCCCGAGATGCCAGTCCGCGCTCGGCTGCCGGGCACCGATATTGAACAGGTCGGGCCCGGTGCGCATGGTACCCAGCAGGTGTGGCCGGTCATAGTAGTAATCCGCCGCCACGGAGGGTCTCCCCCAGCCCCGCTTGCCGTCTGGCGCGAACGACGGATCCCGTGGCTGTTGCGAATGGCAGTAGATGCAGCCATTGCTGATATAGACCTGCCTGCCGCGCAGTTGAGCCGATGTATAGGGCTTCAGGCCGGGTGCCGGTTTCACGTCGTGCAGTTGCAGGTACGGCACCACCACCAGGGCACTGGTCGCCAGCGCCAGCATGACCATGCCGGCGCCGAGCAGCAGCGTGATATTGCTCATGAGCCGGCTCCTGCCTTGTCCAAGCCGGCAATCGGGAACATCGCCGGCTTGTCGCGGTTGGGGCCGAGCCCGAGAATGACGCAAACAAAATTGGCGATGAAACACAGATGCCCCAGCACCATTAGCCCGCCGCCCAGCGAACGGGCCTTCAGGTACGGCACCGTCAGCGCGACGGAATCGATGAAAGGCCGGGCGGCATCGAGCATGGCCAGCCCCTGCAGGGTGCCGGCGATCGTCAGGGCGACAAAGTAGATGCCGACGCCTACGGCCGCACACCAGAAATGCGCGGCAATCAGGCCCGGATACGGCCATTCGCGCCTGGTGATGCGCGGCACGATGAAGTAGATGGCGCCAAAGAAGACGAAGCTCACGAAGGCATAAAGCCCCAGGTGGGCATGGGCCACCGTGAAATGGGTGAAGTGGGTGATGGCATTGACGCTGCGCAGCGCTTCAAAGGAGCCCTGGAGCGAACTGAGGGTGTACATCATGCCGCCGAGCGTCACGAACCGCAGCGTGGGCGAATATAGCAGCGCCCTGAAGTGCCCCTTCATCGTTTGGTGCAGGTTCACAGTGAACGCGATCACCGGGATGATCATCATCATGCTCTGCACGATCGAAAGCGTGACCATCCAGCCCGGAACCGGCCCGCCGATCAGATGGTGTCCTCCGACCTGCCCGTAGAAGAATGCGAGAGTCCAGAAGCCGAGCAGGGACAGACCATATGACTGGATCGGCCTGCCGATGATCTTCGGCAGGAAATAATAGACGGAAGCCAACGCGAGCGGCGTATAGAACAGGCCCAGCACGCTGTGCCCAAACCACCAGTTGGTGGTTGCCTGCTCGACGCCGAAATGGATGAAGGGAATCTTCGCGACCAGGTAAAGCACGGGGAACCAAAACAGCGCGCAGCCCATGTACCAGACGGATACGTACAGGTGAGTGACTCGGGTTGACAGCAGCGTCAGCACCAGCGGCATGCCGATCAAGGCTCCTCCCACGACGAACACGATGCCGATCTGCCATGGAATCTCGAGCCACTCCATGCCGTCGGAAAGGCCGACAGCAATACTGCCGAGGCCGGCGACAAGCCCGGCGTTCCACATCATTGCCCCAAGCAGCGCGTAATTGGCGCCGACCAGGCGCGTCTTCAGTACGCGCGGCAGGACGAACAGCGCGATGCCCAGGCCCGCCATCGGTGCCCAGCCGTAGGCCACCGCGTTCAGGTGAACAGTCCGGATCCGCCCGAATGTCAGCCAGGCTTGCGAAGCAAGCGCATCTGGCATGTGCAGCTTGAGCGAAGCCGTCAGCCCGGCCAGCGAAGCCACCAGCAGCCATGTCATGGCACTGCACAGGAAGATGAACACCACAAGCGATGAGGAATGGTCGGCTTCGGCCCGCACGGACAGGTCCTCGTCCAGTGGCGACGACGGTGCCGGCATCTGGGCCTGGCCTGCGACAGCCTGCAGTGCCGAGCGCTGCTGCTCGGTGACCGCCGGCTCTTCGGTCCGCCCGATTTCGCCCCGCGCAAATATCACCTCGGCAGCCTTCTGGGATCCGTCGAGGAGTCCGTAGCGAACGCTGACGATGAATACCAGCAGACCGGCAACGGAAATGATGAAAGCCGACAGGAGTATGGCGACTGTGCTCACGGAACCCTCCCGGCCTCGGACTCCAGCGACGGCTCGTGCAACCGTCTGGCAAATGGCGGCACCCTGCTTGGCAACGTGGCGAAAGCCCGGCAGCGAGGGTGGCGCGGGGAAATTGTCCACTGCAATGTAGTCCATCCCCCAAGACTTGCCAAATCCACTTTGCAGCGACAGGCATCGCAAATGCGCGGGGGCTTTCCGTTTCGCCTGTGAAGGGGCTCCGAAGAGCGCGCCTTGGCCAAGGTGGAAAAGGATTGCACACGGCACGCGCGATGCCTTTCGCCCGCTTCTCGCCGGCACCTTGCGAAGCCGGACTCAGAATCAGCGCGGCAAGATCCCTTCCCGATGCGCTGCTGCCTGGATGCCGTATACGGCCGCCGCGGTCACCAGCCCGGTGATCAGCAAGCCGAGCATGCCGAGCAGTACAGCAACGACGCGGCCGATGTCGGTCGTCGGAATCACGTCCCCATAGCCGATCGTCAAGGCGGTAATGGAGCAAAAATAGGCAACCTGGCCAATCGAAGCGGGTGCATGAGTGAGCACATTGACTGCTCCACCCGCGTAGCGCATGACCACCGCCAGCAGCACGAAGAGGATGAGCAAGATGAGCAAGACCCCGCGCAGGTGCCAAAGAACGCGCGCGAACTCGCCGATGGCGTGGCGCGGCATGATGCGCTTGTCGAGTGCTTCAACGGATGAGTTTTCCATGTTGGCTACTGTGGCGGTTTGTACTTGTGAATTCCCATTAAGAGCCTAGACTCTGATGTCGAAGAATGCACGGTTGGCAACTGCCAGAAGGTTCGACCATCCTGCCGGACTCCTACAAGAAACTCGATTCCTGCAAACGGTTCGATCCGGGCGTCAGACAGACGACCAAGCTCGCTCACTGGAAGGAAGGGCAAAAGGCGCGACAGGTGGCCGAACAGCAGGCGAAAGCCGTGGCAAAACTCAAACCTCGCATCATTTTTCAGCCCACTCGAGATCGGACGGCCTGCTGCCTGCCCGGTCGTCCGTCTACCGGCCGGACACGGCGAGGCCGCTGGATATGATCGCGAGGGATTTGCACCGGGAGATGTCATGACAGCCCCTATCAATCTTGCGACCGTGGTTCCCTCCAACGAATTCCGGCTCACCAGCGCGGACGGCTTACAGATATCGTGTGCCAGATGGAATGGCAGCAGCGGCCCCGTTCGTGGAGTCGTCCAGATTGCGCATGGCATGGGAGAACATATCGGGCGGTATGTCGGAGTGGTCAGCGCACTGACGTCCGCCGGATTGACCGTATATGGAAACGACCATCGCGGGCACGGGCGCACAGCGCCATCCGCAGCAAGTCTTGGCGATTTCGGGGAGGGCGGCTTCGATCTACTGGTTGAAGACATGGTCCGGCTGACCCGCATCGCAAAGGAGGAAAACCCGGGTCTGCCGTTCATCCTGTTGGGACACAGCATGGGCTCCTTTGCCGCCCAGCAGTATGTGGAGTCTCACAGCCGGGAAATCGACGGCCTGGCCCTGTCGGGTTCCGGCGCGCTGGATGGGCTCGCACACTTGGTGAGCGCAGCCGCGCCGGGGACTAACGTGCTCAATGCCGCCTTCGAGCCGGCGCGAACCTCGGCGGATTGGCTGAGCCGCGACAGCGCGGTCGTGGACACATTCCTTGGCGATCCACTCTGCTTTGCGCAGCTTCAACCGGCGGCATTCCGGTCATTCCTGGCGGCAGCGCCTCGACTGGCCGATGCCGCCAGCCTTCGCGGAATTCGCAGCGATCTGCCCATCTATCTGTTCTCCGGCAGTGAAGACCCGGTCGGTCAGCAACTCGAAGGCGTCCGGCTGCTTGCAGCGCGCTATCGCGAAGCAGGCATCCGCGACGTGACGTGCGATTTCTACCCTGGGGGCCGTCACGAGATGCTCAACGAAATTAATCGCGGGGAAGTGCAATCGCGTTTGCTTGCATGGATCTCGGGCATCCTGAACAAGCACTGAAGGCACTGGACGGCTGCTCCACGCCGCTCCGCCGGCAGAAACGAAGCCGCGCTGAAATCATGTCCGCATGATTATTCCTGAAGAGGCGTTCACAGTGACGCGAGAGTCCCTCAACGATTCCGAGCCCGGCAAGTCCTGGTCGGAAACCGAGCGAGACTTCTCATAACGGTCGCTCACTGCGATCATGTCGAACGGCCGAGATGGGTTGCGGATTCAACCCGTCGATGCAACACACTTGAGGCTGCATAGCAGCAAGGAGTGTTGCAATGAAACAGAGACGGCGGATCTACTATACAGATAGCCAGAAGGCGTTAATGTGGGAGCGCTGGCGCAGGGGCGAATCGCTGCAGCAGATCGCCCAGCTGTTTGATCGGAACCATTCCTCGGTACAAGGGATTCTGGCCGAAACGGGCGGCATACAGCCAAAGCAACGGCGCCGTTCGAGCTTGGCACTGACCCTTGCCGAGCGGGAGGAGATCTCGCGCTCAGTGGTTGCTGGCGATTCGATTCGCGCGATTGCGATTCGGCTCGCACGTGCTCCGTCCACCATTAGCCGCGAGCTCAAGCGGAACGGCGGTATGCAGGGTTATCGGGCGAACAATGCTGACGAACTTGCGTGGGAGCGAGCCCGTCGCCCCCAAGTCTGCAAGCTCGTCAGGAACCGGGAACTCGCCCAGGTCGTGGCAAGCAAGCTCGGGCTGCAGTGGTCACCTGAGCAGATCGCCGGTTGGCTTAAGCACGTGTATGCGGTCAACAAGGACTATCAGGTGTCGCACGAAACCATATACCGCAGCCTCTATATACAAGCTCGCGGTGCACTCAAAAAGGAATTGCTCGAGCATTTACGGCGCTCGCGAGCTATGCGTCGTTCGCGTCATCACACGATGAAGACCGACGACCACGGCAGAATCTGCGACACCGTCCCGATTAGTGAACGCCCCGCGACCGTTGATGATCGTGCGATACCGGGCCACTGGGAAGGCGATTTGCTGTTCGGCAGCGCGAACAGTCAGATTGCCACGCTCGTCGAGCGTCAGAGCCGCTTCGTGATGCTAGTGAAGGTCAGCAGCAAGGATACGGAAACGGTCATCAATGCGTTGATTCGGCATGCCGGCAAGCTTCCTCAGGAACTCTACAAATCACTGACCTGGGACCGGGGCAAAGAGATGGCCGATCACACGCGCTTCACCGTGGCCACCGACATCATGGTCTACTTTTGTGATCCGCAGAGCCCTTGGCAACGGGGTTCGAACGAGAACACAAATGGGCTCCTCAGACAGTATTTCCCGAAGGGGCTCGACCTCTCGGCCTATTCCCAGGCCAAGCTCAACGCTGTTGCCAGGCGGCTCAATGAGCGTCCGCGGAAAACACTAGACTTTGATACACCGGCTGAGCGCTTTCATCAATTCGTTGCATCGACGGGTTGAATCCGCAGTCGATCTGCGCCGGTCGCGAATCGCAGGTTGCCGACCGGTTGAATCCACCGCCAGTTTCGGACGCTCGACCATAAGGGCTGAATCGGGGACAATCTTGAGCACACGCTTGCCTTTGGTCAATAACGATGAAAGTTTAGAGATATTTCGGGATCGTTGTCCGACGGGCTGCCCTAGCGGCCAAGGACGTCGACCTATCCACGGTTATGGTCGAGTTCAATTTTCGGAAATATTTTGACGAATCCGATAGCCTTATATCGCTTGGCCCGTTCTTTGGGGGTGATGCGGCCGACGAGTGTACGAGGTCATTGGAGCGGCTTGGGCTGACATACATCGACGACTTTTTTGTCTTCGATGGGTTTGTGCCCGACTGGTGTTCGTTCGAAGTAATTTGACGTGCGTGCCGATATCAAGCTTCCGAAGACTGTTCACGGCCAGGAACGGATAGTCTACGTGGACGCCGATATTGGCGACAATCGCTCAGACTCATCTTGCACGCGACATCCCGTACCCAGTTGAACATGAAATCGCCCTCAATAGTCAAGCCGCTTGAACATCCCTTGGCTGCATTCTCGTCGAACATCGATTCTGCTCGCGACGTCGCTGTCGCTGGACTACGATGGCCAACTCCATATTGGTGTGACCTCGCGATCGGGTGGTTGGAACAAGGTCTAGCGGTAGATGTCGAGATAGACGAAATACTGCGAGATATTTCCCAGAGTCGACGCTATCCGCAGAGCCTTCGGCACCGTGCATTTACGCTACACGTAAATTTCGCAAGGAACCGGGTAGTCGAATAGTCCATAGATCTACGGTGGGTCGGTCTCTTGGGACGGTAGCGACGATGCCACGCTCCGGCTTGGTCGCAAACGAATGCCGACATCCGCTCAAAAGGACCATTTGACGTTAGCTTCAAGAGCATTGACAACTTTCATATTGGTTCATCAATGGACCGGACGCAGACGTGAGGTGGGACGCAATGACAATTGTGGTTGTAGACACGACTGAAATCACGGATTGGCCATCCTTTCATCGGGTCCTGTCAAAGAGCTTTGGCTTTCCATCGTTCTATGGCAACAACATGGACGCATTGATCGACTGTTTCAGTTATCTCGATGAGCCGGATGTCGAGATGACTAATGTGCACGTTCTACCGGGGCGTACATTGGCGATACAACTCGGCGCTGTGAACAATTTCAAGGTGCGTTGCCCAGAGCAGTTCGCGGCTCTGCAAGATGCATGTGCTTTTGTGAACTGGCGCCGCACCCGCGAACAGGGCGCTCCGTTGGTCACACTGTCGTACCACGACTGAATTGACATTTATCGACTTCTGCCACACAGGTGCTGCCGGGACACGGTGATCTTCTGCGGCTACGAATGGCTGCTTTGGAGGATGCCGTCCGCTCCGGGTCGACTGCTGTCGACTCATACTCGGGAAGCGGCAATTCATGCACAATGTCGAACCATCGCCCTTTTGGCGGGAGTCGGCGTTCAAACAGCGTGAGGTTCCGCAGACCATTGACCGTTCGTTCACACTTTCGCACGAACGGACTGCCCCAACTGAGCTGCGACCCAGCGATAGTGCTACCCCTTTTGCTGCACGCTCCTCACATGCGTGGGAACCGCGTACAAGCCCTTCAACTCATGCGAACGTTCTTGTTATGCCAGAAGATTTCGAAGTTCACGGCCCGCACGATCATGCAGTAGAGCACCCTGCGGCGCATGAAGAAGACCACGGAGCGGCGCGCATCGCCGTGATGACTGCTGTCCTCGCCTGCGTCGGCGCGATTTCCGCATACCAGAGCGGTGCGGACGAGAATTTCGCGTTGCTGCACAAGAACGAGGCCGCGATCCAGAAAACCGAGGCGGCTAACCTGTGGGGCTATTACCAAGCAAAGGGCGAAAAGCAGAATCTGGCCGAGCTCGGTGCGGCGTTGAGCCAGGATGCATCGCCGCAAAGAAAGCGTTTCGAAGCAGACGCGGCGCGGTATCGCGAAGAGAAGGAGCCGATCCGCAAGCGCGCCGAAGCGCTCGAGCAAGAAGTCGTGAAGAGCAATGCTGCAAGCGAGGAG
Organism: Burkholderia sp. HI2714; assembly: GCF_002223085.1. Lineage (NCBI taxonomy): Bacteria > Pseudomonadati > Pseudomonadota > Betaproteobacteria > Burkholderiales > Burkholderiaceae > Burkholderia > Burkholderia sp. HI2714. Next base: position 301,215 of record NZ_NKFM01000062.1, on the reverse strand, counting down.
CGGCTACACCGGCATCATCGTTGGGCGCAGGCCACTACCATCATCCAGATCTCGATCGCGCTTGCTGCGATCACGATTCTCACGCGGCGGAAATGGATGCAACACCTGTCGATGGGTGCTGCCGCGATCGGCCTCGTACTGACAGGGCTGGCGCTCTTCGGTGTGTAGCGGCCCGACGAGCGGGCGCTTGTCGGCCAGTTTCGGTCAGTCGACGGTGGTCCTAAGATCATCGACAATGAGGCCGCTGACGACGTGGAGATCGCATTTATGAACAAGACTCGAGAATTCTTGCTACCGTTCGGAATCGATCTCAGGGTTGAAGACGGAATTGCAAGTATTGAATCCGACCTACCGGAGGCGCTCCCCAGCTTCGGTGATCCCGTCGAAAACGGACGCATCGTAGGGGTTGTTGAAGGCGTTGAGCAATTGTTGCTTTCGCTAGCGCGTGTCGGTATCGATTTATCCAATCCACAGTTCGCACAGGCAATCAACGATTGCGTAGCCAATCTTCAATCCGGCTGATCGGCGAATTTCCATGCACGACCAGAAGCGGCCAACCGACGACGACGTCTGGATGGGCGACAATTTGCATGTCGCTCTTCTGTACAAGCTTTTAGGGACCACTACATGAGTCGCCCAATCCGATCGCCTGATTTGCTAGTGATGTTCATGCTGACGGCGCTTACAGGGGAGGGCACGGTAAAGCATGTCCGGACAGGCTATCGTCCGATGTACAAAATCCGGCCGGCCTATTGGTCGTCAGCCCATCACGAGTTTGCCGAGGGCCGTAGCGTCGCAACACGTGAGCAGTGCTTCGCTGAGGTCTGGCTGGTTACACCAGAGGCCTATCCACATACGCTCTGGACCGGTCGTGTACTGGACGTTGCCGAGGGGGCCCGAGTCGTCGGTCATGCCGAGATCATTCAGGTACTAAACCCGTTACTCGTGACGGATAGCAGCGCGTCGTAACGATCTCGCGATAGCCTCGACAGCAAGTCGTCGAAAATCGGCAGCATTGCCCGGCAACCTTTTACAGTTCAAATCGCAATCATCTATGTATTCCATCGCTCTCGGACCGCTTACGTTGGATTTCGACGCAGCACTGATCAGGGTGTCGAGCGATGGAGACTACGATTGGATGAATGAGGAATGGATCGATGTGCAGCAGGAAATTGTGATCGTCCAAGGCGAAATATCAGCCAAAGTCATCGGAGTAACGGGCCGGTTTTCGGAGAAAGGCCCACATGTAATTGAGATACTCTCGCCGCGCATCTTCGTTGAAAGTGAAATCGTTGAACATCTTCTATCGAAGTCAAGCGCGTCCGGTCTAAGCGAAAGCAAAATGAGAGGAGCTGTGCATACCACTCACTTCTCTTGGGGAAAGCTGGTGTCGCTGAACTGGATGGAGCTGGGCTATGCACCTGGCGGCACTGAATATTGCATTCTCCCGACCGATGGCCCTGCTATCTCGACGGGCTACCTCCGGTTAGATTGGGCTAGTGTTCGTATTCGTCCCTCATCGTGAAGCAATTCGGTTGGGCAGACAATCCACCGAGCCAAGTTGCTCGCAGTTGCATGTCCGCTTCCGGCGACGGCGAACGTCCCTTGTGGGTCAGCTGCAGTCAACCGCGTACAACGATATGCCACTACGTTGGCGCCGCAATAAACCAATCGCACGAACTCCGACGCACCGCCCCGGCACCGGTGGCACGACTGGACGTAAGTCGCCGATTTTCTGCGCACGCAGTTGCCGATACCCTAGCCCCTACACCCACGCCCACCCCGCCCCCTCACGTCTGCATAACCAGCGACGTAAGCTGCGCCGCACGCCCCACCGCCGTCTTCGCGTAGATCGACTTGATCTGCGTGCGGATCGTGCCGATCGACACGCCGCGCAGCTCAGCGCATTCCTGCGGCGACAGCCCGTCGCAACACAGCAGCACGGCAAGATCGGCCTCGGCCGACGACAGCCCGTAGAACACGCGCAGCCGCTGCGCGCGGGCCGACGGCGCACGCAGGTCGGCGGCCGTCATCAGCGTCGCGACGCCCGGCCGCTCGCGCACCAGGCGCGACTGCTCGGGCACCGGCATCAGCGCCAGCGGCAACGGTTCGCCCGTTGTGCGCCGTAACAACAGCCCGCCGCGCGCGTACGCGTGCCGCCATTGCGCATCGTCGACACAGCCTTCCGGCGCGAATCGCCCATTCACAACCCGCAGTGCCGGTTCCGCCGCGATCAGTTGATCGGCCGCGCGATTCGTGTAGCGCAGCTCACGCTGCGCGCCGAGCAGGAAGACCGGCACCGGAATCGCGTCGAGCGTCGATTCGGCGGCGGCCACGCGCGCCTCGAGCTCGCCGATCCGCGCCTGGATCTGCAGCGCACGGCTGATGTGCATCCCCATGTTTTCGATCGCGTGGCGCTGATCGTCGGACAGCCCCTGCGATTCGGGGCCGCCCTGGACGCTGAGGAATGCGCCCGAGCCCTCGCTGCGATGGATGTACAGGCCCGAGATGCTGCCGAGCCCGAAAGGGTGAAGGAATTCCTGATAGAACACGCTGTGTGCGCGCTGGTGCGCGGACAGGTGCTTGACGTCCTCGAACCAGCGGCCCGCCGCCCAGTCGGCGGCGACCGGCACGACCGGGTCGTACAGATAGAACTCGGTGTTGTACGTGTGATAACACGCGGCGACCCATGACGCGTCGTCACCCGCCGCCTGCTCGATCGCCGGCACCCGCGCCGCGTCGTCGAAAGACAACAGCGTGGCCATGCGCACGCCGACCCACGATCGCAGCCCGTCCAGCACCGTTTCCCATCGTTGATCGCCCAGCGCCGCAGCGTAGACGTCATCGATCCATGCGGATGGAATCAACCCGTTCTTTTGCATCTGGCCACCCCGCGCCGTGCGTTATTGTCGAACGTCTTCTGCGCATCTTAGTCAATCGGCGCCCACGTTTAAATCACTCGTTCGCGTTTGATCGAAATACCACGTTTGTTACCGTTTATCGTCAGACGTAATGACCGTTATTCCGGCACGCACGGTGCCGCCGGCTTTTCATCCGGATCACGGTATGCCATGATGCAGCGCATGACGATTCGAAACACCACGCTCTCGCTGCACCATCACCACGGACGCCCCCTGCTGCGCCGTGGCTCGTTTCGCATCTAGCAATTGCATCGGGTGAATGCCCGATCCAGACGACAACCAAGGCGCCTCCGGCGCCTTTTTTGTTTTTTGCCGCCTTGAAAGCGGACTGCGCCGATCCATCGAACCCGTACGGAGTGTTTTCAATGCAACAACCCTGGAAAGACGTCGCCTTGTCGGATTTACCGCTCCGCGAGGACCTCAAGTTGCAGCACGCGTACGGGGCGCCACAGCTCGATGTGCCGGTCTGCCTGAACGTCAACGAGAACCCCTATCCGCCGTCGTCCGCGCTCGTCGAGCGCATCGCGACCGCGGTGGCCGACGCCGCGCGCGCGGCGAACCGCTATCCCGACCGCGAGTTCGCCGAACTGCGCGCGCATCTGGCGGCGTATCTGACGCACGACTCCGGCGTGACAGTCGACGCATCGAGCGTGTGGGCGGCCAACGGCTCGAACGAAGTGATCCAGCAGATCCTGCAGGCATTCGGCGGCCCGGGACGAACGGCGCTGGCCTTTACGCCCGCGTATCCCATGTATGACGAATACTGCCGCACGACTTTCACGCGCCTGCAAACGTTGCCGCGCACCCGGGATTTCGCGCTGGATCCGGAGCAAGCGCTCGACAGCATTCGCGAGCACCAGCCGAGCGTCGTACTGCTGACGTCGCCGAACAACCCGACCGGCACCGCGCTGCCGGTCGACGATATCCGCGCGGTACTCGACGTCGCGCCGGGCATGGTCGTCGTCGACGAAGCCTATGCGGAGTTCCGACGTCACGGCGTCCCCAGCGCGGTGACGCTGCTGCCCGACCATCCTCGGCTCATCGTCACCCGCACGCTGAGCAAGGCGTTCAAGTTCGCGGGAGGCCGCGTCGGGTATTGCGCGTGCGCGCCTGCGGTCGTCGAAGCGCTGAAGCGGGTTCGATTGCCCTACCACCTGTCCGCCTTCACCCAGGCGGCGGCCTGCGCGGCGCTGGTTTCGCGTGACGAGATGCTGTCGCAAGTCGAGGCGATCAAGGCCGAGCGCGATTCGACCGTCGACTGGCTGCGTGGCCTGGGGCTCACGGTGGCCGATTCCGATGCCAACTTCGTGATGTTCGGCGAGTTTGCGGATCGGCACCGGATCTGGAGCGGCCTCCTGCGTCACGGGGTCCTGATTCGGGAGTCGGGCCCGTCGCCGTATCTTCGCGTGTCGATCGGCACCGGCGCGGAGATGGCCGCGTTCCGAGCGGCCCTGCTTGACGTGATGGCACTCGAATAAACGACCGGCCATCCGGTCGACGACGCGATGGCGCGCATGCCCGCGCCATATCCGACGATGTACTTACTTCATCGTCGCGAACCGCATTTCCATCGCGTTGATCTTCGCGAGCACCGCTTCGCTGAGCTTTCTGACGTGGCGCGGCACGTCGGGCGCCGACAGCAGTTCCTCGATTCGCCCGCGCCAGTAGCTCGGATGCCGCACGCGCCCAGCGCCCGACATCGACACATCGTCAGCGTTCGTCTCGCTGTCCAGGAGAGCCACCATTCTCTGAATGTGAGAGAGCTCTCGTTCCGCATAGTCTCGTGCCAGCATATTGATTGAAATTCCCCGAAATACGACAGCAGGCTTTCCGTCATCAACGCGCCATCGTGTTGCGATGCAAGGCATTCATCGCACACGTTTGTCGCCATCGTACGTAGAAGCTGTGTCAGTAAACCGCGTGGGCATTTGCTGAATTCGATACGGAATGGGGAGCCTGTCCGATTGTTCTGATGACTTCCGGCTCCCGATGCCCTGTGGTCAATCGTAGGCTTACTGTTGGGCAATGGCATCTCCCAAAGTGGGGATGCGGGGCGATATTGGCGGGCGGGCGGTGTTTCCGGAATTTTCAGGCCGTCGGGCAGGGCGCGGAAGGCACGCGGTTGCCGGCCGATGCAAAATTGCGATCAACTGACCACCTCCACGACGCGCATCCGGCGCATGATTGACCGGCAGGTACGAGGCGAACATTTGCGGTGGGCACGAGGGTAGTGCGCAGGCCACGCAAGGCGTGCAGACGCGAACATGCAGCGCTGCTGCTGTCGCACGCGTCGGCCGTCGGTCGCGGCGACCTGCGCGCCCTGCCCGACAAGTCAGCATCCAAGCTTGCCCGGACACGGGTCGATCGACAACGCAGCCCACTCACCCAATTCGCCGCGCACCTTCATATCGCGGATATCGAACGCCGCCCGAAGCTTCGCGAGATCTTCATCAGTGAGCAGCCTGTCGAAGTCCTTTGGCTGCAATTTCCTGTTTTGCTTTCCGCATTGCTGGCGCGTGCTTTCACCGGCAGGTGTGTCGTGCGCTGGGTACAGGAATGTTTCGCCGAACTACATACTCGCGAGACAGGGTCCGCTGAAGTCAGATATCGAAATCGCCATGCTTCAGCCCGAAAATGAAATCCACTTCGACCGAAGCCCCTTTGGGTAATTGCAGCACGCCGACCGACGTGCGCGTATGAACGCCTGCGTCGCCCAGCACCGCGTACAGCATGTCGGATGCGCCGTCGGCGACTTCGCTTTGCATCGTGAAGCCGGGTGCGCTTCGCACATACACGGTGATGCGCGGCACTGACGCTATCGCGTCGAGCGTGCCGCGGTGCTTCCTGATCAGCGACAGCGCACGCAGCACCGATACGCCAGCGGCCCGGCGACCTTCGTCGAGCGAAACGGACTCCCCCACTACGCCCACGAAATGCACCACGTCGCCGATCCGCGGAATCTGGCCGGCAATATAGGCCGTGTTCCCGTCGACCAGAATGGGCGTGTACTTTCCGCCGATCCTGATTTCCTCGTCCGGATTGAAGCCGAATTCGGCCGCGATCCGTGTCAGCTTATCGTCCCTGTTCATCAGTGAATTCCCCGATACTTCAGAAAAAAGTAAAGAATAATTAAGTCTCGCCCGCTTGTCTCGACGAAAAAATCCCGCCGCGACCGATCAAAGAGACGTGCCGCCACCGTTAAAAGTTTCCGGGTAATCCTCTACGGTTTCTCAAACATGACACACTTCTCAGGTGTTCGAAGCAGTCCTGCATTGCTTTATCGATGACAAATCTCGTAGTCGAAGAGAATTTCCTAAAAATTTTCCGCTGAAACCGCTATCATATGGGTACTCAACCTGAAGAGTGATACATGGCAACGTACAAGGAACTGAAAGCCCAAATGGAAGCTTTGGCCGAGAAAGCCGAAGCTGCACGTGCCGCGGAATTCCAGGCGATCGTCGACGACATCCGCACCAAAGTTGCGGAATTCGGCATTACCGAGAAAGACATTTTCGGTACGCGTCGTGGTCGACCGGCCAAACAAGCGGCCGCCCCCGTGCAGGCGAAGTATCGCGACCCGAAGACCGGGGCAACCTGGTCGGGCCGCGGTCGCGCGCCCGCATGGATCAAGGACGCGAAGAATCGCAATCGATTCCTGATCCAGGAATAAGATTCTCGACGCGCACCGGCGCGCGATTCAGCGCGCCGCCCGGCTATTGGGCATCGATACCGGCGGCATTTAAAATGCCGCTCCGGTGCGGTGAAGATTTGTGTCATCCGGCGCGTGGTTGCACGCTACGCGCCGGATGGCATGCCGCCCAATCTTTCCTGATTCAACGTTCGTAATAAATCGCAAGCCAGACGGATTGCGTTTCTTCGTGCGTCCACGCGACGCGATGACGGCAATGCGGCTCGATCAGCACGTAGTCGCCGGGATGCATTTCATGGCGCGTCGGGCCTTCCTCGAATTCGAGTACGGCTGCGCCCGATAGCAGCACGACCCATTCGGCGCGCGAGTCGTCATACCAAAAGCCTTCGGGGCTCGTGTGGCCCATCGATACGATCCGCTCGACATTCAGACGCTGCCCGGTGACGAGGAGGTCGATTTGTTCATCGTTGCCGCGCTGGCCTTCGGTGGTGAACAGGTTACCGGTTTGAAGTTGCATGGGGGCCTCGTCGCTGATCGTCGGGGGAAAGAATCGCGCGTCGAGTGACGGGGAATATTCACCGTCGTCTAGCGATCACCATTGACGCTGATTCGTTTCGTCGGAAACAGCATCATAGCGTTCCGCATGCCTGAAATCGGCCGTGGATTCAACCCGTCGACACATCGAATGGATGAAAGCGCGCAGCGGATGTATCGACGTCCCGTATCGCTCGCTCCCGTTCACACTCGATCCAGCGGAACGGTAAGCAGGTCGATCACCGCTTGCGTCTCGGGGCGCACGCCGCGCCACCACGCAAAGGCTTCCGCCGCCTGCTCCACCAGCATGCCGACACCATCGGCTACACCGGCGACCCCCGCATTGCGCGCCAGTCGCAAGAACGGTGTGAGGTGCTTGCCATAGGCCAGTTCATAGGCTGTGCCATGCGGGCTGAACACGCCGGGCGGCACGGGCGGCAAATCGCCGGTCAGACTCGCGGACGTCGCGTTGACCACCAGATCGAAGCGCCCCATGCGATCGAGGTCCCCGTAAGCGCACGCCTTTATCGGGCCATGCGAAGCCAATTGCAATGCCAGCGCTCGCGCTTTCTCGACGTGACGATTCGCGATCACCAGTTCCGCGGGGCGCGCGCCCAGGAAGGGAAGCAACGCGCCGCGGGCCGCGCCGCCGGCACCGAGCAGCAATACACGCTTGCCGGCGAACGGCGTGTGAAGATTCACCTCGATATCACGCAGCAGACCGATGCCGTCGAAGTTGTCTGCGAGAATCCGACCGCCCTCGAACTTGAACGCGTTCGCCGCGCCTGCGAGCGTCGCGCGCTCGCTGCGCTCATCGGCCATGTCGAATGCCGCAAGCTTGAACGGTGCCGTGATGTTCATGCCCTTGCCGCCGGCCGCGATGAATTCCCGCACCGTTACCGCGAACGCGTCATCCGGTTCGCACGGCCCCTCGATGGCCGTGTAGTGCATCGCCTGCTGCGTCGCTTCGGCGAAAAGCCGATGAATCAGCGGGGATTTCGTATGGCCGATCGGATTGCCGATCACCGCATAGGTATCGCTCATCGTCGCCTCACTTGTCGAACAGCACGCCATCGGTTTGCATCGCATCGATTTCGGCGGGCGTGAAACCCAGCGATTGCGCGACTTCGGTATTGTGCTGCCCCAGATCCGGAGCAACCTCGCGGATCGTTGTATCGCACTCGGAAAACCGGAACGGTAGATTCGGCAGGCGCAGCGTGCCGTAACGCGGATGCTCCTGTTCGACGATCATGCCGCGTGCCTGAATTTGCGGATCGGCGATCACTTCGTCGATACGTTGCACCTTCGCGCAAGGCACATCGATGCCGTCGAGCAGATCGAGAATCTGCGTCACCGTGCGCGCCGCGACCCACGGCTCGACCACGCCGAGAATCTCCAGCCGATGCGCATTGCGACCCACGCTATTGTGAAACCGCTCGTCGGCGCCGAAGCCGCGGGGGCCGCCGCTCGCCTCGATCAGCGAGGCGAAGCGCTTCCAGGCATCGTCCACCTGCGCGGCGATCACCAGATCGCCATCGGTCGCGCGAAACACACCATAAAGCGTCGATCCGGGCATGTCGTGCCCGGTCTGTTCGGGCAGCACATCTGCAAGCGTGTAGCACTGGACCGCATATTCGTGCATCGAGACGAGCGTGTCGTAAAGCGCCATGTCGATGTGCTGCCCTCGTCCGCTTTTCACGCGGCCGAGCAGTGCCGCATTGATGGCGGCGACCGCGTGAATGCCCGTGTACATATCCCCGAGCGAAATACGCAGCAGCGGTGGGCGCTCGCCCGGCGTGCCGACCATCTGCATGATGCCGCTCTTGGCCTCGGCGATCAGTCCGAAACCCGCGCGATGGGCGTCCGGCCCCGTGTGGCCATACGCGGAAATGGAGCAGTAGACCAGGCCCGGATTGCGCGCGGAAAGCGCTTCGTAGCCCAGACCAAGTTTGTCGAGCGCGCCGGGACGATAATTCTCCACGAATACGTCCGCCGAATCGCAGAGCCGTTCCATGAAGGCCTTTCCGCGCGGGTCCTTCATGTTCACGCTGACGCCGCGCTTGCCCATATTGAGCTGCAGAAAATAGCCGCTCGAGCGATCGTCGAGCACGGTCGCATGCTGGCGTCCCGCGTCGCCGCTGCCGGGTCGCTCGACCTTGATCACTTCCGCACCCAACGCCGCGAGGCAGCGCCCCACGTACGGACCCGCGAGAAAGTGGCTGTAGTCGACGACACGAATCCCTTCGAGTGGACGCGCCTGTTTCATCGTTCGGCTCCCGGGCGGCGCGGCACCATCAGACGATGCTCGCCTCGCTGCACGACTTCGCCGTGCTGATTGACGAGTTCCGACGGAAGCGTCACGATGCCCCAGTCAGGACGGCTCTTGCTCGGGCGCATTGCGCCGATGCGAAACTTCACATGCAGCACGTCACCGACCTTGATCGGCAGAACGAAGTCCCAGCTCCAGCCCAGCGACATGCCCGGCAGAAAGCGATAATCGCTCCGGGTCTTCAGGCCATCGGCAATCGAAAGACCAAACAATCCATGCGCAACGAGGCAGCCAAAGTGGCTCGCGTTCGCATACGCTTCATCGACGTGCACCGGCGTGTGATCGCCGGTGAGATCGGCGTACGCGAGAATGCGCTCCTTCGTGACGGTGTAGCTCGGGCTCACGCATTCGTCGCCTTCGCGTGCGTCGTCCCAGTATTTTTCGACGATGGTCATGTCATGCCTCCGCGCGCGGATTGATGGCGAGCGCCTGCCCCACGCAGCGCGCGGGTTTCGCCTGAATGAATTCGATGGCAAGACCATCGGGCAAACGCAGCCAGTTCGCACCTTGCGGCATGGGCTGCACGTCGTAGCGGCGGGCGGCGGCGAGCGAGGCTTCGACGTCCTCGCACATGATGCCGAGATGGGCAAGCCTTCCTTCGGGACCCGAAAAATCCGGCTGGTGGATGAACTGCATGCCGCCGAGCGTCCAGTACTGGCGCGGCGCTTCGGTCGTGCCGTCGACCTCGCGCATCGTCATGCCGAACACCTCCTCGAAAAAACGGATGTGCCAGTGGATGTCGCGCACGAAGACGGCGACGTGTTCGAGATAGGCTTTCGATTTAGTCACGCTTGCGCCTCCGCTTTCTGGCGATCGGCCATCGCACGCTCGATGCCCTTGATGCATGCAACGAGCGTGGCGTTGACGGGCGTCGGCACACCATGGCGTGCGCCCCAACGCACGACCGAGCCGTTGATGAAGTCGATTTCGGTCATGGAACCTCGTTCGAGACTTTGCAGCATCGACGTTTTGAACGCAGCGGGCAAACCTTCGGCGGCAAGCGACCACGCCTGTTCCGGATCGTTCATCGACAGTGTGACGCCTGCCGCCTTCGCGGCCGCGATCGCTTCCGCGACGGCCGCCAGCGAAGTGGCCTTGAGCAGCGGCTCGTCATAAAGCTGGCCGTAAGTCAGCGACGTGATGCCGGTCAGCGCGCCCGTCGCGACATTCACGAGCAGCTTGTCCCACATGGTGCCGACGATGTTGTCGCTGACCTGCGTGTTGAGGCCCGCGTGGCTGAATGCATCGGCAATACGTCGAACGCGATCAGTCACGCGTCCGTCCAGCTCGCCGATGATAGTGTGCTTGCCCACGACGCCCGACTCGATATGCCCCATGCCGCGCAGTACGCCACCTACATAGGTCTTGCCCGCGAGCACGCGCTCGCGGCCCACCACGTCGGCCAGAATGTCTTCGTGACCGAGGCCGTTTTGCAGTGACAGTACCCGTGTTTCAGGTCCCACCAGCGCTTGCGCGCCGCGAATCGCCGCATCGGTGTGGAACGATTTGACGAGCACGATCACGACCTCGGCCACCCCTGCCTCGTCCGGCCGGGTAGTCGCGCGGACTTGCACCTGGCGAGTGCCGCTTGCGTCATCGACGCGCAGGCCGTGGGCGCGCATCGCATTGACATGATCGGGCGAGCGGTCGATCAGCCAGGTCTCGTGGCCGCCTTCGGTGAGCGTCGCGCCAATCGCGCAGCCCAGCGCGCCGGCACCCAGAATGGCAATTTTCAAGAGCGTCTCCTTAACGTATGACGTCACGATAGGAGCCGCCGCATCATGTCGCAATACAATGGATACAATGGCATCATTGCCTCACGCAATATCGTTGACCTGCGATGATTCCGACCGATCTGCCCGACCTCAAGCTGCTGCAATTGTTCGACCTGCTCTACGACACGCGCAGCGTCACGCGCGTGGCCGAACAACTCGGCCAGAGCCAGCCGACCATCAGCATCTGGCTCGCGCGGTTGCGCGAGCATTTGCACGATCCGCTCTTTATCCGGACGCCCGGCGGCATGGCGCCCACACCGCAAGCCGATGCGCTGATCGGCCCGTGTCGGGAGATTCTCGAATCGTTGCGGCGCTTCTCGGCCTGGGAAATCGCCTTCGATCCGGCGACCGCGCAAAGACGATTTCGCATCTGCATGACCGATGCGAGTCACGTGACGCTGCTGCCGCGCCTGCTCGCCTACGTGCGCGCGCAAGCGCCTGGCGTGCGCCTGGACGCCGCGCGGATCGACGGCAATACGGAACGGGCGCTCGAATCAGGCGAGGCCGATCTTGCGATCGGATACGTGCCGTGGCTGAGCGGCGGGATCTATCAGCAACAGCTATACGAGCAGGATTGGGTGTGCCTGGCGAATCGCCATCATCCGCGTATTCACACGCGGCTCGGCGTCAAGGCGTATCGCACCGAAGGCCATGTGGCGATCACGGGGGGAACGGGCACGGCGCTGCTCGAGCAGGCGCTCGTGCGCGAGCGCATTGAACGGCAGGTGGTGCTTGAATTGCCCGGTTTTCTGGGGCTCGGCGCAATCGTACAGACCACCGATCTGATCACGACCTTGCCGCGCCATATCGGCGAGACGCTGGCTCAGGCCAACGATCTTTCGGTACATCCCTGCCCCATTCCCGTCGAGGGTTTCGCCGTTCGGCAACACTGGCATGCGCGCTACCATCAGGAGGCAGGCAATCGCTGGCTGCGTTCGGTCGTCGCCCGGCTGTTCGGCATTTCCGGCGCGAACGTTACAGGCTGACGAGTTACCGTTTCGGCATCGATGTCTGCTGATCTGTCGCGAGCGGACAACGGCACCCGGTCGCTCATCGTCCGCTCAGGTCGGTCACCGCCGGGCCGCGCCGGAACAAGCCGCACCTCACACTTCGCGAGTCCCGCGGGAATAAAACCATGCCCGCTCCGGTATATCGGGGCGTCAGGCCGCTCACCACGCCGAACGAGCCGGTGCACGACGCCCAACCGAAACGGAGAGACCGCCATGTCACACCCCAACCACGTCGCCTACACACGCTTCGCGATCGCCATGCACTGGTCGATCGCCATCCTGATCCTGTCGAACCTGATGATCGGGATCTACATGAATACCTTTCCGCACAACTCGACTCAGTTCAACGGCATCCTGTTCTATCACGCGTCGATCGGCAGCCTGATCTTCATGCTGACCGTGCCACGCCTCGCGTGGCGTGCGACGCATACCCCGCCGCCGCTGCCGGCCAGTGTTCCGGCGTGGCAGGCGCGGATCGCAGGCGCACTGCACGGCGTGCTGTACCTGCTGCTGTGTCTCGTGCCGCTGACCGGCTACGTGCATCGCCTTGCTGGCGCCCATCCGGTCAGTTTCTTCGGGATCACGGAATTGCCGGTGCTGGTCGGCCGCGACGAACCGCTGCGACTCCTGACCGATTCGCTGCATCGCGCGCTGGTGCTGACGCTGGGCTTGCTGCTGGTCATGCACGTCGCGGCCGGGCTGAAACACAAGTTCGTCGATCGGGACGGTGTCGCGGAGCGGATGGGAATCTGAGCGCGACCTGGCGGTCGACGTTCGCCAGAAGCGGCCGCCCGAACATCGGATACCGCGGCAGCGGCGGATGCGGATGCGGGATGATCGCCTCGCCATGCAGCAACTTCGTCACTGTCTGCAGAACGAACGATCGATGAGGGGAATTTTCAGCTCACGACACCCGCTCGAGGTGGTGCGCTACCAGAAGAATGCTGCTTTGCCGGAGTAGTGCAGCCACTACTCCGGACTTCCACGCCGGCGATCAGAAGCCGTGGTACATGCCGATGTTGACTTGAACCTGGTTGCCGCCCGATGCGGTGTTGCCAAAGTCGGCAACGGAAGCCTGAGCGCCCTTGGCATGAACGTACCCGCCCATCGCGTACAGCGCGGTGCTCTTCGACAGCGAGTACGTCGCACCCAGCGACACCTGGTTGATCGACGCCATCGTGCGGCCTTCGGCAGCCAGCGCGGGCGTGGCCGCGGAGCCGTAGACATACGTGTACCCGGTCGCCAGCGACAGCGCCGGCGTGACCTGGTACTGCAGGAGGGCACCCAGCACGTTGAAGTGGATCGACGGCTGGCCGGCATTGCCCTGGTACTGCGCGTTCGAGTAGCGCAAGCCTGCCGTGTACGGACCGATCTGATATTGCGTTGCGACTTGCGCGATGCCTGCGCTCTTGAAGGCATTGCCGCCGTTGTAACCCGAACTCGGATAGCCCAGCGCACCGCCGAAACTCGGTTGCGCCGTTGCGTTCGTCCACCCGTTCTCACCCTGGTTTGCCGCGTGGAAATAGCCACCGGCGACCGTCAGACCGCCCTGAGCGTAGTTCGCCGCCACCGACCACGATTGGCCCGACCCCATCGAGCCGGCCACACCGCCGAACGAGTACGCGCCTTCAGCCTGGAAGCCATGGATGAGCGGCGAAATGTACTTCACGGCGCTGTTCTGGTTCGTCGTGTTGTCGTTGTTGTCCACGTCGCCCGGAGTCGAGAATGTCGACGCCGAAATGGCGTCGCCCGTCAGGACCTGAACCATTTCCGTCACGGCGTCGAGCTGGCGCCCCAGACGCACGGTACCGTACTGATCGGAAGCGAGGGATACGTATGCCTGGCGGTTGAACAACGAACGCGTGGAACCGATGGGTCCCTGGCCGCCTATGCCGCCCGTACCAATGTTGAAGCCGTTTTCGATCTTGAAGATCGCCTTGAGGCCGCCACCGAGATCTTCCGTCCCCCTGAGGCCCCACTTGTTCGAACCTGCGGCACCACCATCGAGGCCGAACCGCTTGTGGCCATTGATGTTCGACGTGTAGCCGATACCTGCATCGAGCATGCCGTACAGGGTGATCGACGACTGTGCCATTGCTGCCGACGATGCTGCGAAGGCGGCAACAGCGATAACGCTGACCTTGATTTTCTTGTTCTTCATCTGTATTTCACTGTCAGGAGTGGTTGCGGGATTGTTTGAAACGGGTTTTGTTGTATTCGAACGCAGATGACGGCACACGACCTGCGCGTCGTCTCAGGTTGCAACAGCCGGCTTCATATTCGCCGGATCGGCATATTTGTCTCGATCATTTCGTCATCCTAAAAATTTCATGCAGGAAGGCGCCTCGCATCTCGACCTATCCGGCATTCCCTCGATTGGAACCACCGCGACGCCCCGCCTGGACGAAAGCCGCTTCCTTGCTTCCGTTGTCGCTCCAGCTGCTATCGAATTCGCCATCCGGACGAACGGATGGGCCGAATCCGCGATGCCGACAAACTCGAGCGGATCACCGCGCGGAACCGAACGATTCTTCGATGGCAATTCGAAGAAGCACTGCATCGTCACGTTCCACACTCACGCCATCCCCACGAGCGAGGTCGGCGATGACGAAACCGGGCCACGCTCCACCCGCGACAACAAGCGGTATGGAAATACCGACCGCCGTGGCAGGCTGATCGAGCGTCCGGTTCAGCCGCTGGCGAAGCACGCGAACTTTTCGCCGAGCGCCAACGCAACCGGGACGCGCTTTGCAGGTGCGAAAAACCATATCAGGAACATAAATCGTCGTCAAAATTTGTTTGATATAAGTTAATCGCGTTTGATACCCGTGCGGACTACCGGGATTTCCCTGATAGGAATTGGCATCAGGACGAAGTGTTGGAAAACGTCGTGCCGTCGGACAAAAACTTGGGACGGAACGGGTGTGCCTGGGCGGGAGATGCAGACGATCTCCACCCTGATGTCGCGTCGCTCATGAAATGGCCGCGGGACATCGCCATTCAGGTTGGCATCGCGGGGATGCGCCTCTTCGACGCCGGACGCTGGTGCGGACGCAACGCTCGAAGCGGCCTCGGCGAAACGGTTCGTATCGGGGACTTGAGCGAATGTCTCACTGAATGCATTGCGGTGATTCGGATTCGGGACAGGATTGCCCAATGCAACGAGGAATACGTGACGCTGGCGCGCCCCCCGTCTAATCCGGAACGTCCGATATTCGACGTCGACGCAATGTCATTGCCCGGATCGCCACGTGCAAGGGTCGGGGTTCACGCGCCATTCCCGGACGAACCCACGTCCCGTCAATTGCATCGCGGATGACGCCCTCGACAGGTTGCTCAAAACGGGGGGATGGAGATGGCGCGTCGCAAGTGATGAGACCGCCATCCCGCGACCGTCGATCGTGTCGAACATGAAACGTAGCGGCCGCCCAATCAATGCGGCGGCCGCGGATGCGACGTCGCCTACTTCTTGACCACCGGCACGGTGAGCGAACTGACGAGCGCCGTCACCGGTGCCAGCAGACCGCCCCCTGTCACGGCACCTCCCCCTTGCGCGGAATTGCCGTTCAGCGAGACAGCCAGTGCCGGGACGACGCCGGCCACCGAGCCGACTGCCGAACCGACAGAATGCACCGCCGTGTTGACGATCGTCGCGCCGCCGGAGACAAGTGTGCCGACTGCATTGGTCGCACCTCCGACTGCACCGGCTGCCGTGCCGCCGTTGAGTGCGACACTCAGTGCCGGCAACGTGCCCGCGATCGCGCCGGTCGTACCGGTTACGGTGTTCGCCAGCGTGCCTGCGAGGCCGGTCGTCACCGTCGCGAGGGATCCGGCTGCACCGCTTGCGCCATTGATGACGCCGGTTCCGGAACCGATGATGCCGCCGACGCCGCTCGTTGCAGGCCCGATCAGCGACGTGACGGCCGATGCGATCGGCGTGATCGCCGCCGTGCCGCTGCCGGCGATTCCGGTTACCGCGCCGGACGCCGCACCGATTGCACCGTTGGCGGCACCGATCGGCAGCGATCCGCCGAGGGTGCCGACGATGCTGGTGATCGGCGTAATCAGCGCGCCGCCATTGCCCGCGATACCGGTGACGGCGTTGACGACTCCCGTGCCGGTGTTGGCCACCGTGCCCACGACACCACCCAGGCCGCCGATCGCACCACCGCTGCCGCCAACACCACCCAATGCGCCGGTCAACGTGCCGACTGCACCGGTTGCCGTGTTGGCTACCGTGCCGACGACGCCGCCCAGGCCGCCCGTTGCGCCACCGGTCCCACCGATGCCACCCAAGGTGCCCGTGACGGTACCGATCGCGCCGGTCGCCGTATTGGCTACCGTGTCAACGACACCGCCCAGACCACCCGTCGCGCCACCAGCCCCGCCGATGCCACCCAGTGCGCCGGTCAACGTGCCGACTGCACCGGTTGCCGTGTTCGCTACCGTGCCGACGACGCCGCCCAGGCCACCCGTCGCACCACCAGCCCCGCCGATGCCACCGAGTGCACCCGTCAACGTGCCGACTGCACCGGTTGCCGTGTTAGCTACCGTGCCAACGACATCGCCCAGGCCACCCGTCGCACCACCGCTGCCGCCAATGCCACCCAAGGTGCCCGTTACGGTACCGATCGCGCCGGTCGCCGTATTGGCTACCGTGTCAACGACACCGCCCAAGCCGCCCGTCGCGCCACCAATCCCGCCGACGCCACCCAGCGCACTCGTCAACGTGCCGACTGCGCCGGTTGCCGTATTGGCTACCGTGCCGACGACGACGCCCAGGCCACCCGTCAACGTGCCGACTGCACCGGTTGCCGTGTTGACTACCGTGCCAACGACGCCGCCCAGGCCACCCGTCGCGCCACCGCTGCCGCCGATGCCGCTCAACGCGCCGGTCACCGTACCGACCACACCGCCGAGGCCACCGGTCGAGCCGCCGCTGCCGCCAACACCGCCCAGCGCGCCAGTGACCGTGCCAACCGCACCAGTTGCCGCGTTGGCTACCGTGCCAACGACACCGCCCAGGCCACCCGTCGCACCACCAGTCCCGCCAATACCACCCAACGCGCCCGTCACCGTACCGACCACACCGCCGAGGCCACCGGTCGAGCCGCCGCTGCCACCCACACCTCCCAGCGCGCCAGTGACCGTACCAACCGCACCGGTTGCCGCGTTGGCTACGGTGCCAACGACGCCGCCCAAGCCACCGGTTGCACCACCAGTCCCGCCGATGCCACCCAACGCGCCGGTCACCGTGCCGACCACACCGCCAAGCCCACCAGTCGAACCACCGCTTCCACCCACGCCACCCAAGGCTCCCGTTACGGTACCGATCGCGCCGGTTGCCGTGTTGGCTACTGTGCCAACGACACCACCCAGACCACCCGTCGCGCCGCCACTCCCGCCGATGCCGCCCAAGGCGCCCGTCAACGTGCCGACTGCACCGGTTGCCGTGTTAGCTACCGTGCCAACGACGCCGCCCAAGCCACCCGTTGCGCCACCAGTCCCACCGATGCCACCCAACGCGCCGGTCACCGTGCCAACCACACCGCCAAGCCCACCAGTCGAACCACCACTGCCACCCACGCCACCCAGCGCGCCAGTAACCGTGCCAACCGCACCGGTTGCCGCGTTGGCTACTGTGCCGACGACGCCGCCCAGGCCACCCGTCGCACCACCGGTCCCGCCGATGCCGCCCAAGGCGCCGGTCACCGTACCGACCACGCCACCGAGGCCCCCGATCGGATCGCCACTGCCGCCCACGCCACCCAAGGCTCCCGTTACGGTACCGATTGCACCGGTCGCCGTATTGGCTACCGTGCCAACGACACCGCCCAAGCCACCCGTCGCACCACCAGTTCCGCCAATGCCGCCCAACGCGCCAGTCACCGTACCGACAACACCGCCAAGACCACCAGTCGATCCACCGCTGCCGCCAACACCACCCAGTGCACCCGTCAACGTACCGATTGCACCGGTCGCCGTATTGGCTACCGTGCCAACGACACCGCCCAGGCCACCCGTTGCGCCACCAGTCCCGCCAATACCGCCCAACGCGCCGGTCACCGTACCGACCACACCGCCGAGACCACCAGTCGAACCACCACTGCCACCCAGTGCACCAGTGACCGTGCCAACCGCACCAGTTGCCGCGTTGGCTACCGTGCCAACGACACCGCCCAGGCCACCCGTTGCGCCACCAGTCCCGCCAATACCGCCCAACGCGCCGGTCACCGTACCAACCACGCCACCGAGGCCACCAGTCGGATCGCTGCCGCCCACGCCACCCAAAGCTCCCGTTACGGTACCGATCGCGCCGGTTGCCGTGTTGCCTACCGTGCCAACGACACCGCCCAGGCCACCCGTTGCGCCACCAGTCCCACCGATGCCGCCCAAGGCTCCCGTCACCGTACCGACCACACCGCCGAGACCACCAGTCGAACCACCACTGCCACCCACGCCACCCAGTGCACCAGTGACCGTGCCAACCGCACCAGTTGCCGCGTTGGCTACCGTGCCAACGACACCGCCCAGGCCACCCGTTGCGCCACCAGTCCCACCGATGCCTCCCAAGGCTCCCGTCACCGTCCCAACCACACCGCCGAGCCCCCCAGCCGATCCACCACTGCCACCCACGCCACCCAGCGCACCAGTGACCCCACCGAGCACACCCCCGATGCCGCCTGTGGCGCCACCGCCACCGCCTCCACCAATCCCGCCGAGTGCCCCCGTCACGGAGCCGGCCACGCCCGCGACCGGCTCGAGCAATCCGTTACCGAGACCGATGGCCACACTCCCCGCCCCCGACCCTGCCGTCCCGATCGCGATACCGCCGGCATTCGTCGGACTGCCAACCGAGACGATCGCGTTCCCCCATCCCGCCACGGTGCCGACGAGCCCCCCGGGCGCCGGCGATCCGCCTCCGATGATCACGCCATCGGCATTACCCAGGCTTCCCGGCACGGACGTCACGACCACCGCCTTGGACGCGCTGGCGGCCACGCTGAACAAAGCCGCGACCGACAAGGCGATACCTGTCAATTTCACGTTCATTTTCGTTTTCATGAGGACCCTCATTTCGGTTGGACAACCGCGGAACAGCTCGAACGACGACGCCTGGATCCCGCCGCCACGAAAGTGGCGCGAATCGTTTGCGGATCGCCCGATACGACACGTGTTGAAACGGGTTTAGACAGGCCGGTGCGGCGGGATGTCAAACATCGCGCCATACGTTTCACGCCGATTGATTTGCATTACGAAACTTCTGCCATGCGAATCGAACAGCCAACCATAGAACCATCGATCAACCATCGGCCGCTCACGACAACGACATCGCGAGCGGCCGCCCCCCTTAAAACTTCCACAGCAGATTGCCGTACAACGCGTGGTCGCTGAAGCTTCCGCCGATCTGGCCGCTATACGACAACCCCAGCGACAGGTTCTTCGTGACGGCCGCATCGACACCGACCTCGAGCACCGCGGCATCTCGCGCGACCGGCACGCCGACCACGCTGAACGGTGAACCGCCGCTCGCGAACGCCAGCGTCGAACCCGGCTGCGTATTGCCGAACGCATGCCGCCAGCCGACGGTCCCGAACGCGGTGACCTTGCCCTTCGTCGTGACCGCGACATCGGTCGAGGCCCGCACGCCGAGCGTCGAGAAACCGAGGCCGGTCGTGCTGGAATCGCCCTGCAGTGCAGCCGCGCCACCGTTCTCCTTGAAGCCGTCGGTATGCAGGCTCGCATACGCGAGTCCGACGAACGGTTCGAGTGCGACGTTGCGGATGGCCGTCGAGTACCCGATCTCGGTGAACACCTGCGTCGCGTTCGCGTCGTAGCTGGCGGTGTCGTGGTCGGAGAAGCCACCGAACGACGGATTGCGCTCGCTGTGCACGCGGTACCACGACTGCGCCAGGCCGCCACGCACGTTCCACGCGTCGTATCGACCGCTGGCGTACAACGCGATCGTCTCGCCGTTCACCTTCGCCGACTGGTTCTGGTCGGCATTGAGCAGGGTGCGCGATGCGCCGCCCGCGATACCGACGCGCCAGTGGCTGCTGACCTCCGCATCCGTACCGACGACGAAGCCGTACAGGTTGCGATCGACCGACGCGACGCCGTCGCCGTCGAACCGGCTATGCGAGCCGTACAGCCGGCCCCACACCGCCGGCTTGAACGATTTGGCCGGCGTACAGCCGTTCTCCGACGCCAGGCGCCGGTCGAGCGACGCCGCGTGATCGTCCGCCGACACCGGCGCCTCGCAGCCGCACAACGCGCCACCGGGCTGCGAGCCGAGACGCGCGCGATCGAGCACCGCGTCGCGCACGTAGCGGCTGTCGGACAGCAGCACGCTTCTCGTGCTCGGATGCAGATCGCCGGCAAGCTGCGCGAACGCGCGGTTCGCGGTCGGGGCATCCGACGTCAGCACGGTATCGAACAACGGATTGCCGGCGCCGAGCGTGCCGACCGCGCCCGCCACCGCTTGCCCGTCGGGCGTCGTCGCAACCGACGCGAACGGCGTGCCGTTCGGTGTCAGCGACATCAGCACCTGCGCCGGGTTGTACGTGAGCGTCGGCGTGAGGAACGCATACGTCGAGTTCACCGCGCTGAATTGCCCCTGCACGCCCGCGCCGGCGTTCACGATCGTGTACAGCTTGCCCGGCTGGTATTGCCCGGTCGCCGCGACGACCTGCACCGTCCCGCCGTTGAGCGCGGCCGAGCCGGTCACGTCGAGGCCGCCGCTTTGTTGCGGCGTCGCGCCGACCTGCAGCGTCGAGCCCGGCTGGAACGTCGCATTGCCCGCCACCTTCAGCGGCTGCCCGAGCTGAAGCACCGAAGCGGTGCCGCCGCCCGACACGACGAGGCCGCCGATCGTGCCGGTCCCGGTGACGGTCGCACCGTTGCCGACAGTCACCGGCGAGTTGGCCAGCGAACCGGTGACGGCGAGCGTGCCGCCGGCCACGGTCGTCGGCCCGGACAGCGTGTTGGTGCCGCTCAGCAGCTGCGCGCCCGTGCCGGCCAGCGTCAGCGGCCCGGTGCCCGACAGCGTGCCGGCGAAGGTGCTGGTGCCCGCGGTGTTGACCGTCAGCGGCGTATTGCCGAGGTTCACGTTCGAGCCCGTCGTGCCCGACAGCGTGCCGATCGACTGCGGCGCGGCCGAGCCCGCCAGGTTCAGCGTCGCGCCGCTGCCCGCGAGGATCATCGGGCTGGTCGGCGCGAGGCTGCCTGCGCCGGTGAGCGCCAGCGTGCTGCCGCTGCCGATCGTCGTGTTGCCCGTATACGTGTTGGCGCCGGTCAGCGTCTGCGTGCCGCCGCCCTGCACCGCGAAGCCGCCGGTGCCCGCGATCGTGCCGCCGAACGAACCGCCCGTCGGGCCGGCCACGGTCAGCGTGTTGCCGCCGAGGTTCACCGTCGAACCCGCCGCACCCGACAACGCGCTGGCCGTCTGCGGCGCCGTCGCCCCGCCGACATCGAGCGTCGCGCCGGTACCGGCGAGCGTCACCGCACTGCCGGCCGACAGGCTGCCGGCGCCGCCGACCGCGAGCGTGCTGCCGCTGCCGATCGTCGTGTTGCCGGCGTACGTGTTCGCGCCGGTGAGCGTCGTGGTCGACGGGCCGTTCACCGTCAGGTTGCCGGCGCCGGAGATCGGGCCGCTCAGGCCGAGGTTGTTCGCGCCGCCGACCGTGAGCGTCGAACCCGTGCCGAGGTTCACCGCGTTGCCGAGCGTCGTGCCGGCCACGCTGGTGGCAAGCGTGCCGCCGTTGCCGCCGACGCTCAGCGTGCCGCTGCCGAGTGCCGTCGGCGTGCCGGCGACCAGTGTGCCGCCGCCCGTGACGCTGGTGCCGCCGGTATAGGTGTTGGCACCCGACAGCGTCGTCGTCGCCGGGCCGGTGACCGACAGATTGCCGTTGCCGGAAATCGCGCCGGTCAGGCCGAGGCTGTTCGGGCCGCTCACAGTCAGCGTGGAACCCGTCCCGAGGTTCACCGCATTGGCCAGCGTCGTGCCCGGCGTGCCGGCGGCCAGCGTGCCGCCTGCGCCGCCGGTGTTCAGCGCGCCGGTGCCGAGCGCCGTGTTGCTGCCCGCGACCAGCGTACCGCCACCGGTCAGGTTCGTGCCGCCCGAATACGTGTTCGAACCGGTCAGCGTCTCGGTGCCCGTGCCGCCCAGCGTCAGGCTGCCGCCCGTGCCGGCGATCGTGCCGCCGTACGTGCCGCTGCCCGAACCGCCGAGCGTCAGGTTGTTGCCGCCGAGGTTCACCGTCGAACCGGCCACGCCCGACAGCCCGGTCGTCGTTTGCGGCGTCGTCGCGCCGCTGACGTCGAAGGTTGCGCCCGCACCGGCCAGGTTCAGCGGACTGCTGCCGGAGAGGCTGCCGCCCGCACCGATTGCCAGCGTGCCGCTGTTGATCGTCGTCGCGCCGGTGTACGTGTTCGCGCCGGTCAGCGTTTCAGTCCCCGTGCCGGCCATCGTCAACCCGCCCGCGCCGCCGACCGTCCCGCCGAACGTGCCGCTGCCCGCACCGCCAAGCGTCAGCGTGTTGCCACCGAGGCTCACCGTCGAGCCCGATACGCCGGACAACGCGCCCGTCGCCTGCGGTGTCGTCGCGGCGCTCAGGTCGAGCGTCGCACCGCTGCCGGCCAGATCGACCGCGCTGCCTGACGACAGGTTGCCGCCCGCACCGACCGCCAGCGTGCTGCCGTTGCCGATCGTCGTGTTGCCGGTGTACGTGCTCGAACCGGAGAGCGTCGTCGTCGACGGACCGTTCACCGCCAGATTGCCGCTGCCCGAGATCGTGCCGCCGAGGCCCAGGTTGTTCGCGCCGCCGACCGTCAGCGTTGAGCCCGAACCCAGGTTGATCGCGTTGCTCAGCGTCGTGCCGGCCGTGTTCGTGCCGAGCGTGCCGCCTGCGCCGCTCGTGTTCAGCGCCCCCGTGCCGAGCGCCGACCCATTGCCCGCGAGCAGCGTGCCGCCGCCGGTCAGGTTCGTGCCACCGGTGTACGTATTCGCGCCGGTCAGCGTTTCGGTGCCCGTGCCCGCCAGCGTCAGGCTGCCGCCCGCACCGGCGATCGTGCCGCCGTACGTGCCGCTACCGGAACCGCCGAGCGTCAGCGCGTTGCCGCCGAGGTTCACCGTCGAACCCGTTACGCCCGCCAACGCGCCCGTCGACTGCGGCGTCGTGGCCGCGCTCAAATCGAGCGTCGCGCCTGCACCCGCCAGATTGACCGCGCTGCCGCCCGACAGGCTGCCGCCCGCGCCGACCGCCAGCGTGCTGCCGTTGCCGATCGTCGTGTTGCCCGTGTAGGTACTCGTACCGGTGAGCGTCGTCGTCGACGGGCCGTTCACGGCCAGGTTGCCGCTGCCCGAGATCGCACCGCCGAGGCCCAGATTGTTCGCACCACCAACCGTCAGCGTCGACCCCGCACCGAGGTTCACCGCGTTGCCGAGCGTCATGCCGGCCACGCTGGTGCCGAGCGTGCCGCCCGCGCCGCTCGTGTTCAGCGCGCCCGTGCCGAGTGCCGAACCATTACCCGCTATCAGCGTGCCGCCACCGGTCAGGCTCGTGCCGCCCGTGTACGTGTTCGTCCCGTTGAGCGTCTCGGTGCCCGTCCCGCCCAGCGTCAGGCTGCCGCCTGCACCGGCGATCGTGCCGTCGTACGTGCCGCTTCCCGAGCCGCCCAGCGTCAGGTTGTTGCCGCCCAGGTTCACCGTCGAACCCGCGACGCCCGACAGCGTGCCCGTTGTCTGCGGCGTGGTCGCGCCGCTCAGGTCGAAGGTTGCGCCCGCACCCGTCAGGCTCACCGGCGTCGTCCCCGACAGGCTGCCGCCCGCGCCGATCGCCAGCGTGCCGCTGTTGATCGTCGTCGCCCCCGTGTACGAGTTCGCGCCGGTCAGCGTTTCGGTGCCGGTGCCGTTCATCGTCACGCCGCCCGTGCCGGCGATGTTGCCCGCGTAGGTGCCGCTGCCCGCGCCGCCGAGCGTCAGGTTGTTGTTCCCGAGGTTCACCGTCGAGCCGGCCACGCCCGAGATCGCGCCCGTCGATTGCGGCGACGACGCGCCGCTCAGGTCGAGCGTCGCGCCGGACGCCGTCAGGCTGACCGGGCTGCTCGACGACAGGCTACCGTTGCCGCTGATCGCGAGCGTGCCGCTGTTGATCGTCGTCGCGCCGGTGTACGTATTGGTGCCCGTCAGCGTTTCGGTGCCGGTGCCCGACAGCGTCAACCCGCCCGACCCGCCGATCACGCCGCCGTACGTGCCGCTGCCCGATCCGCCCAGCGTGAGCGTATTGCCGCCGAGATTCACGTTCGTGCCCGTGCCGCCGGACAGCGCGCCGCTCGTCTGCGGCGACGTGGCCGCGCTCAGGTCGAGCGTCGCGCCGGTACCCGACAGGTCGATCGCGCTGCCCGACGACAGGTTGCCGCCCGCGCCGACCGCCAACGTGCTGCCACCGCCGATCGTCGTGCTGCCGGTGTAGGTGTTCGCGCCCGACAGCGTCGTCGTCGACGGACCATTCACCACGAGGTTGCCGCTACCGCTGATCGCGCCGCCGAGGCCCAGGTTGTTCGCACCGCCGACCGTCAGTGTCGAACCCGTGCCGAGATTGACCGCGTTGGTGATCGTCGTGCCGGCCACGCTGGTGCCCAGCGTGCCGCCCGCGCCGCTCGTGTTCAATGCGCCCGTGCCGAGCGCCGCGCTGCTGCCCGCGAGCAACGTGCCGCCGCCGGTCAGGTTCGTGCCGCCCGAATACGTGTTGTTGCCCGTCAGCGTTTCGGTGCCGCTGCCCGACAGCGTCAGGCTCCCGCCCGCACCGGCGATCGTGCCGCCGTAGGTGCCGTTGCCCGTGCCGCCCAGCGTCAGGTTGTTGCCGCCCAGGTTCACCGTCGAACCGGCCACGCCCGACAGCGTGCCGGTCGTCTGCGGCGTCGTGGCGCCGCTCACGTCGAACGTCGCGCCCGCACCGGCCAGATTGACCGGGCTGCTCGCCGACAGGCTGCCGCCCGCGCCGATCGCGAGCGTGCCGCTGTTGATCGTCGTCGCGCCGGTGTATGTGTTGGTGCCCGTCAACGTTTCCGTGCCGGTACCCGACAGCGTCAGGCCGCCCGTGCCGCCGACCGTTCCGCCGAACGTGCCGTTACCCGACCCGCCGAGCGTCAGCGTATTGCCGCCGAGGTTCACCGTCGAGCCCGATACGCCCGACAGCGTGCCCGTCGTCTGCGGCGTCGTGGCCGCGCTGACGTCGAGCGTCGCACCCGTGCCCGACAGGTTGACCGCACTGCCCGACGACAGGCTGCCGCCCGCGCCCACCGCGAGCGTGCTGCCGTTGCCGATCGTCGTGTTGCCCGTATACGAGCTCGCGCCGGTGAGCGTCGTCGTCGACGGGCCGGTCACCGACAGGTTGCCGCTGCCCGAGATCGTGCCGCCGAGGCCCAGATTGTTCGCACCGCCGACCGTCAGCGTCGACCCCGAACCGAGATTGACCGCGTTGGTGATCGTCGTGCCGGCCACGCTGGTGCCGAGCGTGCCGCCCGCGCCGCTCGTGTTCAATGCGCCCGTGCCGAGCGCCGCGCTGCTGCCCGCGAGCAACGTGCCGCCGCCGGTCAGGTTCGTGCCGCCCGAATACGTGTTGTTGCCCGTCAGCGTTTCGGTGCCGCTGCCCGACAGCGTCAGGCTCCCGCCCGCACCGGCGATCGTGCCGCCGTAGGTGCCGTTGCCCGTGCCGCCCAGCGTCAGGTTGTTGCCGCCCAGGTTCACCGTCGAACCGGCCACGCCCGACAGCGTGCCGGTCGTCTGCGGCGTCGTGGCACCGCTCACGTCGAACGTCGCGCCCGCACCGGCCAGATTGACCGGGCTGCTCGCCGACAGGCTGCCGCCCGCACCGATTACCAGCGTGCCGCTGTTGATTGTCGTCGCACCCGTATAGGTGTTGCCGCCCGTCAGCGTTTCGGTGCCCGAACCGGACATCGTCAGCCCGCCGGTACCGCCGATCGTGCCGGCATAGTTGCCGTTGCCGGAACCGGCGAGCGTCAACGTATTGCCGCCGAGATTGACGTTCGTGCCGGAGACGCCCGACAGCATCCCGCTCGTCTGCGGCGAAGTCGCCGCGCTCAGGTCCAGCGTCGCGCCCGAGCCGGAGAGGTTGAGCGCGCTGCCCGCGGACAGGCTGCCGCCCGCACCCACTGCCAGCGTGCTGCCGCCGCCGATCGTCGTATTGCCCGTGTACGTGTTCGAACCCGTCAGCGTCGTCGTCGACGGGCCGCTCACCGACAGGCCGCCGCTGCCGGAAATCGCGCCGCCGAGGCCAAGATCGTTGGCACCGCCAACCGTCAGCGTCGAACCCGCGCCGAGATTCACCGTGTTGCCCAGCGTCGTGCCCGCAACGTTCGTGCCGAGCGAGCCACCCGCACCCGAGACGTTCAGCGCGCCGGTACCCAGTGCGCTGCCGTTGCCGGCAATGAGCCCGCCGCCACTCAACGTGGTGCCGCCGCCGTACGTGTTCGTGCCGGTCAGCGTCGTCGTGCCCGAGCCGGTTTGCGCGAGGCTGCCGTTGCCGGCAATCGTGCCGCTCAGGCCGAGATCGTTCGCGCCGTTCAGCCCGAGCGTCGCGCCCGCGCCGAGATTCACCGCATTGCCGAGCGTCGTGCCGCTCACGCTGGCGTTCAGCGTGCCGTTGCCGTTCACGTTCAGCGCGCCGGTGCCGAGCGCCGTATTGCTGCCCACGCTCAGCCCGCCGCTGTTCAGCGTCGTGCCGCCGCCGTAGGTGTTCGAGCCGCCGAGCGTGGTCGTGCCCGTGCCTGACTGCACCACGCCGCCCGCGCCGGAAATGATGCCGTTCAGGCCGAAGTCGTTGAGGCCGCCGAGGTTCAGTGTCGAACCTCCGCCCAGGTCGAAGCCGTTAGCGAGCAGGATGTTGGCCGTGCTCGCGTTGAGCGCGCCGCCGGTGCCGGTCACGTGGACCGTGCCCGTACCGAGCGCCGTGCTGCTGCCCAGGGACAAATCGCCACCGCTCAGCGTCGTGCCGCCCGTATAGGTGTTGGCGCCCGTGAGCGTCGTCGTCCCGCCGCCGGTCTGCGCGAGACTGCCGCCGCCCGAGATCAGCCCGCCGAGGCTCAGGTCGGCCGCACCGTTCAGGCCCAGCGTCGCGCCTGCACCGAGATTCACCGCATTGCCGAGCACGGTGCCGGCGACGTTCGCCGCCAGCGAGCCGCCCGCACCGGCGAGGTTCAGCGCACCGGTGCCGAGCGCCGCGTTGCTGCCCGCGATCAGCGTGCCGCCGCCGGTCAGGTTCGTACCGCCTGAATAGGTGTTGTTGCCCGTCAGCGTTTCCGCGCCCGTACCGCCCAGCGTCAGGCTGCCGCCTGCGCCGGCGATCGTGCCGCCGAACGTCGCATTGCCCGAGCCGCCGAGCGTCAGCCCGTTGCCGCCCAGGTTCACCGTCGAACCGGCCACGCCCGACAGCGCGCCCGCCGCCTGCGGCAACGTCGCGCCGCTGAGATCGAACGTCGCGCCCGCGCCGGCCAGATTCACCGCGCCACCTGCCGACAGGCTGCCGCCCGCGCCGATCGCCAGCGTGCCGCTGTTGATCGTCGTCGCGCCCGTGTACGTATTGACACCCGTCAGCGTCTCGGTGCCGGTGCCGGACAGCGCCAGCCCGCCCGTGCCGCCGATCGTGCCGCCGAAGGTGTTGTTGCCCGCGCCGCCCAGCGTCAACGTGTTGCCGCCGAGGTTCACCGCCGAGCCCGCTGCCCCTGCCAGGCCACCCGTCGCCTGCGGCGACGTGGCCGCGCTCAGGTCGAGCGTCGCGCCCGCGCCGGCCAGGTCGAACAGACTGGCCGCCGACAGATTGCCGCCCGCGCCCACCGCGAGCGTGCTGCCATTGCCGATCGTCGTGCTGCCGGTGTACGAGCCGAGCCCCGTGAGCGTCGTCGTCGCCGGGCCGTTCACCGACAGGTTGCCGCCGCCGGAGATCGCGCCGCCCAGCCCAAGATTGTTTGGACCGCCAACGGTCAGCGTCGCGCCCGTGCCGAGATTCACCGCGTTGCCGAGCACGGTGCCGCCGACGCTCGTGCCGAGCGTGCCGCCCGCGCCCGCGACGTTCAGCGCCCCCGTGCCGAGTGCCGCGCCGTTGCCGGCGATCAGCCCGCCGCCGCTCAGCGTCGTGCCGCCCGAGAACGTATTCGCACCGAGCAGCGTCGTCGTTCCGCTGCCGGTTTGCGCGATCCCGCCGTTGCCGGAGATCACGCCGCCCAGGCTCAGATCGGCCGAGCCGTTCAGGCCGAGCGTCGCGCCCGCGCCGAGATCCACTGCATTGCCGAGCAGGGTGCCGGCGACGTTCGTCGCCAGCGTGCCGCCCGCGCCCGTCACGTTCAGCGCACCCGTCCCCAGCGCCGCGCCGTTGCCCGCGATGAGCCCGCCGGCGCTCAGCGTCGTGCCGCCCGAGAACGTGTTCGTGCCGGTGAGCGTCGTCGTGCCCGTGCCGGTTTGCGCAAGACTGCCGTTCCCCGCGATCGTGCCGCCCAGGCCCAGGTCGGTCGCGCCGTTCAGCCCCAGCGTGACGCCGGTGCCGAGATTCACAGCATTGCCGAGCGTCACGCCCGGCACGCTCGCGCCGAGCGACGCCGAGCCGTTGACGTCGAGGGCGCCGAGGCCGAGCGCCGTGGCGCTTCCGACGACCAGGCTGCCGCCGGTCAGCGCCGTGCCGCCCGTGAACGTGTTGTTGCCCGTCAGCGCCTGCGAGCCGGTTCCCGACAGCGTCAGCCCGCCCGCCCCGCCGATGTTGCCGGCGAAGACGCCGCTGCCGCTGCCGGCCAGCGTCAGGTGGTTCGCCCCGAGATCGATCGCCGAACCCGCGACGCCCGACAGCGTGCCGATCGACTGCGGCGTGGTCGCACCGGCCACGCTGAAGTGCGCGCCCGCGCCGGTCAGGTTGACCGGGCTCGACGCGTCAAGGCTGCCGCCCGCGCCGATTGCCAGCGTGCCGCTGCCGATCGTGGTGCCGCCGGTGAACGTCTCGGCCGCGGTCAGCGTCGTCGTGCCCGGGCCGCTGACATTGAGGCCGCCGGTGCCCGAGATGATCCCACCCAGCCCGAGGTCGTTCGCGCCGCCCACCGTCAGTGCGGCGCCCGCACCGAGCTGGATTGCATTGCCGAGCACCGTGCCGCCGACCGTCGTGCCGAGCGAGCCGCCCGCACCCGTCACGTTCAGCGCGCCCGTCCCCAGCGCGCCGGCATTGCCGGCGAGGAGCCCGCCGCCGCTCAGCGTCGTGCCGCCCGAGAACGTATTGGCACCGAGCAGCGTCGTCGTTCCGCTGCCGGTTTGCGCGATCCCGCCGTTGCCGGAGATCACGCCGCTCAAGCCGAGATCGTTCGCACCACTCAGCGCCAGCGTCGCGCCCGCGCCGAGGTTCACCGCGTTACCCAATGCCGTGCCGTTCACGCTCGCGCCGAGCGCGCCGCCCGCGCCCGTGACATTCAGCGTACCGGTGCCGAGCGCCGCGTTGTTGCCGGCGAGCAGCGTGCCGGCGCTCAGCGTCGTGCCGCCGCCGAAGGTGTTCGCACCGGACAGCGTGGTCGTTCCGGTGCCGCTCAGCACGAGTCCGCCGGACCCGTTGATCGCGCCGTTCAGGCCGAGGTCGTGCGCGCCGTTCAGCGTCAGCGACGCGCCGTTCAGGTTGATCGTGTTCGCGAGGGCCGCGCCGGCGGCCAGGTCCGCGCTCAGCGAGCCGCCGAGGCCACTCACGTTCAACGCGCCCCCGATGCCGAGCGCCGAGTTGCCTTCGACGATCAGGCTGCCGCCGCCCGTCAGGTTCGCGCCGCCGGTGAACGTGTTCGCGCCGGACAGCGTCGTCGCGCCGGTGCCGCCGAGCGCCAGGCCGCCCGCGCCGGCGATCGTGCCGCCCAGGCCGAGATCGGCCGAGCCGTTCAGCCCGAGCGTCGCGCCCGCGCCGAGGTTGACCGCATTGCCGAGCACGGTGCCGCTCGCGTTCGTCGCAAGCGAACCGCCCGCGCCGACCACATTCAGCGCGCCCGTGCCCAGTGCCGCGCCGTTGCCGGCGATGAGCCCACCGCCGCCCAGCGTCGTGCCGCCCGAGAACGTGTTCGCGCCGAGCAGCGTCGTCGTGCCAGTGCCGGTTTGCGCCAGTTGGCCGCTCCCGCCGATCACCCCGCCGAGGCCCAGGTCGGCCGCGCCGTTCAGGCCGAGCGTCGCGCCTGCGCCAAGGTTCACCGCATTGCCCAGCACGGTGCCGCCGACGTTCGTCGCGAGCGTGCCGCCCGCGCCGGACACGTTCAGCGCGCCCGTGCCCAGCGCCGCGCCGTTGCCGGCGATCAACCCGCCGCCGCTCAGCGCCGTACCGCCCGAGAACGTGTTCGCGCCGAGCAGCGTCGTCGTGCCCGTACCGCTTTGCGCGAGGCCGCCGTTACCGGCGATCGTGCCGCCGAGGCTCAGGCCCGCCGCGCCGTTCAGGCCCAGCGTGGCGCCTGCATCGAGGTTCACCGCATTGCCGAGCAGCGTGCCGCCCACGTTCGTCGCCAGCGAGCCGCCCGCACCGGTCACGTGCAGCGCCCCCGTGCCGAGCGCCGCGCCGTTGCCGGCGATCAGCCCGCCGCCGCTCAGCGCCGTGCCGCCCGAGAACGTGTTCAAGCCAAGCAGCGTCGTCGTGCCCGCGCCGGTTTGCGCAATCCCGCCATTGCCTGCGATCGTGCCGCCCAGGCCGAGGTTGGCCGAGCCGTTCAGGCCCAGCGTCACGCCGGTATCGATATTGACCGCGTTGCCGAGCACCGTGCCGCCGACGCTCGTGCCGAGCGAGCCGCCCGCGCCCGTCACGTTCAGCGCGCCGCCGCCGAGCGCCCCGCTCGTGCCGACGAGCAGCCCGCCGCCGCCCGTCAGATTCGTTCCGCCCGTGAACGAATTGGTGCCGTTCAATGCCAGCGTGCCGGTGCCTTGCGCGTTCAGCGCGCCGCCGCCGGCGATCGTGCCCGACAACGCGAGCCCGTTCGCGCCGTCCACCGTCAGGCTGCCGTTCAGCGTCACGTTGTTGAGCAGGTTCACGCCGGCCGCGCCGGCCTCGAGCGTGCCGCCGCCGGCGACGATCGTGCCGGTGCCCAGCGCACCGGCGCCGTGGACGATCGCGGTGCCGCCGGTCAGCGACGCGTTCGCCGCGGTCGATGCGCCGGTGATGTCCCACGTGCCGCCCTGCACGGCGAGGTGGTTGAAATTGCCGAACGTATCGACCGCGATGGCGCCGTTCGTCGCGCCGCCGGCGGCCGGGTTCAATTGCAGGTTGAGCGTGTTGTTGCCGCCCACGCCCGCATCGACGCCGAGCCCGACCGACGATCCCGTCAACGCATTGAACGTGTTCGACGTGCCGAGGCCCGCGCCGAGCGACACGTTCCCCGTGACGGTTCCCGCGTTGGTGAACGTATTACCGGTGCCGGCCAGTCCGCTCGGCGCAAGCACCACGGAGCCATTGATCGCGCCGCCGCTCGCGTTGGTGAAATTGACCTGGGCGCCGCCCTGCGCGGTGACCACCTGTGCGGTCGGGCCCGCGGTGAAGCCGAGGATGCCGGTCGTGCCGATCGTGCCGGCATTCGTGATGTTCGTCGTCCCGCCAATGCCGTTGTAAACGGTCAATGCGGGCCCGTTGCCCAGCAACCCGCTGGTCGAACCCATCATCACGCCGGTGCTCGTGTTCGTGACGTTGACCGTGCTCGGGGACAGGACATTGCCGACGACCGTGCCGTTCGAAACGGCGCTCAGGCCGGCCAGGGATGGGTCGATCGTCCCGTTGTTGGTCAGCGTGACGCCGCTGCCCGTCAGCGACATCGCCGTCCCGCCGAACAACGGCAGCACGGAAACGGTCGCGCCCGGGGCGACCGTGACGTTGAGGCCGTTCGTGCCGTTCGCGTAGCTGGCGGTCGCGCCGGTACAGGTGACGGCAGGTGTTCCGGTGCAGGCGGCCAGTGCTTCGGCGGGAATGACCCCGGCGCCGACCAGCGCGACCAGCATGCCGGTCGGAACGAGGAATTTCGGACGTGCATCCGCGCGCTTTTTATTCGAGCCCATGCGCATACGCATAATCACACCTTCCCATAAAGAGAATCGACGTCCCGAATCCTTCCCGCAATCAGGAATACAGAAAGGAAATACCGGAATCTGTTATTCGATTTTTCTGGATAAACGCCGCCCCATCATCAAACCAAAAACGGATGACCGGATTGACAACTAGCGAGAATTAATCAACTGGCATTATTTAATCAGCATTTTTTACTTTTAATCCCCCTGCCCGGTAAATCTTCCACTTATTAGAAACCGCTGCTTCAGGCACATCAAAGATGCCGCCGGAGAACCCACGCTGATTACGCGCACCCCTATACAGGTCAAACGGCAGTCGCACCCAAAGTGCCCGCGTGGCAAGCCTTGCGCCATGAAAACAAACGCCGGAATCCGCCCCCGGAATTCAATCCAGGAACTGTTGTTTCATATATGGATTAACCTGACTCCATCGTTCGATTCGCCCCCCGCATTGATCGCGAGTCAAATATAGGCTCGACTCGCAAACGTTTTCCATGGGGCCGGCAAGTTTTTGTCAAAACTCAACATTCTTTCTGAGACATTCGCACATTTGTATACCGGTTGTAAATTTTATATTTTAACCAACCAGCCAAAATCATTAAGAAAGGCAAAAAATCCGATTTTCGAGATGCTGAATTATTCTCGAATCTGCTTTAATTGGTTTACATCCGTCGCATTGCGGTTTTGTCTCGCGAACGATAACGCGGTGTCCAAGGGAGAACTTCACGATGGTGACGTTGAACATCAACAACCGGTCGGCGGAGATCGACGCCGATCCGTCGACGCCGGTGCTCTGGGTGCTGCGCGACAACCTCGGCCTGACCGGCACCAAGTTCGGCTGCGGCACCGGCGACTGCGGCGCCTGCACCGTGCACGTCGACGGCCGGCCCGTGCCTAGCTGCACGCTCGCGCTGTCGTCGGTGGGAAGTGCGCGCATCACGACGTCCGAACACCTCGCCGACGATGCAATCGGCAAGGCCGTCCTCGACGCCTGGGTCCGCCACGACGTCGCGCAATGCGGCTATTGCCAGAGCGGCCAGATGATGAGCGCGGCAGGGCTGCTGCGCGGCAACAAGGCGCCGACCGATGCCGACATCGATCGCGCGATGGCCGGCAACCTGTGCCGTTGCGCCACCTACCAGCGCATCCGCGCCGCGATTCATGATGCGGCCAGCGCACTTGCCTGAGACCGCCGGGAGACTGTGATCATGCGTATCCGCACTGCCGGGCGCCCGGCGAACACCGACGCCCCTGCCCCCGACGCTTCGACCGTCACCGGAGCCGGTTCTCCGATGCTCGGCCGGCGCGGCTTCCTGAAACTCACGATGGCGGCGAGCGGCTGCCTCGCGCTCGGCATCAAGCCGACGCGCGCCGGCGCCGAAGCCGGCATGACGCTTCGGACCTCGGCTCCTCAAGCATTCCTGATCATCGCGCCGGACAACACGGTGACGGTGGCCGTCAACCGGACCGAGTCCGGCCAGGGCGTCAGCACCGCGCTGCCGATGGCGCTGGCCGACGAACTCGATGCCGACTGGCGCAACGTGCGCACCGTGCTCGCGCCGGCCGGCGAACCGTACAAGGATCCGGTGACCGGGATCCAGATGACGGCCGGCTCGACGTCGATCAACCATTCGTTTACGCAATACCGCGAACTCGGCGCGTCCGCGCGCGCGATGCTCGTCGCCGCAGCCGCCCGGCGCTGGAACGTCGATCCGGCCACGTGCCGGACCGCGCAGGGCGTCGTGACGTCCGGCAGCCACACCGCGACCTACGGCGAACTCGCGCAGGACGCGATGGCGATGCCGGTGCCGCGGCACGTGCCGCTGAAGTCGCCCGACCAGTTCCGCATCATCGGCAAGCCGACCCCGCGCGTCGAATCGCGCGCCGTGCTCGACGGGACGCTCAAGTACGGGATGGACTGGCGCCTGCCGGACATGATGGTGGCCGTGGTCGCGCGGCCGCCGCGCTTCGGCGGACAGGTTGCGAGCTACAACGCGGCGGCGGCCCGCGCCGTCAAGGGCGTGGTCGAGGTCGTCGAAATCCCGACCGATCGCGGCGGCACCGGCGTGGCCGTGATCGCGAACGGCTACTGGCCTGCCAGGCTCGGTCGCGACGCGCTGCAGGTCACGTGGAAGGACGCCGGTTCGACCGTCACGTCCGCCGAACAGATGCAGGCCTACAAGCAGCTCGCCGGCACGCCCGGCACCGTGGTGCGCACGGCCGATGCCGGCAACGCACCGCCGGCGGCGACGCGAATCCAGCAGGACTACGAATTTCCGTACCTTGCTCATGCGCCGATGGAACCGCTCAGTTGCACGGTCGACGTCGGCCCGCCGAGCTGCGCGTGCGGGATCAAGATCTGGGGCGGTTCGTCGATGCAGACGACCGATCGCGCCGCGGTCGCGAAGGCACTCGGTGTCGCGCCCGAGAAAGTCCAGATCTTCACGATGATGTCGGGCGGTGACTACGGCCGGCGCTCGACGCCCACGTCGGATTACGTGGTCGAAGCCGCCCATGTGTCCGCCGCGTACCTCGCAGCCGGCCATCTGGGTCCGGTCAAGACGATCTGGACGCGCGAGGACGATCTGCGCGGCGGCTATTACCGCCCGATGGTGCTGCATCGTGTCGATATCGGCGTCGACGGCAGCGGCGCGGTGCGGGACTGGCAGCACGTCGTCGTCGGCCAGTCGGTGCTGAAGGGTTCGCCGCTCGAGCGCACGACGATTCGCAAAAGCGGCACCGATCCCGACCTCACCGAAGGCGTGGCGAACAGCCCGTACGGTTTCCCGATGAAGGTCTCGGTCCATCAGCCGGACGTCGACGTGCCGGTCCAGTCATGGCGCTCGGGCGGCAATACGCATACGGCGTTCGTGATGGAGACGCTCGTCGACGAACTCGCGCACGCGGCCCGCCAGGATCCGGTCGCGTACCGGATGGCGCGGCTGTCCGGCCCCGAGCACACGCGCCATCGCCAGGCGCTCGCACTGGCCGTCGACAAGTCGGGCTACGGCGCGCGCACGCTGCCCGCCGGGCACGCGTGGGGCGTCGCCATGCACGAAACCGCCGGCACGGTCGTGGCCTATGTGACCGAGGTGTCGATCGAGGCCCAGAAGCCGCGCGTGCACCGCGTGACGGCCGGCGTGCATGCCGGCCGCATCGTAAACCCAACCGGCGCGGAAGCGCAGATCCAGGGCGGTGCGCTGTTCGGCCTCGCGACGACCAAGCCGGGTTTCGCGATCGACGTCGCGCATGGTGCGGCCCGCAACGCCGGCTTCGCCGACTACTCGCCGGTGCGGATGCAGGAAGCGGCGCCGGTGGACGTGTTCTTCGTCCCGTCGGACGCGCATCCGACCGGCTTGAGCGAGGCCGGCGTGCCGCCGATCGCACCGGCGGTCGCCAACGGCGCGTTCGTCCTGACCGGCGAGCGGATGCGCGCGTTGCCGTTCGCGCCGATGCTGGTCGCGTCGACCGCGCCCGCACTGCCTGCCGCGGCGGCAACGGCCGAAGACGATCCGTACGCCGACCTGCCGGCCGGCGGTTGCCGGATGCCGCACAAGGCGAAGACGCCCACCCTGAAGCCGAAGGTCAGTCAAAGCCAGGCCGGCGTCGGGCAAGCCAGCCCGGTGCCCAAATTTCTCCGTCCCAAGCGGAAAGCAGGCATCCCGTGCATCGACGATCTCAAGAAGCCAACGACGACCTGATGCCCGTTGCCGGTTTGGCGCGCCGAATGCCGGGATTGAAGGATGCGTGCGTGCTGCCGCGTGCGACTTCCCACGGGGCATCCGGATCAACGCCGTGAGCCCGACCGTACTGACCGAATCCGTGGACCGGTTCGGTCAGTTTTTCCCCGGCTGCGAAAGTGTGCCGGCGGCACGTGCGGCAATGGTCTATCGACGCAGCCTGGAAGGCGTGCATGGCGGCCGCGTTGATCGGGTAGGTCATTGACGTTGAGGGTTCGCCCCGCGAACCCGAATCCCGCGCGCCCCTGCCTGCCCCAGATTCCGCCAGGCCATCACCGCCCCCACCACCAGCAACAGAACCGAAACGATCAACGCCCGCTCCATCCCATGGACGAACGCCACGCCCCCTGCCTCACGAACGAAGAAGCCAAACAACGCGACGCCCATCACGCCGCCCACCTGTCGCGCCGTATTCAACAACCCCGACGCCACGCCTGACTGCGCGCCGCTCACCGACGCGAGCGCCGCGTCCATGATGGTCGGTATCGTCAACGCAATGCCGCTGCCCGCAAGCAGCATCGGTATCGCAAGCAACCCGTTGGATTGCGCAGCAATCGCCGGCCACATCGCCAGATAACCGAGCGCTGAAATCGACAGCCCGGCCGTCGCCAGCGTGCGCGCGCCCAGCCTGCCGGTCAGCCGTCCGGCGACGATGCTCATGACCATCAGCACCCCCATCATCGGCAGAAACGCGACGCCCGCGCGCACGGGCGTCATATGCCAGACCGACTGAAACAGCAGGCTCAACGTAAAGACGATGCCGTAGAAGACCAGGTTCGCGATCGCGCCGATCACGATCGCGCTGCGGACGATTCGGTCCTGCCACAACCCGGCCGGCAGCATCGCGTGCGGATTGCGCGCTTCCAGCCGGACGAACGCGACGCCCAACGCAACGCACAACGCGAACGCACTCACGATGACCGGACTGCGCCACCCCAGCGCACTGATCTCGGTCGACGCGAACGTGAGCGCCGCCAGCGCAAACGCACCGGTCAGTTGCGCGGGAAGATCGAGGCGCCTGCCGCGCTGCGCTTTCGTGTCGGGTGCAAACCGCCACGTCATCCAGATACCGGCGATGCCGACCGGCACGTTGACCAGGAAAATGCTGCGCCAGCCGACTGCGGCGATGAGCAACCCGCCGGCCAGCGGCCCGGCTGCCAGCGCAATGCCGCCGCCGGCGCCCCACCAGCCGATCGCGCGGCTACGCGCTGCCGCGTCGTCGAATGCGAGACGCAGCACGGCCAGCGAGTTCGGCACCAGCAGCGCGGCGCCAATCCCCTGAACGAGACGCCAGGCAATCAACGCGCCGATGGCGTGCGCGATGCCGCAGCCGATCGACGACAGCGTGAAGATCGCGTAACCGGCAATGAATACGCGCCTTGCACCCAGCCGGTCGCCGAGCGCACCCGCCATCAGCAGGGTCGCCGCGAACACGAGCGCATACGCGTTGACGACCCATTGCAGGTCGGTGAGCACTGCGCCAAACGCCGTCCGCAATGCATCGAGCGCGACGTTGACGACGCTGACGTCGATCAAGACGACCGCATAACCGAGGCACGCCGCCGTTTGAACCAGCCGCGGGTGATGGGTGGATGATGTCTGCATCGGCAATCCTTCGCATTCGGAGGATTGAAGCTTAGAGGATCACCTTCTGTGCGAATATTCCGCAAAACAGCACAGCAACCTGGAGAAAATGCACCGATGTTCGACTGGGAAAACCTGCGTTACTTCGTTGCCGTCGCTCAAGCGGGGAGTCTTTCCGCGGCCGCCAGGCGGTTGAATGTCGATCATGCGACAGTCAGCCGTCGCCTGGCCGCACTCGAATCGGAATTGAAGATGCGCGTGATCGACAGGTTGCCGCGCGCGTGCCGGCCGACCGCCGCCGGCCGGCAGATTCTCGAGTTCGCCGGGAAAATGGAGGAGCACGCATTTGCGATCGAGCGCCTCGCGCTCACGGAACACCTGCCGATGCACGGCACCGTGACGATCAGCGTGCCGCCCGTGCTCGCCAACAATTTCTTCGCGAATCATCTGTATGCGTTCGCGCAATTGCATCCGGGCATTCGGCTGTCGATGGCCAGCCAGGCGCAAAGCGTATCGCTCGCCCGTCGTGAAGCGGATATCGCCGTGCGCCTGTTTCGCCCCGAGGAGCCGCAAAACGTGACGCGCAAGCTGGGCGAGATGGCTTTCGGGCTCTATGCGAGTCGCGACTATGCGCACGCGTCGACGCCTGACGATTGGGCCTTCATCTGCTACGACGCGCAATTCGCGGAAATGCCGCATCAGAAGTGGCTCGAGTCGATCGCTCGGGGTCGCCGCATCGCATGCGAAGTCAGCGACATCACGACGCAGCAGGTCGCGGCCCGCACGGGCATCGGCGTAGCGGGCCTGCCCGTGTTCATGGGCGATTGCGATCCCGGGTTGCAGCGCCTGCCGTTCGACGGGGAACCGTACGCCCGCGACATCTGGCTGGTCGTGCACGCCGATCTCAGGCATTCGCCGTCGATTCGCGCGGCGATCGACTTCATCGCTGACGTGACGGGCAGGACCTTCGCACCGCACGGGCCGTCCGGGCAGTCGTGACGGCCGTCACGGCAGCCCGCGATTCACGATATCAGGCTTGCCGCGCGGGTTCGTACCTGAAGTAGCACAGGTTGAAATACCAGTAAGGATGGGCGGTCGGAAGATCCGCGTTCGGCCGCGCCCGGTCCGGCCATCGAGAGACCTTTTGCAAATTGAAATTCGGCGGATCGGGCCAGCCGAATGCGTGGAAGATGCGCTCGGCCAGTTCATCTTCGATGCTGTTGCGGAACTTCCATTTCCCCAGGAAGTGAACGAGCATCATGACGAAGGCACCCGCGAAGAGTGCTCCGCCCAGCATGATCGCAAAGTCTCCGATACCGCCTTCCCCACGAATGAAATTGATCCCCAGGAAGACGGCCATGATCGACTCCACGAACACGAAGAACCCCAGCGTGCCTTTCCGTTCGAATCGGCCACGCGCCTTCGTCCCCATGACCGCATTCGGGTAGATCGCGACCACGGCGTCCGAATCGCGCTGGACCGCGTAGGCGAAATAGCGGTTCTCGCCGATTTTTTCCGCCACGACCTTGACCACGTCGCCACGGTGCATCGGCATCATCCACAGCACGCCGTGGAAATGATTTCCGTCCATCTCGAACGCCACCCAGTCCGCTTCGTCTTTCCAGCTCGATGCGTCGGTCGCATCGACCATGACCTGCGCCTGGGCTCCCATGTCCATCAACGTCGCGGCAATCGCGGTCGCACCCACGACGCCCGCCGGCGGCGGGGGAAAACGAGACGGGGCTGCCGCGCGCTTTTTCGTCACGCTGGCCAACGTGCCGTGCAACAGAACCAGACTGTCCTTCCACCCCGGTGGCTGGCTTTCCGGCTCCCCGGCCTCGCGCCGGGCCGCGATCAACGCCTGCAACTCGTCTTCCATCCGTCGCTCCCTGAAGTGAGGATCCGTCCGCCCGTCCGTCGTGGCACTTCGTCGGCGCACGCGCGTTGAAATTGTGCCATTGCGTGATCGGTGCGACGTCGTTTTACGTCACGCCTGAATGGCCATTCAACCGTCCCGTTCCATCAAACCTCTGCCCTCAACCACCCCAGCACATCCCCCTGCGCACTCCCCGCCACCACCGGTTCCGGCGTCAACAAGCAGTAATGCGAGCCATCCTCGACGAACCCCATCGGCGCGACGAGCACACCGCTTTCAACATCATCGCGAACGAGATGCCACGGGCCGATCGCGACACCGAGCCCCGCGACGGCCGCCTGCAGACTGAAATAGAAATGGTCGAACGTCTGCCCGCGCCCGCCCGCGGCCGGCTGGTTCGCCGCCACCGCCCATTCCTTCCACGCGTCCGGCCGTGTCCGCGTGTGCAGTCGCGGCACATCCGCCTTCAACGAACGACTGCCACGACGCGCGGAAAACCACACATCGACCTTATCCGGCCGGCAGACCGGCCCCACCTGCTCCGCGAACAGCCGCTCCGCGTGATAACCCGCCGGCCACGCAAAGTCATTGCGTCGAATCGCCATGTCGATGCCGCTGTCGAATGAAAACGGACCGCCCGCGGCAGCCAGGTGAATGTCGACGCCCGCATGCCGCGCCTGAAAATCCGGCCAGCGCGGAATCAGCCAGCGCATCAGAAGCGTCGGTTCGCACGACAGGACCCAGCGCCGCGCCCGGGCGGCCTCGGTACGCAATTCCTGCGCGGCGTGACGCATCAGCCCCAGCCCGTCGTGGACGGCCTGCGCCAGCTTGCGGCCCGCATCGGTCAGGAACACACGACGGCTGCGCCGCTGGAACAGCGCCACGCCCAGGTCGCCCTCGAGCAATCGCACCGCGCGGCTGACTGCACCATGAGTCAGGCACAGCTCGTCGGCAGCGCGGCTGAAATTCTCGTGACGCGCCGCCGCCTCGAAGCAGCGCAACGCCATCAGCGATGGCAGGTTCGTGCGAATGGACTGTGAGTCAATCTCACCATTCTGGTCAGAAATCATCGCTTTTCCCGATGGAGCGTGACCCATAAGATTGCGCCATCAAGCCATCAATCGCAAGGACAAGACATGACCGAACTGATAGTTGTAGTCACCATCACGCTGCTGGCCGTGATCAGCCCGGGGCCGGACTTCGCGATGGTCACGCGCAACAGCCTGATGCTGTCGCGCCGCTCGGGCGTGCTCACCGCGCTGGGTATCGGGCTCGGCGTGACGGTGCACGTGAGCTACACGCTGCTGGGCGTCGGCCTGCTGATCCGCCAGTCGCTGTGGCTCTTCAATGCCGTCAAGCTGGTCGGCGCGATCTACCTGATCTACCTCGGCGTGAAGATGCTCATGACGAAGGCCGGCAACGGGCAGACGGATGCACCGGCCGCACCGCTGTCCGACCTGGCCGCGCTGCGCACCGGCTTCCTGACCAATGCGCTGAACCCCAAGACCACGGTGTTCATCGTCAGCATGTTCATGCAGGCCGTGCGGCCCGACACGCCGTTGATCGTGCAGATCGGCTACGGCGCGTTCATCGCCGTCGCGCATGCCGGCTGGTTCAGCCTGGTGGCCCTGTGCTTCTCCGCGACGGCCGTCCGCGATCGCCTGCTGGCGCTGCGGCACTGGATCGACCGCACCTTCGGCTGCCTGCTCGTGGGCTTCGGCGTCGCGCTTGCCATCGCGCGCGGCGGGCGCTGACTCGACACGGCGCGCCACGCGCCGATGCAACCGACGGGCGCGCTTCGCTGGCGCGCCGGAAGCGCCACGGGTTCGCTTTAGAACGTGCGCGCGATCGCGCGGGCTTCGTCGATCGCGCGACTACGATCGACCTCTCCGTCGGGACCGAACAGGGTGCGCTCGACGACGATCCCGGTGACGTCCTTCACACCCACGAACTTGAGCCAGGTCTCCATGTACGGGCGCTGAAGATCGAATTCGGCAGCCGGCGTAAACGAGCCCGGCGACTGATAACCGAGCCCGCGCGCGTAGATCACGGCCGCCTTTTTCCCGGCCAGCTTGCCGGCGAAACCGGCGCCGTCGAACGTGAACAGCACGTCCTTCTGCGAGATCGCATCGATCAGGTGCTTGAGTTTGTATGGAATGCTGAAATTCCACAGCGGCACGCCGAACAGGAACTTGTCCGCTTCGTGGAACGGTGCCGCGAGCTGCTCGATCCGTTGCCATGCCGCCGCCTGCGCCGGTGTCAACGCCTTGCCGCTCAGTCCCGCATATTTCGCGGCCAGCGCGGCTTCGTCGAATTCGGGTATCGCCAGATTCCAGATGTCGAGCTTCTGTATCGCGTGATCGGGATGGGTGTGCCGGTACGCATCGAGAAAGGCATTGCACACGTCGATGGATGCCGAGTAGTCCTTGTTGGGTGAGCCTTCGATATAGAGCACGCGTGACATGAAAACGGTCCTTGCCGAAAGTGACGGCGACGCGCGGGATGCGCCGTCGCCCACTGCACTTCGCAGCCTATCGGATCGACCTATAATCCGGAAACGATATGAATTGATCGAATTAACCCGAATTGGTGATCAATGAACCCGCCCCTCGACACGTCACTGCTTCATACGTTCGTCGCCATCGCCGACGTGCGTAGCTTTACCGGCGCAGGTCGCAAGCTGAATCTCAGCCAATCCGCGGTCAGTGCGCAGATCGCTCGTCTCGAGGAGCAGGTCGGCCGGGCGCT
Organism: Burkholderia sp. HI2714; assembly: GCF_002223085.1. Classification (NCBI taxonomy): domain Bacteria; kingdom Pseudomonadati; phylum Pseudomonadota; class Betaproteobacteria; order Burkholderiales; family Burkholderiaceae; genus Burkholderia; species Burkholderia sp. HI2714. Next base: position 258,981 of record NZ_NKFM01000062.1, on the reverse strand, counting down.
GCTCGCCCGCAATACGCGCAGCGTCACGCTCACCGAACATGGCCAGATGCTGCTCGGCTACGCGCGCGCGATGCTCAATCTGAGCGAGGAAGCGAGGACGAGGCTGGGCACCGGCAAGGCAGTCGATGTCACGCTGCGGATCGGCGCATCGGAGGATGTCGCGGGCGGCTGGCTTCCCGACGTGATGCGCCGCCATGGCGCCGCGCGGCGCGGCTTGCGGCTGAATCTGACGGTCGACATCGGCGACAGCTTGTTTCAACGGCACGCAAACGGCGAATTCGATCTCGTGATCGGTAGCCGGTGCGCGCACACGGGCCAGGGCGCGACGTTGTGGCGAGAGCCGCTCGTCTGGGCGTTTGCGCGCCATGAGCCGCTGCCGGAAGGCGATGTGCCGCTCGCGTGCTTCCCCGATCCGTGCCCGTACCGGGGCGCGGCCATCAAGGCGCTCGCGCTGGCCGGCATGCCCTATTTCATCGCATGCGAAAGCCCGAGCGTCACGGGCATCCGCACGTTCGCTCGCGCCGGCATCGCGATCGCGCCGGTGCCGCGCAGCGCGATCGACGACACGCTCCGCGAGCTGGGCGTGTCCGAAGGCTTGCCGGCGCTGCCGGACATGGAATTCGTGATGATGCATGACGCGGAAATGCCGGCCGCCGTCGAATTCGCCGCGACGCTTGTCGATGAAACGGCCATTCGCAACGGGGCAGGCGCGCGCAGCCGGCCCTAGCGGGCATCCGTCACCGCCGAGGTTCGATCCGGACAACTCCCCCGCGCATGCGCCTTCGACCATACCGGCGCGCTGCGTGCGAAACAGCCGCGCGCCGGTCGCGGTGCGTCGCCGGTCTCAGCGCTTCGCGCTCAATCCCGCCCGCACGCCCGCTGGTTCCCGGCTGCGCCCGAGCAGCGCCGCCAGCGACAGATCCGCGAGCTTGCCGAACGGCGCACGCAGCAGGCTCGGCAGGTTCCAGCGCCCCAGCACGAACACGCCCTTGGCATGGCTCATCGCGCGGAATCCCTCGATGCCGTGATACGCACCCATCCCGCTCGGACCGACGCCGCCGAATGGCAAGTCTTCCTGCGCGACATGCAGGAGCGTGTTGTTGATGCCGACGTTGCCCGACGTGGTGCGCTTGAGCAACGACTCGCAGTCGCTGTCCTGCGCGCCGAAGTAATACAGCGCCAGCGGCCGCGGACGCGCATTCACGTAGTCGACGACTTCGTCGATCGTGCGATACGTGCGCACCGGCAGGATCGGCCCGAAGATCTCTTCCTGCATGACGGTCGTATCGTCGCCGGCCCCGACGATCAGCGTGGGCGCGAGCGTCCGCTTGCGGGTGGCCGCCTGCTGCGGGTTCACGCCCGCCTCGATCACGCGCGCGCCCTTGCTGCGCGCTTCGTCGACGAGACTTTTCAGGCGATCGTAGTGACGGTCGCTGACGATCGACGTGTAGTCCGGGCTCGTCGGACCGTCCGGGTAGAAGCGCGCGACGGCCGCATCGTATTGCGCGACGAACGCATCCAGGTCGTCTTCATGCACCAGCGCATAGTCGGGCGCGACGCAGGTCTGCCCGCCGTTCGACAGCTTGCCGAACACGATGCTGGACATCGTCCGGCCATCGACGTGCCCTCTCGCGACGATCGCCGGGCTCTTGCCGCCGAGTTCGAGCGTCACCGGCACCAGATTGTCGCTGGCCGCCTTCATGACCTTGCGGCCCACCTGCGTGCTGCCGGTAAACAGCAGGTGGTCGAACGGCAAGCCGCTGAAGGCGGCGCCGACTTCCGGGCCGCCGAGCACGACCGCGACTTCTTCGCTCGGGAAGGTTTCCGCGAGCATCCGGCGCATCACCTCGCTGGTGCGCGGCGTCAGTTCCGACGGCTTGAGCATCGCGCGGTTGCCCGCGGCCAGCGCGGTGGCCAGCGGAATGAACGTGAGCGCGAACGGGTAATTCCACGGCGCCATCACGCCGATGACACCCAGCGGCTGGTACTCCACGTGCGCGTGCCCGGCCCGGTAAAAGATCCCGACGTGCCGGCGCTGCGGCTTCATGAAGCGGCGCAGGTTGCGCGTCAGGTAGTCGATCGCCTGGATCACGCCGACAAGTTCCATGATCGCGGTCTCGTGTCGCGAGCGATGCCCGAAATCGGCGCTGACCGCCTCCTCCACTTCGCTGCGATACGCGAGCACCACGGCGCGCAGCCGCGCGAGCCGGGCCTTGCGCTGCTGCACGCTCGGCGGCCCCTCGCTGACGAACGCGTCGCGCTGGCGGGCCAGCAACGCCGCCGGGTCGAAGCTCGAGCTGGAATCTGCGGAAACGGCCATGGTGCACCTCACGAGGTTGCGTCGATGTAGACACTGTCAACTTGCATGCGGCGGATCATAGGCTCACAATGTGTTCCCTGTCAACATAGGAGCAACGCGATGTCGTCGGATGGGGCTGCGGACGCCGGGCAAAAGGCTTATCACCACGGGGATCTGCGTCGCGCGATCATCGAAACGGCGCTCGACACGCTGCAGGAGCAACAGGGCTGGCAGTTCACGCTGCGCGAAATCGCGCGGCGCGCGAACGTCAGCCATTCGGCGCCGTACCGGCATTTCCCGGACAAGGCCGCGTTGCTGCACGAGCTCGCGCTGATCGGCTTCGATCGGCTGAACGAAGACCTCGCCGCGTCCGTCGATCCCGCAGCGGACGCACCGGACGTGCTGCGCGCGCTCGCTTACGCCCATCTCGCATTCGGGCAGCGCAACCCGGATCTCTATCGACTGATGTTTGCCGCGGATGCCGGCGAACCCACGGACATCCATCTCGATCCGCGCGTGCAGGCGCCGTTCCTGCTGGTCGTCGACATCCTGGAACGCGGCCAGCGCGCCGGCACGATCCGCCCGCGCCCGGCGCTCGGCCAGGCAACCGCCTGCTGGGCGCATCTGCATGGCCTGACGATGCTGGCGATCGACGGGCGGCTGGTGCGCGAGAAGATCGGCGATCACGCGATCGAAGATGCGCTGACCACCTTGCTGGACGGACTCGTGCTTCCCGCCAGCCCCGCGCGGTCAGCAAAGACGAAAAGGCCTTGACCTTCAACTTTGCTTAAAGGTTATGGTTTGCCTCGGCAGCGTATCGAGGCCATGGGTATCGGTACTGCCATCCGACAATCCGGCGGCACGTCGACGACGTCCGCCCGTGGCCGATGAAAGGGAACCGCATCATGAGCAAGCGCATCCTTCACGTGGTCAGCAACGTCGCGCACTACGCCGATCCGTCGCAACCGACCGGCCTGTGGCTGTCCGAGCTGACCCATGCCCATCACATCTTCGCGGCGCAAGGCTATGAGCAGCGGCTGGTGAGCCCCAAGGGCGGCGTGTCGCCGCTGGAGCCGCGCTCGCTCAAATGGCCGCACGCCGACGCCGCCGCGAAAGCGTGGCGCGCCGAAAAGGCCAATGAAGCGCTGCTGGCCACCACCGCGCGCCCCGACGAGATCGATCCGGCCGATTTCGATGCGATCTACTTCACCGGCGGCCATGCGGTGATGTGGGACTACCCGGACGATGCGGGGCTGCAGCGGCTCACGCGCGAGATCTACGAGCGCGGCGGTGTCGTGTCGTCGGTCTGCCACGGCTACTGCGGACTGCTGAACACGACGCTGTCGGATGGCTCGCTGCTGGTGGCCGGACGCCGGATCACCGGCTACTCGTGGATCGAGGAAATCCTGGCCGGCGTCGCGAAGAAGGTGCCCTACAACGTCGAGGAGCAGATGCAGCAGCGTGGCGCGCGCTACGAGAAGGCGCTGCTGCCGTTCACGTCGTACGTCGTCGTCGACGGTCGGCTCGTGACCGGCCAGAATCCGCAGTCGGCGAAGGCGACCGCGGAACAGGTCGTTGCGTTGCTGTGATGTGATGCGCCGGAGCGCCGCCGCTAGGCGCGGGGCGACCGGCGGCGCACGACCGCTTCGTCACGATCGGCGGCGGCAGTATCAGCCTCGCCGCCCTCCGCCGCATTCGCCGGCGGGATGCGCGACAGCAATCGCTTCGCATGGGTTGCACAATCGACCGACTCCGGTTTCGCGGCGATGTCGGCGATCAGCGCCACGATCTGCGCCTTGCTTTGCGCCAACCGCGCCTCCAGCGCCTCGATGTCCCGCACCTTGCCGCACAGCGCGTCCAGCAACGAAGCGCAGGGCCACTGTGCGAGGTCGGCCGGCATCAGCGCGCGAATCTCGTCGAGACTGAAATCCGCCTTCTGCGCGGCCGTGATCAGGTCGAGCACCGTCACCGCTTCCTGCGGATACGTGCGATAACCGTTCGCTTCGCGCTCGACGAGCGTCAACAGACCGATGCGTTCGTAAAAGCGGATGCGCGAAGGAGTAAGGCCGGTACGTTCCGCCAGTTCCCCGATCTTCATGTTCCGATACTCCCCGGCCGGATCGCGTCCGGCCATCTGCCCCGTTGTGACTGTCAGCTGTCTCCTGATGTTGATTCGCAATCCGATCTTTATCGGCTTCCTGTCGAATGGCGAGCGGACGACGCGCGCTCAAATCACCTCGAATCGCAACCCCGCATGGCGCACCAGGCGCTCGATGTAGCGCGCGTCGAACATCGTCGCGGGCGTCCAGAAGCCGCCGCCGCGGCCGGTCTTGACGCCGTCGCCGACGCAATCCAGCGCGAGACTGATCGCGGCCTGGCCGAGCATCTTGCCGGTGGAGCCGTAGCCGGGATCGCGGTCGCCGGTGACTTTCACGCGCAGGGCCTTCCCGTCGTCGGTGCGGCCGAAGAAGCGCAGATCGTAGCGGCCGGCCAGCTGCGCCGCGGCGCTCGGCCCCTCGCCGGGTTTCGGCAGCAGGAAACGCTCCATCAGGCCGCGCACCGGCTTGATGACGACACCCACCATGAACGCGCCGAGACCGGCCACCATCGTCACCGCGGTCAGGCGGCCCTTGAGGCCCGTGCCCGTCATCACCGCTTCGTCATACGTGAAGCGGCTGCCGTACGCGTTGCCGGAAAGCGCATTGGAGCGATGCACGACACGCTCGTTGATCGCCGCCATCACGAACGGCGCGATCCACGCGTCGAAGTCGCGATCGAATGCGGCGGACCGCACCGCATGCTGGCGGGCCGTGAAGCCATGCCCCTTCGGGCACAGCGAATAAGGATCGAGCAGTTCCCTGCGCAACGCGGGATCGGCCGCCGCTTCCCGGACGACGTTGATCACGCTCGCCACCGTGCCGCCCGACGCGCCGCCCTTCAGCGTTTTCACCCGCATCTTCACCTGCGCGGCCGGTACGCCCCACTGCTGCCGCGCCTGTTGCTGCAGGAAGAACACGCCCATGTCCGACGGCACCGAATCGAAGCCGCAGCAATGGACGATGCGCGCGCCGGATTGCCGGGCCGCGGGCTCGTACCTGTCGATCATCCGCTTGATCCATTGCGTCTCGCCGGTGAGGTCGCAGTAGTCGGTGCCGGTCTCCGCGCAGACCCTGACCAGCGGCTCCCCGTAAAGCGCATAGGGGCCGACGGTGGACACGACCACCCGCGTCTGCGCGCAGAGCGCGCGAAGCTGCGCGTCGTCGGCCGCGTCGGCGACGATGATCGGCACCGACTGCCCGGCCGCGCCCAGCGTATCCCTGACCTGCCTGAGCTTCGCTTCGGAGCGGCCGGCGATGGCCCAGCGCAGCGTCTCGCCCGCGCCGGACAGGTACTCGGACAGGTAGCGGACAAGGATCTGCCCGACGAAACTGGTGGCGCCGAATACGACGAGATCATGGGTCGGACGGGTCATGGGCGATTCCTTCGGCGCGGGCGTGCCGCGAAGTGGCGTGGCGTCAGCGTGGCTTTCCGGGTTCATCGAAGCCCTTCAAGGGGGTCGGCAGGTTCAGCACCAGCTGCGCGTCCTTCACCACGTCGAGACGCAGGATGGTGGACGCGCCCAGCCCGTCGAGCAGCTGGCTCAGCGGGCCGCCTTGCCGCACGAGCTCGACGTTGCGCGGCATCAGGCGCTGGGCGAACGATAGCGCATTCGTCTGCACGAATGTCTGGTGCCACTCGCCGTCGATGCGGTTGATCATCGTCGACGTGCCCATGTGCGACTGCGACGCGACGTGGGTCAGCTCGGGCATCGGCACGCTCAGGCTCAGGTCCGGCCGGCCGCCCGGGCCGGCAATGCGGGCGCTGGCGGTGGCGCCGAGGTTCACGTCGATATCGGCGAGCCACTTGGGCAGCTGATAGCCGTGCACGCCGCGCACCCGCGCGATTTCCGTGGTGACCGGCAGCGCCAGCACGTGTGCGAAGAAGCTCCGGCGCCGCATCGAGTCGATCAGCTCGAGCGCGTGCGACCCGGTCGCGCCGGGCCGCCGGATCACCACCGCGACCGACACTTCGTCATACGGATCGTTGTCGCACACCGAATACGAGAAGAAGGTCAGCGCGACCAGCCCGTACCCGGGGAGCGCGCGCAGCGGTTCGAGCGGCACCGGCAGCGTGGTCCGCAGGCGTTCGAGCGGCGCAAGGAACAGCAGCTGAATGCTGCTGGAACGGTAATAGAAATTCGGCGCCCAGGTCGGGCCGACCCGCGACGCGACCTGACGCTTCGGAATCCGACGGAAAAAGTCGATGTTCCCCGCCGCGGGATCGCGCGCCACCTCGTCGAGGTCGGGGTTCATCCGGAACCGGTCGTAGTACCCGCCTTCGGGCACGTCGACCCGGTGTGGACCGAATTCGACCTGTGTAAAACGCCTGTCCATGTTCGTTGCCTCCCGTCGATGATCGACCGTGGCAGGCAACACCCGATGCCCGCTGACTCACTGCCGTCAGCAAGCACTCTAAGATTTAAGTCAACTTTAAGGTCAAGGCCCCGAGTAGAGGGGCGCGTCGGATTGCGTCCGGGCAACCGGCAGGCGCTCGCCGCACCGGCGCCGGATCATTTGGCGGTCGTGCGACGGCCCTTGCCGGGTGTCAACACCTCGCCCGGACTGCGCAACCGGTCCATCACCCAGCGCGTGCGCTCCGAGCAGTTCAGTTCGGTCGGCCGGTTCTTGATGCTGTCGATCGCGACGCGCAGTTGCGCCTTGTTCTCCTTGAGGCGCTTCTGCATCGCGTCGATCTCGGCGACTTTCCGTTCGAGCGCCTCCACCAGCCCGTCATGCTGCCAGTTGCCGGCTTTCAGCGGCAGCAGATGGCGGATCTGCTCCAGCGAGAATCCGGCGCTCTGCGCGCCGGCGATGATCTCGAGCATCCACACCGCGTCGTCGCCGTAGTCGCGATAACCATTCGCGCCGCGCTCGACGGCCGTGAGCAGCCCTTCAGCCTCGTAGAAACGGATCCGCGAGGCCGTCAGGCCACTGAGCTTCGCGAGCTCCCCGATTCTCATACCTGCCTCTCCAGCGTGTTGACATTAAACCTAACTTTAAACCTAGAGTGAGCGCATCGCCAAGGCAGGCGGGCACCGGATGCCACCGCACACGCCGCGCCGGCCTGGCGACCCTCGCGAACGGCAGGACCGTCACGGATCGATATCGCCCACCGAACAGGAGCAGACATGGGATACGTCACAACGAAGGATGGCGTCGACATCTTCTACAAGGACTGGGGGCCGCGCGACGCCCAGGTCATCTTCTTTCATCATGGCTGGCCGCTCAGCGCCGACGACTGGGATGCGCAGATGCTCTTCTTCCTCGCCCAGGGCTATCGCGTGATCGCGCACGACCGTCGCGGCCACGGGCGCTCCAGCCAGGTGTGGGACGGTCATGACATGGATCACTACGCGGACGACGTCGCCGCGGTCGTGAATCATCTCGGCGTGCAAGGCGCCGTTCATGTCGGCCATTCGACCGGCGGCGGCGAGGTGATCCACTACGTCGCCCGCCACGGCGAAGATCGCGTCGCCAAGGCCGTGCTGATCAGCGCCGTTCCGCCGCTGATGGTCAAGACGGACAGCAATCCGGGCGGCCTGCCGAAAGCGGTGTTCGACAACCTCCAGGCGCAACTCGCGGCGAACCGCGCGCAGTTCTACTACGACGTGCCGGCCGGCCCGTTCTACGGCTACAACCGCGACGGCGCGAAGCCGTCGCAAGGCGTCATCTGGAACTGGTGGCGGCAGGGCATGATGGGCAGCGCAAAGGCCCACTACGACGGCATCGTCGCGTTCTCGCAGACCGACTTCACCGAAGACCTGAAAAGCACCACGATTCCCGTTCTCGTGATGCATGGCGACGACGACCAGATCGTCCCGTATACGGATTCCGGGCTCCTGTCGGCGAAGCTGGCGAGGAACAGCACGCTGAAGACCTACAAGGGTTTCCCGCATGGCATGCCAACGTCCAACGCCGAGACGATCAACGCCGATCTGCTCGCGTTCATCCGCGGCTGAACACCGACGCGCCACCGCGGCCTTCAGTTGCCATCGCGGCTGAAGGCCGTCTTTTGCCGCTCTCGAACGCAGCTAGTCGATCCCGCGAAGAAAGTCGGGAACCGCTTCACCGATCGAGGCAAGATAGCCGGCCATCGCACCGGCGACCTTGCGCACGGCGGGGCGTGCCGTCATCCGCTCACGCCACGCGAGCAGGCGGGGCGTTTCGTCCGTCATCGGTGCGCCCTTGCGCGCGCCGAACAACTGCGCCATGTAGAACGCGATGTCGGCATAGGAATACGTGTCGGCCAGAAACGCGCGATCCGCCAGTACGTGCTCCATGCGCCGATAGTATTGAGCCGCCGCGGCGCGCGCAGCCTGTGCCGCCGGATCGTCCGGTGTCTCCTCCAGCCCCATCAGCCGGACGACGTGCGGAAAATAGATTTCGTCGCTGCAGTGCTCGAGCTGACGCGCGATCGCGCGCGCCGCCGGATGGGCCGGCCATAGTGCGGGATCGGGCCGCAGATCCTCGAAATACTCGAAGATCTGCGTGGAATCGAAAAGCGCCAGATCGCCGTCGATCAGCACCGGCACCTGCCGCTTCGGGTTGATGCGCAGCACGTCCGGATGCTTGGGATCGTAGCCGCGACGCTGGCTGAACGGCACCATCACCAACTCGAAGTCGATGCCCTTCTCGTGCGCCGCCATCTCGACCTTCGCCCCGAACATGCTCAGTGGCCCGGAAATGATCTTCATCGTTTGATCCCTCGTGATGTCACGTTGCGTCACCCGGTCGATGAAACGGATCGGGAATGCGCGAAAGCATAAGTCGGATAACATGACACCTCATGTCAGGTATTTGAGGGAACGTGTCGCTCATGAAAGCGAGCCGCCTGTTGTCGATCATGATGATGCTGCAGGCGCGCGGCCGGATGACCGCACCTGCGCTCGCCGCAGCGCTGGAAGTATCCGAGCGCACGATCCTGCGCGACATCGACCAGCTCTCCACGGCCGGCGTGCCGATCTGGGGCGATCGCGGCCGCAACGGCGGCTTTCAGTTGAGCGACGGCTGGCGTACCGACCTCACCGGGCTCACCGAGCACGAAGCGCACGCGCTGATTCTGGCGGGCTTGCCCGGGCCGGCGAGAGAACTGGGCCTCGACGGCATGGCGACTTCCGCGCGGCTGAAGATGATCGCCAGCCTGCCGCCCGGCTCGCGCGAACACGCCGATCGCGTCGCCAGCCGGCTGCACGTCGACACCGTCGACTGGTACCGCGCGCAGGAAACGCCGGCATTCCTGCGTGAAGTGGCCGAAGCGGTGTGGGGATCGTACCGTATCGACGTGAAGTATCAGAGCTGGCGCGGCGTGTCCCGCCGCGCACTCGAGCCGCTCGGCCTCGTGCTCAAGGGCGGCGCGTGGTACCTGGTCGCCAAGGTGGTCGGCAAGCCCGGCGCACTCACGTTCCGGCTCGCGAATATCCTCGAACTCGATGCATCGCGCCGCCGCTTCAAGCGTCCCTCGCGATTCGACCTCGCGACGCACTGGCGCGACGCGATGAGCCGGGTCGAAGCCGACCTCGATCGGCTGACCGCGCATATCGCCGTGTCGCCGCGCGGCGAAACCTGGCTGGTCAACGCGCGGATCAAGACCGCGCCTGTCGCGCCGAAAGCAGGCAACACGGAGGTACCGCCGGGATGGAAGGCGTTCCTGATGCCGATCGAATCGATCGAGCACGGCGCGCGGAAACTGCTGGGGTTCGGCGCGCACGTGAAGATCCTCGGGCCGCAGGCGCTCAAGGATCAATTCATCGACGAGCTGGCGCAGGTGAAGGCGCTTTATCAGAGAGGTGACGATTGACGCATCGCCTTGCGCACCGACGTGGTCACGACGATTCGAAACAATGGAACCGTTGAATCTTCATCAAGTTTGAAGTCGCGCGTTTCAATGCAACGGAGGTTTCGCGGGCAGAGCCGGATGATTCTCTCGCGTCGACGCGACCGTCATCCGCATCGAGCCGTGCGCGGCGGACAACGTCGGCATCTGAACGCCACATCGGCACAGTCAGATTTCGTCGGAAAACTCGTCGAGAAAGCGCTGCAATCGATCGCGGCGAACGATCGCCAGACGCGTACCGGTGACGGTCTGAAAACCGGTTGAAAGCGTCAGCAGTTTCGTGCGGAAGTGATCGATCGCGAATCGCGTGTCGTCGAGTTCCCGTGCCGATGCATGCGGATCGGCCGGGTCATACAACGCGCTGCCCATCCGGCCCGCGACATAAAAACACCGTGCGACGCCCACCATGCCGATCGCATCGAGCCGATCGGCATCCTGCAGCACCTTGGCTTCAATCGTCTTCGGCGCGACACAGGCCGAAAAACTGTGCGCCTCGACCGCGTGCGCAACCGCGTCGATCTTCGCATCCGGCCAGTCCAGCGACTTCAGCACCTGCCGTGCCTTTTCGGCCGACAGCCGCGATGCCTGCGCGCGAAGCGGGGAATCTTTCTCCACCGCCACGCAGTCGTGCAGCAGCGTCGCCGCAAACAGCACCTCTGCGTCGCCACCCTCCTTCGCGTGGATAGCAGCCGCGTTCTTCCACACGCGTTGCAGATGCGACGTGTCGTGCGAGCCGTCGCCATTGGCATCACGCCAGTACGCCAGCAAGGTGTTGGCCAGATCCTGAAACGGTGCGAACGCAGGGAGAGTCATCGGGGAAAGCGGTCGAGGTCGGGATGCCGATTATCGCCGCAAGCGACGCGCGGCATACGATCCGCCATCCGTTCCGCCCGTGATTCCGGCCAGTCATGCAAACCGTTACCTCCGGTGGAACCCCGTTGGCTTATAGTGCGGGTTGCCAATTCTACGAGGAGCGCTGCAATGACACTGCTGGCCACTGGTCCGTTTGAAGTGAAGCTGAATCCGGAATCCCTGAGTCCCGTCGCGGAACAGACCGGGCTCGGCCGCATGTCGCTGGACAAGCAGTATCACGGCGACCTGGAAGCCGTCAGCCAGGGAGAGATGCTCGCGTTTCGAAGCAGCGTCCAGGGCTCCGCCGGCTATGTGGCGATGGAAACCGTGCAAGGCGCGTTGGGCGGCCGCCACGGCAGTTTCGTCCTGCAGCACAGCTCCACCATGACGCGCGGGCAGCCGCAGCAGTCGATCACCGTCGTGCCCGATTCCGGCACGGGAGAATTGCTGGGGCTCGCCGGCTCGTTGATCATCACCATCGACAACGGCCGGCATTCGTACCGCTTCGACTACACGCTGCCTGACACGCCTCGGTAAACCGGCTCACGGGGATGCGACGGCTTCATCGCATCGCCGCGCCGGTGCAGTAAGCGCCCCGTGCAACATTCACCTGCCCGATACCCGGCAATTGCGCTTCGACGAAGGCAATGCCGGGTTCGCGCATGATCGTGTGAATGCGTCCGAGCGCGGCGACACGTTCAACCCTCACCGAGCCATGACACCACGATCGCCACGCGTTCAATTCCACGCATGGCGCGCCGGCCGCACGCCGTTCAGGTAGTAGTTGCCGACGAGGTGATATTTCCACCGCACCGGATCGTGCAGCGTATGCGTGCGTGCATTGCGCCAGTGCCGGTCGAGGTTGTGCTCGGCCAGCGTCGACTGCGTGCCGGCCAGCTCGAACAGCTTCTCGCCCGCGAGCAGCGCGATTTCCGTCGTCAGCACCTTCGCCTCGCCCACCGCCACCGACGCGCGTGCGACATCGTCCTCGGTCACGTCGCCGCGCGCCGCGATCTCGTCGAGCGTACGCGCCGCGCGCTCGAGCAGCGCCTCCGCCGCATGCAGCTGGATGTGAAGATGGCCGATCTCGCGAATCGTCAGCGGATCGTCGGCTGCCCGCTCGACGCCGCTGTCGACCCATGGCCGCGTGCGCGAGCGCACGAACGCCAGCGTATCGTCGAGCGCGGCCTTCGCGATGCCCGCGTCGATCGCGGCCTGGATGATCTGCGACAGCGGGCCGTTCAGCGTCGGCAGGTCCGACACGCGCTGCGCCGGCAGTACATGCGACGCCGGCACGCGCACGTTGTCGAGCACGACGGTGCCGCTCGCGGTGGTCCGTTGCCCGAACCCCGACCAGTCGTCGATCACGGTCAGCCCCGGCGCGGGCTGGCGAATGTACGCGAGCCACGCGTGGCCCGTGTCGTCGAGGCCGAGCACCGGCACGTAATGCGCGAACAGCGCCCCGGTCGAATAGAACTTGGTGCCGTCGACGACGTAATCGTCGCCGTCCCGCCGCACGCGCGTCTTCAGGTCGAGCACGTGCTTCGTGCCCTTCTCCGAAAAGCCGTTGCCGAACCGCTTGCCGCTCAGCACTTCCGAGAACAGATGGCGCTTCTGCGCATCGGTGCCGGTCAGTGCGATCACGTCGACCAGCCCGAAATGATTCTGCGGTAACTGCCCGAGCGACGGATCGGCCGCCGCGACGATCTTCACCACCTCCGTCAGCGTCACGTGCGACACGCCTGCGCCGCCGTATGCCTTCGGCACGGTGATGGCCCACAGCCCCGACTGCGAGAACCATTCGATCTCGTCACGCGGCAGCCGGCGCTCCCGGTCGCGCTCGGCCGCCCCTTCCGCGAGCCGCTGCGCAAGTGCATGCGCGGCCGCGATGGCCTGCGCGTCGTCGGCGATCACGCGGGCCGCCTGCGGTTGCGTATCGGCCGGCCGTTCCTGGATCGTGGCGCTCGTCTCTGACATCGGGCTCTCCTGCTGATTGACGAAAACATTCAATCTAGCAGCGCCCCGCGCGCCGGCAAACCGAGCGATTCGCACAACGATATTCCTTCGCATGACAAACGAAACGGCACATCGCTCACGATAAACCGCGCGTCAGCGACGAAATCGACGCCCCGGCATCGACGCCACGCCGCCTCGCCCGCGTAATGCCCGATGACGATAACGATGTACGAATCCGTTATTGGATCGTCGGAAGCCTGCTTCCTATACTGGCCTGCCGGCATCGACGGCCCCGCCTTTCAAGGACCTCCGCATGACTTCGTCTCCCGCAGCAACCGAACTTTCCACCGGCACCGACTATGACGCGCTTGCCAGCCGCTTCAGGCCGATCTTCGAACGCATCGCGGCCGGCACCGCGGAACGCGAACGCCGCCGCGAGCTGCCGCACGAGGCGATCGGCTGGCTGAAGGCCGCCGGCTTCGGCGCCGTGCGGCTGCCGGTGCGCGACGGCGGCGCCGGTGCGTCGCTGCCGCAGCTGTTCCGGCTGCTGACCGAACTCGCTACCGCCGATTCCAATCTGCCGCAGGCATTGCGCGGGCACTTCGCGTTCGTCGAGGACTGGCTGAACGCGCCGCCCGGCGCCGATCGCCAGACGTGGTTCGACCGCTTCGCGAGCGGCCAGCTCGTCGGCAATGCGTGGACGGAAACCGGCGACGTGGCGCTCGGCCAGACCATCACGAAGGTGTCGGAAAAGAACGGCCGGCTCGTGCTGAACGGCCGGAAGTTCTACAGCACCGGCAGCTTGTTCGCCGACTGGATCGACGTGTTCGCGCAACGCGCGGACGACGGCAGCGACGTGATCGTCGCCGTTTCGACCGCGCAGCCCGGCGTGATCCGCGAAGACGACTGGGACGGCTTCGGCCAGACGACGACCGGCAGCGGCACCACGCGCTTCGAAGACGCGGCGGTCGACGCACGGGACGTGATCGACTTCGCGCGACGCTTCAAGTACCAGACGGCGTTCTACCAGCTCTTCCACGTCGCGACGCTGGCCGGCATCGGCCACGCGATCGTGCGCGACGCGGGCGACCTGGTGCGCCGCCGCACCCGCGTATACAGCCACGGCAACGCCCCGCGCGCGGCCGACGACGCGCAGCTGCAGCAGGTGATCGGCGAGATCGCGTCGTGGGCCTATGCGGCCGACGCGCTCGCGCTGCGCGCCGCGCAGCCGCTGCAACGGGCCTACGAAGCGCACTTCGGCGGCGATGAGGCGACCGAGCACGATGCGAACGTCGCGGCCGAGATCGAATCCGCGCAAAGCCAGCTCGTCGTGTCGGACCTCGTATTGCGCGCGGCGACGCGTCTGTTCGACGCGCTCGGTGCGTCGGCGACCCGCAGCACGACGGCACTCGATCGTCACTGGCGCAACGCGCGCACCGTGTCGTCGCACAACCCGCTCGTGTACAAGGCGCGGATCGTCGGCGACTGGATCATCAACGGGCGCACGCCGCCGTTCGTCTGGCAGATCGGCAACGGCCCGGGTGCGAGTTCAAACACGAGCACGCATGGAGAGACAGGAGCCGCCCGATGAGCAAGACCATCCGCTTCAATGCCTTCGAGATGAACTGCGTCGGCCATCAGTCGCCCGGGCTGTGGGCCCATCCGCGCGACCGGTCGTGGCAATACAAGGATCTCGACTACTGGACCGACCTCGCCCGCGTGCTCGAACGCGGGATTTTCGACGCGATCTTCATCGCGGACGTGATCGGCTACTACGACGTCTACAAGGGCAGCAATTACCACGCGCTGCACCAGGCCGCGCAGATCCCGGTCAACGATCCGCTGCAGCTCGCCGCGCCGATCGCGATGGCGACCGAGCATCTCGGCATCGGCATCACCGCGTCGACGACGTTCGAGCACCCGTACACGTTCGCACGCCGGCTGTCGACCGCCGACCATCACACGAAGGGCCGGCTCGCGTGGAACATTGTCACGTCCTACCTCGAAAGCGGCGCGAAGAACATCGGCGATCACGGCCTGCGCACGCACGACGACCGCTATGCGGTCGCGGCCGAATACGTCGAGGTGCTGTACAAGCTGTTCGAGGGCAGCTGGGAAGACGGCGCGGTCGTGCGCGATCGCGACGGCCGCGTGTTCACGCATCCGGAGAAGGTGCACGAGATCGGCCACAAGGGCCGCTTCTTCGACGTGCCCGGCTACCACCTGTGCGAGCCGTCGCCGCAGCGCACGCCGGTGCTGTTCCAGGCCGGCGCGTCCGGCCCCGGCAAGGCGTTCGCCGCGCAGCACGCGGAATGCGTGTTCGTCGCCGCGCCGACCCGCCCGCAGCTCGCGCGCTACGTGGCCGACGTGCGCGCGCAGGCCGCGACCGCCGGGCGCGACGCGAGCAAGGTCCTGATCTATAACCTCGTCACCGTGATCGTCGACGAAACCGACGAGAAGGCGCAGGCCAAGTTCGACGAATACCGCAAGTACGTGTCGTACGACGGGTCACTGGTGTTCATGTCCGGCTGGACCGGCATCGATTTCGGCCAGTACGCGCCGAACGATCCCGTCCGGCGCGTCGAAACGAATGCGATCGTGTCGGCGGTCGAGCACCTCGCCGGCGGCGACACCGCGTGGACGATCGAGGAACTGGCGGCCTGGGGCGGCATCGGTGGCCTGGGCCCGGTGTTCGTCGGCTCGGCCGCGACCGTCGCGGACATCCTGCAGGAATGGGTCGCCGCCACCGACGTGGACGGCTTCAACCTCGCGTATGCGGTGGCGCACGAAACCTTCGAGGATGTCGTGCGTCATCTCGTCCCCGAGCTGCAGCGGCGCGGTGTGTATCCGACCGGCTATGCGCCGGGCACGCTGCGCGAGAAACTGTTCGGCGGGTCGGCGCGGCTGCCGGACGAGCATCCGGCCGCGCAGTATCGCGACATCGAGCAGGTCAAGCGCGATGCCGAACAGGTGGCTGCCTACGCGTGACGACCCTGTGTCGGCCGGTTGGCCCGCATGCGGGCCGGCCGGCTTCACGATGAGCAGGAGCCGGTGCGTCGGGCCGCCGCTCGCCCGGCAGCCCGCCACCTAATCGCCCCCTCTCCCTCACTCGACACCCGATGCGGGCGCTGCTTCCGTGCTCGTCCATCGAGCGGGCGAACCGTGCGGCTGCGGCCACCAACGACGACGCGCGCACCCGCCGTGCGCGCGTTTCCCCGACGACGAGCGACCTCGACCGCGTTCAAACAGCGCCGTCGTCGTCGATATCACGCGCCGTCGGCTCATAACGCACGATCAGCAGGAACACGATCGGCGTGGCGGCGCTGATCGCGACGATCCAGAACATGTCCGTGCCGAGCCGCGCCTGCAGGATCGGCAGCACGAACAGCGCGAGCGCCTGGCCGATGCCGCACAGCGAACGCCCGAAGCCGACGCCGGTGCCGCGGATCGCCGCCGGATACGACAGCGTCGGGTAGATCATCATCTGCGCGCCGGGCCCGAACCCTTCGGCGAACAGCCAGGTGCCGAGCATCAACAGCACGAAGCCGATCGCGAGCGCGCCATGCGGATGCCCTGCCAACGCGAGCGCCACGAGCGCGACGAACTGGAGCGCGAACCCCGCGATCGCGACACGACGCGACGCGACGCATGGCGATGGGCCAGGCGCATGCCCAGCAAGCCGCCGGTGAACGCAAACAGCACGTTCAGCGCCAGCGACGCCGCGATCGTTTCGAACACGCCCGCGCCGAGAAACTGCGACAGGATCGACGGCAGGAAAAAGGCGATCGCCGTGTATTCGAACGGGATGCACAGGTTCATCACGCTGGCGACGATCGTGCGCCCCAGGTACGGCCGCTGGAACAGCACGCGAATGCGCACGGGCGGCCGGCTCGGCGCGCGTCGGGCGTCCTCTGCTTCGTGTGCATGAATCCCGTACGACTCGCGCAGAATCCGCGCGGCGTTGGCCAGGTCACCCTGGTTCGCGGCCCACAGCGGCGATTCGTTCATGAACCGGTTCCGGAACAGAATGATGACGAGGGCCGGCACCGCGCCGAAGATCAGCGACGCCCGCCACAGCCATCCCGCATGCTCGGCGGGCAACAGGAAATACAGCCCGAAGATCAGCAGGAAGCAGACCGACGACGCCACGTACCACATCGGGCACCACGCCGCGAGCCGCGACGCCTTGTTGCCGCGGCCGTTGAACTTCGAGAATTCCGCGAGAAACGCCATCGCGACGGGCAGGTCGATGCCGACACCGAGCCCCATCACGAAGCGCGCGCCGATCAGCACCCAGACGTTCGGCGCCAGCCCGGCCGCGATCGCCGCGACCACGAAAAACAGCATGTCGGCCATGAACACCTGATAGCGGCCGATCTTGTCGGTCAGCCAACCGCCGATCAGGCTGCCGAAGATCGTGCCGATCATGATCGCCGACCCGACCAGCCCGGTCAGCGCCGGTGTCAGGCCGAACTCGCGCGCCACGTCGTCGATCCCGTAGGACAGCGTCGTCAGGTCGTACGCGTCGAGAAAGACGCCGCCGAGCGCCAGCAGCACGATCATCCGGGCATGGCTGACCGAGCTGTCCACCGTGTTGATCAGGCGCGCGACGTCGCTTGCCGAGCGAATGGGTGAGGATACCGGGGTGACGGCGTTCAGGTCGATCGAACTCATCGCATTCCTTAGTTTTACGCCGAATGACCGGCGATGTCCGCATGGAGCCGGAAGTGGGGCGTATTTCGGGCGTATTGATTCGCGATCGACAGGGACCCTGTGCGGCCACGCGCCGCTCGACACGCGACGCCATCACGTTCCGGCAGCAGGCATTCTGTTCTCCGGTTCCGATTATCCCAAGCGATATAAATCGATAAATTAATCGGCCCGCGTCATTAAGTTTCTCGCCGTGCGCGCTTAGCAGCAGCGCGCATGTTCAATCGCGGATTTCTTCGTTCACGGATCGCCGGTGCTTCGTTACATTGGCCGGTCACCCTGCCTGTTCGCGGCACCTTGCCGCCCTTCCGGAGAATCCCCGATGAAGCTGTCCTGGTCCCGCGCGTGGCAATCCGCGGCCCTCGTCGTTGCCGCGTTCGCCGGCCTCGTCTCGGTGCACGCACGCGCCGCGACGCCCGCGGAGATCCGCGTCGACTACGCGTACTACTCACCGGAGAGCCTGGTGATCCGCCACTTCGGCTGGCTCGAAGACGAATTCAAGGCCGACCGCACGTCGGTTCGCTGGGTGCTGAGCCTGGGCAGCAATCGTGCGCTCGAATACCTGAACAGCGGTGCGGTCGATTTCGGGTCCGCCGCAGGTCTCGCGTCGGTGCTCGCGCGCGCGAACGGCAACCCGATCCATACGGTCTACGTGTTCTCCCGCCCCGAGTGGACCGCGCTGGTGGTCCGCAAGGACTCGCCGATCCGCTCGCTCGCGGACCTGAAGGGCAAGAAAATCGCCGCGACGCGCGGCACCGATCCGTTCCTGTTCACGCTACGCGCGCTGCACACGATCGGCCTGACCCGCGACGACGTCGAGATCGTCAACCTGCAGCATCCGGACGGGCGCACCGCCCTCGCGAACGGCCAGGTCGACGCGTGGGCCGGCCTCGATCCGCACATGGCCGCGGCGCAGCTCGACGACGGCGCGCGGCTGCTCTACCGCAATGTCGCGTTCAACACCTATGGTTTCCTGAACGTCCGCGACGCATTCGCCAGCCAGTACCCGCAGGCGGTCACGCGCGTACTGAAGGTCTACGATCGCGCGCGGCAGTGGATCGTCGCGCATCCGGCCGACACCGCGCAGATCGTCGCCGACGAATCAAAGGTATCGCTGCCGGTGGCGAAACTGCAGCTGCAGCGCAACGATTTCAGCGATCCCGTTCCGGGCGACACCCAGCGCGCGGCGCTGAAGGCGGCCGCCCCCGTGTTGACGGCCGAACAGCTGACCAAGCCCGGCGTCGATCCCGCGAAGATCGTCGATACGCTGATCGATCCGTCGTTCGCACGCCCGCTCGTCGACGCATCGCGCTGAGGCTGCCGCCCATGACCGACACCGCTGCCCGCGACGACACGCTCGCGCCCCGTCGCCCCGCTTCGCCACCCGCCAGCCGGCGCGATCCGCTTCGCCGGTGGAGGATCGCGGGCCTCGCGCTGCCGTTCGCGGCGCTCGCGTTGCTGGAGGTCGTCGTGCGGCAGGGCTGGCTGCCGAATCATCTCGTCCCGGCGCCGAGCGAGATTCTCGACACGCTCGCCCGCCTCGGCGTCACGCGCGTGGCGCGCCATGTCGGCGCGAGTACGCTGCGGGTCGCGGCGGGGTTTGCGGCGGGCGCCGGACTCGCGCTCGTGGTCGGCGCGGCGATGGGCCTGAGCCGCCGGATCGACGCGCTGTTCGAACCGACGTTCCAGGCGCTGCGCGCGATTCCGTCGCTCGCGTGGGTGCCGGTGTTGCTGCTGTGGCTCGGCATCGACGAAGCACCGAAGATCACGCTGATCGCCATTGGCGCCTTCTTCCCGGTCCACCTCGCGGTGGTCGCCGGCATTCGCGACGTCGACCGCAAGCTCGTCGAACTCGGCGCGGTGTACCGGCTCGGCCCGTTCGCGCTGTTCCGTCGCATCCTGCTGCCGGCCGCGCTGCCGCAGATCGTCACCGGCTTGCGCACCGGCCTCAGTCTCGCGTGGATGTTCATGGTCGCCGCGGAGCTGATCGCGGCCACGCGCGGGCTCGGCTTCCTGTTGAGCGACGGCCGCGAAACCGGGCGCCCCGATCTCGTGTTCGGGGCGATCCTGCTGCTGGCGTTGCTCGGCAAGCTGACCGACGGCGCGATGGCGCGCATCGAGTCGCACTGGCTCGGCTGGCGCGACGCATTCGACCACACGCCACGTAAAGGGTCGGCATGAGCACGCGTTCTTCTACACACACGGCGGCGCGCACCGCGACACCGCTGCTCGACGTGCGCATCACCCGCAAGCTTTACGGCGATCGCACGATCCTCGCCGACCTCCCGCTGCAGGTCGCGCGCGGCGAGATTGTCTGCGTGGTCGGCCCGAGCGGTTGCGGCAAGAGCACGCTGCTGCGGATCGTCGCCGGTCTCGATACGGATTTCCGCGGCAGCGTGAAACTCGGCGGCATCGCGCTCGACGGCCCGTCCCCGCGCGCCGGCGTGATCTTCCAGGAGCCGCGGCTGCTGCCGTGGCTGTCGATCGCGGACAACGTCGGCTTTGCGGCCGGCCCGCGCGGCGGGCGCGAGCCGGCCGTCACACGGCTGCTCGACGAAGTCGGCCTGGCCGGGGTCGCACGGCAACTGCCGGCCACGTTGTCGGGCGGGATGGCCCAGCGCGCGGCGATCGCGCGCGGGCTGTTCGGCGAGCCGGACCTGCTGCTGCTCGACGAGCCGTTCAGCGCGGTCGATGCGATCACCCGGATGCGGTTGCAGACGCTGCTGCTCGATGTCGTCGAGCGGCACCGGACGGCCGCGATCGTCGTCACGCACAATCTGGATGAAGCGCTGTATCTCGGCGATCGCGTACTGATGCTCGCGCCCAACCCCGGCCGCATCGACGACGAGATCCACGTCGAGGTTGCCCGGCCGCGCGATCGGCGCGACCCGGCGCTGGCCGTGCTGCGCGCGCGGCTGCTGGACGCATTCCAGCAGCTTCAGGATCGTGCCGACGAGACGAAGCGCCGAACGCGCGACCTTCACGCCTCCGCAGCCTGACTTCGCGCCGGCCGATTCACGACCGGCGTCGCCCGGCCCCGATTCGGCACGCGTTCAGCGCCGGGGCGATGCATCCGTCATGGAAGGCCGGCGCGACAGGGATCGCAGTCGTACCGGCGCCCCGAAAAGGTGCGCGGGGTATCGCGCGCCCGCTCGCCCGTCAGCGACGTGACCTGCTGCGATGCACCGGCGCACTTCAACCGTGCGTATGCCGCAACTCGCCGTCGATCGTCTGCGGCAGTCGCAGCAGGTTGAAGATCGGGCACAGGGCCTCGACCGCCTGATGCAGTGCACGAATCGTCTCCGGCGGTTCGGGCGAGACGATGTCGAGCGTGTAGCGGAGGTTGTGCGGGAACACCGGCACATGCTCGAAGCCCGGTTGCTGCGCGAGCGGATGCTGGTCGCCGGTCACTTCGACCTTGATCGAATCGATCTTCAGGCCGCGCTCCGCGGCCTGAATCAGCGTGATGTGCGTCAGGCAACTGCCCAGCACGCCGAGCTGCAGCTCCGGCGACGCCGGCCCGAGGTTGTAGCCCGCGAAATCGGGCGGGCTGTCGCTGATCACCTGGAAGTCGCGAATGCGGATCTCCCGCACGCCGCTGCGGCCCAGCGCGCGCACGGTCGCTTTCAGCGAGGTGGCCTTGAGTTCCGGATTGCTGCGGGCGGCTTCCTTTTTCGCGAGCCACGCGTCGCGCTTTTGTTCGAGATAGTCGTTCAGTGTCGTCATGTCGGGCCGATACGGTCGCAATGACTGGCCACGCATACGGCGGCCAATCGAGGGGATCTTCATGCTATTCCCATCCGCGACAGCCACTAAACGATCATTCCAGCAAAGCAATTCGCCGTATGTGATGTCACATGGCGACACGCGCGCTCGGGAATTTGTCGACTGCCGTTCGCCCCTCGAGTTATCCACAATTTCCGTGCATAACCCTGTGGAGAACGTTCGAGAAATTTCTCGTCCGCCTTGACCGACAAGGATCGCGGCGACGCCGTGCTGCGTCGCGAGCCCTGAACGCAGACAGCGTCGCATCGGGTTCGGCGATCGTCGTGCTTCACCGCGCCGGTGCATGGATCGCGTCGACATCGGCAGTCAGGAAGTCCGCACCGGAAATGTGCCGCTCCGACACCGATGCACCGCGTTGGCCATCAGTCCGACCCGACGATCCAGCTCCGGTGCCCGCATCGGTGCATCAGGCGAGCGCCTCGTCACGCAAACGGAATTGCGCAACCGCCGCACTCAGCCGAGCGCCCTGTTCGTCGAGCGACAGCGCCGCGGCCGCGGCCTCCTCGACCAGCGCGGCATTGCGCTGCATCGTCTGCTCCATCTGGATGACCGCGGCGTTCACCTGTTCGATACCCGACGATTGCTCCTCGAACGCGTGGCTGGTTTCGTTCATGATCGTATTGACGCGCTCGACCGCCGTGACGAGTTCGGCCATCGCCGAACCGGCCCGTGCGACGAGCCCGCTGCCGTCTTCGACACGCTGCGCGGCATGGCCGATCAGTTCGCGGATCTCCTTCGCCGCCGACGCACAGCGCTGCGCGAGCCCGCGCACCTCGGTCGCGACGACCGCGAAGCCGCGCCCCTGCTCGCCGGCGCGCGCGGCTTCGACGGCAGCGTTCAACGCAAGGATGTTGGTCTGGAATGCGATGCTTTCGATCACGCCGACGATCCCGGAGATCCGCGTGGAACTGAGTGAAATCGCCGACATCGTCTCGACCACGCGCTGCATCGCCTCCCCACCGCGCGACGCGATGCCGGCCGCGCCTTCGACATAGGTGCGCGCATCGCGCGCGTTGTCAGCGTTCTGGCGCACGGCCGCCGTCAGTTGCTCGACGCTCGCCGCCGCCTGCTGCAGCGATACGGCCTGCTGCTCGGTGCGCGCCGACAGGTCGACGTTGCCGCTCGCGATCGTGCGGACGTCGCCGACGATCGTCTCCGTGCTCGCGCGCACCTGGTTCACGGTGTCGACGAGGCCATCCTGCATCCGCTTCAGCGCATGCAGCAGATAGGCCATCTCGTTCTCGCCGGGCACGACGACCGTTCCGGTCAGGTCGCCTTTCGAGATCTTCTCGAACTGGTCGACCGCGAGCTTGATCGGCTCGATGATCGCCTTCGCGAGCACACGCTGCGCAAAAAAGCCGACGACGAGTGCGAAGGCCGCGACCGCCGCCATCCCCCACACGATCCGGTGGAACTGCACGCCGGCCGCCTCATAGCGCGCCTTTTCGCGCGCCACCTGGAACGCCTCGAGCGCATCGATCGCCTCCTGGTAGGCGGCGAACAGCTCGGGCGGTGCGGTACGTTGCGTGTCGAGGAAGCCGAAACCGTCGTCGCCGTCGAGCTGCGAGAGCGCCTTCAGGAACACGCGGTCGAGCAACGCCCGACGGCGATTCTGCAGCGTGTCGAACAGCGCCTGCTCGTCGGCGTTGCGCGCGTGCAGACCCGCATAGGCATCCAGTTCGTCGTTGCTCTGCTTGAGGAGCGTGCGGAGTTTCGCGAT
This sequence comes from Burkholderia sp. HI2714, assembly GCF_002223085.1. Taxonomy (NCBI): domain Bacteria; kingdom Pseudomonadati; phylum Pseudomonadota; class Betaproteobacteria; order Burkholderiales; family Burkholderiaceae; genus Burkholderia; species Burkholderia sp. HI2714. The sequence goes on along the minus strand of NZ_NKFM01000062.1, from coordinate 235,726 downwards.
CTCGTCCTTGCCCGAGCGGCCGGCGCTGATGATCTGCGCGACGTCGCTCATGCGTTCGCGCAGCACGAGCATCCGCTCGGAGCTGGTCTTCAGGTGCAGCAGCGACGCGGTGTCGTCGCGGTACATCGCCTCGAGCGAACCGTTGCCCATATAGAGGGCCGCGATGCACGCGCCGACCACCAGCACGAGCAGCACGGTATAGCCGGCGATGGTCGCAACGAGGCCACCACGGATAGTGAGTTGTTTTCGCATGACGTTCCCTTGCGCCGGCCGGGCACGGCCAGCGGCGGATGTGGATTCCGGATCACGAAAGACGCGCGCCGCGTCGCAACACGGGGCGCATGGGCTGCGAACGGGTTAACGGCGGCGGGAACGGGGAGGTTTTATCTGCACGCGACGTGAATCTTGACGATTGCGACAGGCGCAGCGGCGAAGCGGTACGTGACGGGGGCGCGAAGCAATGCCGATGATCACCTGGGCGGGAAGCAAGGCATCCTGATCACTTCGACGCACCCGGACGGGTATCTAGCCGCCGTTCGCCAGCCTCGAACGAATCTCATCAACCGACAGGTCGCGCTGATGCGTCGCGATCTGCCATCGATTCCCCCACGGATCCTTCACCATCGCCCGCCTGTCGCCGTACGGCATGTCGGCGGGGGCTTCGAGCGGGGTCGCATCCGCTGCAAGCGCCCGCCGATAGGTCAGGTCGGTATCCTCGACATACACGTACAGGAATGCCGGCATCGGCTCACGCAGGCCATCTTCCCCGCTGATCATCACGACGGAATCACCGATCCTGATTTCCGCGGGCAGCCCCGGGCGGTACTCGCCCTGCGCGTGAAATACCGTTCGGATGAATTCGATCAGATTGTGCGGATCCGGCACGACGATCCGGGGCGTGACGGTGTGCCATCCATCGGGCTGGAACTTGGCCATGTCGGACAGCCTCCGAAGAAATTTCCGGGGGTATTGTGCGCCGGGCTCCCTCTGGCGGCAACGGGGCGACGCTGCGCAACGCGGCCAGCGCCGTCAATCTCCGGGCGATCCACGCACCGCGGGCGCGAGTCGCCCATCCCCCGCATCAGGCGACCGCGCAACGCGAAACCCGAGATCGTCGATTGCAAAGGTCGGATGGCTGCGACGGCGATTCGTCGCAAGGCAGCCCCGCTCGACATCGGCCCAGCCCCCGCCGCGAAACACGCGATACGAACCGTAGACCGCCGGGTCGTACTGATCCGCGCACCACTCCCACACGTTGCCCAGCATGTCGTGCAGCCCCCAGCCATTGGGCTGTTTCCGGCCGACGTCGTGCGTGCGGCCGCCGGAATTGTCCCGGTACCACGCGATGGCATCGAGTTCGCCATACCTCGAGCCCTGCGTTCCCGCGCGGCAGGCGTACTCCCACTCCGCTTCGGTGGGCAGCCGGTAGCCGTTGCTGCCCGGAATCGGGAAGGCGCTCGTGCCGTCTTCGCCGATTTCGTAACCGCAAGGCAGACCGTCGGCCGTCGACAGCCGGTTGCAGAACCGGACGGCATCGATCCACGATACGTTTTCCACCGGGCATTGCGCGCCGACATGCGACGACGGCGATAGCCCCGTTACCGCCGCATATTGCGCCTGGGTTACCGGATAGCGGCCAATCGCAAAGCGTTGCAATTCGACGCACCAGGTGCGGCCGATCCGGTCGTCCCTCAATGCGATGGTCCCGGCGGGAACCTGCACCATCGGCAGATCGAGTGTTTCAGACGGATATTCGATGTTCTCCACGCTGCCGCACCTCATTTACGAAGACAGTCTGACGGAACCGGCTTCGTCATAAGCCACGATGTTCAGCCCTTCCGTCGCAGCCGGCGCGACGAAGTACCGCGTGATCCGTTCGAACTCGGCATCCGATGCCTGGAACGGATGGTCGCCTCGCGCATTGCGTGCGTGCAACCGCGCCTTGCAAACGGCATCGCTGACGTCGAGGTAATGCAGTCGATGGTCGCGGCCGGCGGCCCGAGAAACGACGAGCCCCCATGCACGCGCGGCGACGGTATTGAACGGCACATCGAGCACCACCGACACGCCGGCCTGCAGCACCGCGCGAGCCTGATCGGCAATCACGTTGCCGACGCGCTTCGCGCACCGGACATAGTCGTCGATCGACAGGATCTCGCCCGGATAGAGCTGCGCGAGCCACGCATCCTCGCTGATCGAAACGACCGGCCCGGCGCTCGCGAGCCGCGCGACGAGCGTCGATTTTCCGGACGCGATCTTGCCGCATACCATGTGGAGCAACACGGCATCGTCCGATGCGGTCGCATGAAATGATTTCGCTGTCTGCATTTCCAGGCTCTCCCTCGAACGCCCAGAAAGCGAAAAACCCGCCTTCCGGGCGGGTTTTGACGATATCCATTCAGTCGATCGCTATCCCGCCGGCAACATTGCGGCGCAAATAATCGAACGGGTTTGCGAATGGGTCATGCGCATCAGAATAACCAACTGCGCGATCGCGAGCAAGCGGATTGGACGCGGCGCACTTCAACCTGCGCGCGTGAAACCGGTACACCAGCCGGAAATGAATCGGGCGTTCCGTGGTGTCTGCGCGCCGCCATCCATTCAGATAGGGATGGGTTCGACATGGCCGACTACGCGCGTCCCCTCTTCCTACGACATACATCCGCGCGGCCGCATGTTTAACTCATGCCCAACCGGATCGGGCGTATGCCGGATCCGGGCGGCGCGCACCTTGAATTTTCATGAAGCCAATCAACGTTTCGATGGCTTCCGATGTGCTTGACGCACTGCTTGTGTACAGCGATCACGAACCGGCTATCGACGTTTGAACCAACGCGCGCGTCGCTGCCGTGCCCGTTGCTCTCCAAGTGAGGATTGCCGACGCATCGTCATGGCAACAATGACTGGAACCTGAATGGTGAAAAACACCGAACACGTGAATTTCCACAGCGCGATCGCCTGTGCGCCGGCAGCCGATGCGCCGCTCGAGTACCCGCTCGCATGCGCCTGATCTGTTTTCCCTATGCGGGCGGTTCGGCCGCCGTCTATCGTGCGCTGCAAGCGTCGTTGCCCGGCATCGAAGTGCACCGTCATGAACTTGCAGGCCGAGGCATTCGCCTGTCCGAGCCTGCCGTACGAGACATGTCGACGCTGGTCGACACGTTGCTGTGCGACCTGGACAACTGCTTCGATCGTCCCTTCGCCCTGCTCGGACACAGCATGGGCGCGGCCATTGCCGCCGAACTGGCGCTGCGGCTTCCCGCCCACGCACGGCCGAACCTGCGGCATCTGTTCGTGAGCGCGCGTGCCGCACCGGGCCAGGAGCGCCACGATCGGCGCATGCAGGCGCTGGACGACCGCGCCTTCATCGATGCGCTGCGCGAGATGGGCGGCACACCGAAGGCGGTGCTGGACAACAGCGAACTGATGGCGCTGCTGATGCCGGCGCTGCGTGCGGATTTCACGCTGATCGAAAACCACCGGCCCGTGCCCGGGCCCAGGCTGGCGGTGGACATCACCGCGTTCGCGGGCCGGGGGGACAACGAGGTCCCTGTCGATGCCGTTGCGGGCTGGGGCGCCGCGACGACCGGGCGCTTCGATTTTCACGTCATCGAAGGGGATCATTTCTTTTTGAGAAACGAAATGCGGACGATGGCCGGCGTCATCGCGGCCCGCCTGCGGCGCGCGGAACACGCCGCGCCGAGCGCACTGCAGGCATGACGGGCCGATCCTCGCGATCGGCGTGCCGGCCGGTGCCGTGATCGTCGAATGAAAAGGCCCGCGCGCCTGATCCGCTCCCATGCCGGAGCCGCGGGCCGGTCAAGCAAGCCGGGAGGCCGCGTCGCTTCCCGGCGCGCGATACTTGGAGTGCCATTGTGCAACGTAATCGAAAGCGAATCCTCGTAACAGGTGGCGCGGGTTTCCTCGGTTCGCATCTTTGCGAGCGCCTCGTCGAACTCGGTCACGACGTATTGTGCGTCGACAACTATTTCACCGGCACGAAGCAGAACGTGGCTGCGCTGCTCGGCAACCCGAACTTCGAGGCGCTGCGCCACGACGTCACCTTTCCGTTGTACGTGGAGGTGGACGAGATCTACAACCTCGCCTGCCCGGCTTCGCCGATCCACTATCAATTCGATCCCGTGCAGACCACCAAGACCAGCGTGATGGGCGCGATCAACATGCTGGGGCTCGCCAAGCGCACGCATGCGCGCGTTCTGCAAACCTCGACGAGCGAGGTGTACGGCGACCCCGATGTGCATCCGCAACCGGAGAGTTACCGGGGCAACGTCAACCCGCTCGGGCCGCGCGCCTGCTACGACGAAGGCAAACGCTGCGCGGAGACCCTGTTCTTCGACTATCACCGCCAGCAGAACGTACGCATCAAGGTGGTACGCATCTTCAACACGTACGGGCCGCGCATGCATCCCAACGACGGCCGCGTGGTGTCCAACTTCATCGTGCAGGCGCTGCGCGGCGAGGACATCACGCTGTATGGCGACGGCAATCAGACCCGGGCATTCTGCTATGTCGACGATATGGTCGACGGCTTGATCCGGATGATGGCCACGCCCGCGGACCTCACCGGCCCGATCAACCTCGGCAATCCGCACGAGATCGCGGTCAGCGAACTGGCGCAGATCATCTTGCGCCTGACCGGCTCGAAGTCGCGGCTCGTCTTCCGTCCGCTGCCGAAGGACGATCCGACACAACGTTGCCCCGACATCAGCCTCGCACGCGCCCACCTCGACTGGGAGCCGACGATCGGGCTCGAAGCGGGGCTCCGGCGGACCATCGATTATTTCTGCTCGACCCTCCCTGCGTGACGCCGCGTCCGGACACCCCGCTTCGATGCTCGGGAGGCAATGGCATGAGGGGGTGACGTCGCATGGACGATGTCCCATTTTCACGTGACAGACGTGATACGGCGACCATGCTCCAATCCGGTCGTACCGTTAAACATCATTGGCCAGGATGAAGCGATTCTCGTGCGCCAGTGTCCATCAATCCGCCTCGCAAGCCGGATCCGCGCGCATGGAAAAACTCGAGTATCTGAAGCAGGTCGAATCGAACGCGCGAACCTACGCAACTTCTTTCCCGCGGCTGTTTACCCATGCCAAGGGCATACGCGTACGCGACGCCGAGGGCCAGGAATACATTGACTGCCTGTCGAATGCGGGTACGCTCGCACTCGGACATAATCACCCGGAAGTCAATGAAGCCGTGATGCGGTTTCTGTCGTCCGATCAGATGCAACAGGCACTCGACCTGGCGACGCCGGCCAAGCACGCGTTCGTCGAGCAGCTCTTCTCGCTCCTGCCCGGGAAGATCGCCGAATCCGGCAAGATCCAGTTTTGCAGTCCCAGTGGGGCGGATGGTGTCGAAGCGGCGATCAAGCTGACCCGGCACCATACGGGCCGGCCGACGATCATGGCGTTCCACGGCGCCTACCACGGCATGACGGCCGGTGCACTCGCCGCGTCGGGAAACCTCACGCCCAAGTCGGCCGGCGGCAATGGACGCGACGTTCATTTCCTGCCCTATCCCTATGCCTTTCGCTGCCCGTTCGGCACCGACGGCTCGGCGACCGATCAACTCAGCATCAACTACATCCGGACCGTGCTGTCCGATCCCGAGAGCGGGATCACCAAACCGGCGGCCGTCATCGTCGAAGTCGTGCAAGGCGAAGGGGGCTGCATCCCCGCCCCCGACACCTGGTTGATCGAGTTGCGCGAGCTGACGCTGCGGCATGAAATCCCGTTGATCGTCGACGAAGTGCAGACCGGACTCGGTCGAACCGGCGCCCTGTTCGCTGTCGAACATTCCGGCATCCGGCCCGACGTACTGGTGCTGTCGAAGGCGTTCGGCGGCGGCTATCCGTTATCGGTGGTGGTCTATGACGAGCGCCTGGACACCTGGCCGCCCGGCGCGCATGCCGGTACCTTTCGAGGCAACCAGATTGCGATGGTCGCCGGCTTGTCGACCATGCGCATCGTCGAACGAGAGAATCTCTCGGCACACGCGGACAAGGTCGGCAAGCGCCTGGTTGCCGGCCTCGAGGGGCTTGCCGAACGCTTCCCCTGCCTGGGCCAGATACGCGGTCGCGGCCTGATGATCGGCGCCGAAGTCGTCGTGCCCGGCACCCATGGCCGAGCCGGCCCGCCCCATGCGGAACGGGCAAAAGCCATCAAGCGGAACTGCCTGCGAAACGGGCTCGTCATCGAAACCGGCGGCCGCAACGGCGCGGTACTCCGGTTCCTGCCGCCGCTGATCGTTTCGGAAGCGGATATCGACGAGATTCTCAATCGCTTCGCGCATGCCGTGGAAACGGCGTGCCGTGCATAACCGCACTGCGGCGCGACCCGATCGGTTTCGCCGTGATCCACGTACAAGAAAGGACTATTGACGATGCAGGGCATGACGGAACGCAGGCTGCTTGCCGACGGAAGCTCGCCGTGGCTGCTGGAGCCCGTGTCGAACAGGCGCGATCTCGCGCAGGCGGTGAAGGACAACCGGGCGGCACTCGAATCCCGGCTTCTGGAACAGGGAGCACTCCTGTTTCGTGGCTTCGACGTTTCATCCGTGGGCGACTTCGAAGCGTTTGCTCACGCGATTTCGGTCCATCAGTCCGACTACGTCTATCGTTCCACGCCGCGCACCTCGATCGGCAACGGCATCTTCACCGCAACCGAGTATCCGCCGAGCGAGACGATCGCCCTGCATTGCGAAAACGCGTACCAACGCAGCTGGCCGCTGAGCGTCGCATTCTGCTGCCTGACGCCGGCCGCGACCGGCGGCGAAACGCCGATTGCCGACATGCGGGAGGTGAGCCGCAGGATCGGACCGCGCATCCTGGATCAGTTCGAGGTGAAACAGGTCCGCTATGTCAGGCACTACCGGCGGCACGTCGACATTCCGTGGGAAACCGTGTTCCAGACCAGCGACCGCAGCCAGGTCGCAGCCTTCTGCGCAGACAACGGCATCGAACTCGAATGGCTCGACGACGACACGTTGCGCACCGCCCAGGTCAACCAGGGCGTGGCCTACCATCCGGCCACCCGCGACCGGGTGTTCTTCAACCAGGCACATCTGTTCCATCTCTCGAACCTGGAAACATCGCTCGCCCGTTCGATCGTCAGCCTGTTCGGCGAGGATCGAATTCCGCGCAATGCCAGCTATGGCGACGGGAGTCCATTCGATCCCGCCGACCTCGAGCAGATCCGCACCGCGTTCCGCGAATGCGCGATCACGTTTCCCTGGCAACGGGGCGACGTCCTGCTGGTCGACAACATGCGCTTCGCGCATGGCCGCAACCCGTTCGAAGGCGAGCGCAAGGTCGTCGTGTCCCTGCTGGACCCGTACGCGCCCGACGTCGACGGAATGGACGACCGTTAGCGAGCGCGAGCGTGCACCTCAATAGCAAGCCGTATTGATCAAGTGCGCGAAACGTCGTGTCCTTGGATTACGGGGCAGACGTCGGATTAGAGCGATGCTCTAATTTCAATACCGTCCAGTGAAGCGAGCTTGGCGGGATCGCCACAACCGGTCCTGAGATATTCAACGTTTAGAAGACAACGAAGGTTGAGCATGCTTCCCGATACAAAATTCAGGACTGTTACAGAAATTTTGTTGTTTCGCGGCAAGGTCGAACCGGAGAAGACCGCGTTCATTTTTCTCGAAAACGGCGAAGCGGAACTGACTCGACTCACGTTCGGCGACCTGGACAAGCGGGCGCGCAGCATCGCCGCCAGGTTGCAAGACATCGCGCAACCGGGCGACCGCGTCCTGCTGGTCTATCCGCCCGGGCTGGAATTCATCTGCGCATGGGTGGGATGCCTGTATGCCGGCCTGATCGGCGTACCCGCCTATCCGCCGCGCAGGCATCGTCCCGCCGACCGTCTCAAGGCCATCGTCGCCGACGCCGGGCCGGTCGTCGCGCTGACCGACGCCGCCACGCTCGACGGCATCGCACATCACGCGGACGGCTATTCCGACACGCTGGAACTGAAGATCCTGGCGACGGACCAGCGCTTCGACGCACCGGCCGAACAATGGCGCGCACCGGACATCACGCCGCAGACGCTGGCGCTGCTGCAATACACGTCAGGCTCCACCGGTACGCCCAAAGGCGTGATGATCAGCCACGCGAACATCCTGAGCAATATGGCGGTCATCGCCGAGGCGAGCGATGCCGATGCGTCGGCGGTGTTTGTCAGCTGGCTCCCGGTGTTTCACGACATGGGCTTTTTCGGGAAGGTGCTGCTGCCGATCTATCTCGGCGTGCTGTCGGTGCTGATGGCGCCCGCGGCGTTCGTACAGAAGCCCATCCGCTGGCTGCAGGCCATCACGAAGTATCGCGGCACGCATTGCGCCGCGCCGGATTTCGCGTATGACCTGTGCGCGCGCAAAATCTCCGATGAAGCGCGCGCGCAACTGGACCTGAGCAGCTGGCGCGTGGCATTCAACGGCGCGGAACCGGTGCGCGCGGAGTCGGTGGCGCGTTTTTCGCGCGCATTCGCCGCGTGCGGCTTCCATGCGCACACCATGCGCCCGGTCTACGGCATGGCCGAGGCGACCTTGTTCATCTCCGGTCAGCCGGCACGCTCGCTGCCGCGCGTGGCGGACTACGATGCCGACGACCTGGCACAAGGCGTGGCGACGAGAAGCGACCAAGGCAAGCGCCACGCGCTGGTCTCATGCGGTCGGACCTGGGCGGAGCATCGCCTGCAGATCGTGAATCCGGATACCGGCGCGCGCTGCGCGCCCGGCCGGATCGGCGAAATCTGGCTGACCGGCCCGAGCGTCGGCGTCGGCTACTGGAACCGTATCGAGGAAACGGAGCGCACTTTCCGCGCGAAGCTGGATGGCGATGACGCGCGTTACCTGCGCACGGGCGATCTCGGTTTCGTCGAGGGCGAGGACCTCTTCGTCACCGGCCGTTTGAAAGACCTCATCATCGTCGCCGGCCGCAATCACTACCCGCAGGATCTCGAGCAAACCGCGGAGGGAAGCCACCCCGCGCTCGCGCCGAACGCATCGGCGGCTTTCTCGATCAGCGTCGATAACGTGGAGCGGATCGTTGTCGCCTGTGAAGTGCGCCGGGAAGCGCTCAACACGCTGGATGCGGAAGCCGTCGCCGCGGAGATCCGGCGCGCGCTCGCCGAAGCGCACGACGTCGATCTGTATGCGGCGGTCCTGTTGAAGCCCGCCACGATCCTGCGCACGTCCAGCGGAAAAATCCAGCGGAGCCGGATCAGGCAGGCATTTCTCGATGAACAGGGGCTCGCGATCGCGGGCGAGTGGCGGCGTGCGTTCTCCGCGCCGCCGGCCGCCCCGCAGACGGCCACGCCACGCGACACGCAAGCGCTGGTGCAATGGTGCATCGAGCGTGTCTCGCGTCTGTCGGGAATCGCTTCCGGCAAGATCGACCCCGACGCGCCGTTCAGCGTCCATGGGCTCGATTCGAAGGACGCCATCCTGCTCTCGGGCGAGTTGCAGGACTGGCTCGGGCGGCCGGTTTCCCCGACCGTCGTCTACGATTTTCCGAGTATTTCGCTGCTGGCGCGCCATTTGAGCGGCGCCGGGAATGCCATGCCGGACCAGAAGCCCGGCTCGGTCGAAGCACGCGCGGATATCGCGATCGTCGGCATGGGATGCCGTTTCCCCGGCGCCGGCAATCCCGACGCATTCTGGCAGCTTCTGCTGGAGGGCCGGGACGCGGTCGGTGCGTCGACGCAGCGCGCCGCCGACCTTCCGCCCGCCGGACTGCTGGACCAGGTCGATCAGTTCGATGCGGCTTTCTTCGGCATCAGCGCCCGCGAAGCCGAATCGATGGATCCGCAACAGCGTCTGCTGCTGGAGGTGGCCTGGGAGACGCTCGAGCATGCGGGGATCGCGCCCCGCAGTCTCGCCGGCGGACGCACCGCGGTCATCGTCGGCATCAGCAATTCGGACTACATCCGTCTGGCGCAGGACGAAGTCGCGGACGTCGGCCCTTATGTCGCGACGGGCAACGCGCTCAGCGTCGCCGCCAACCGCATTTCCTATGCGCTCGATTTGCGCGGCCCGAGCTGGGCGGTCGATACCGCGTGTTCGTCCTCGCTCGTCGCGGTGCATCAGGCGTGCCGCACGCTGCAGCGCGGCGAGTCCGATGCGGCGCTGGCCGGCGGGGTCAACCTGATTCTGGCGCCGCAATTGAGCGCGTCCTTCACGCAAGCGGGCATGCTGTCGCCGGATGGCCGATGCAAGGCGTTCGATGCGTCGGCAAATGGTTATGTGCGCGGCGAAGGCGTGGGCATGGTGCTGCTCAAGCGGCTCGACGATGCGCTCGAGAACGGCGACACCGTGGTCGCCGTGATCCGTGGCTCCGCGGTGAACCAGGATGGACGCAGCAATGGCCTGACCGCGCCGAATGGCCCGGCCCAGCAGGCCGTGATTCACGGTGCGCTGCGCGATGCCGGCGTACGCGCGCACGACATCGGCTTCGTCGAAGCGCATGGTACTGGCACGCCGCTCGGCGACCCGATCGAGTTGAACTCGCTGGCGGCCGTCCTGGGCGAATCTCGTCGGCCGGACGATCACTGCTGGATCGGGTCGGTCAAGACCAACATCGGCCATCTGGAATCGGCGGCGGGCATCGCCAGCCTGATCAAGACCGCCCTTGCGCTCCACCATCGCGCCATTCCGCCGAACCTCCATTTCCGGTCGATCAATCCGCAAATCGCACTCGACGGCACGCCCTTCCGCATTCCGCAGCAGGTCACGCCGTGGCATTCGGAACACGGGCCGCGCCTGGCCGGCGTCAGTTCGTTCGGCTTCGGCGGTACCAACGCGCACCTGATCCTGTCCGAAGCGCCAGCGCCCGCAGCGATCGAAGCCGACCCGGCCGCGCCCGCGGCGCGCGTCGTGACGCTCTCCGCGCGCACGCCCGACGCGTTGCAAGCGCTGGCCGCGTCCTATGCGGCCTACCTCGACGCCCATCCCGAGGCCCGTGTGCGGGATGTCGCGTTCACGGCCAATACCGGGCGCACCCACTTCGCGCGGCGCGCGGCCATCGTCGCATCGAGTCTCGATTCGTTGCGTTCGCAACTTGGCGCCGTTTCGTCCGGCGAGCCTGCCGAAACACCGCCTGCGGTGACGTTCCACTTTTGCGCCGACGTCGGCGGCAGCGCCGACGCGGTTCGGCAATTGCGCGCGGCCTGTCCCGCTTTCGATGCGCTGATGCAGCGGCAGTCCGACGCGCCCGGGCTCGCCCCCGCCGACGCCGCGTTCACGGCATTCCAGCGCGCGCTCGCGCAACTGTGGATGTCCTTCGGCATCACGCCGGATGCCGTCAGCAGCACCGGCGACGGACATCGCGCCGCAGCCTCGTGGGCGGGCGTGCCGCAGGCGCCGGACGGCGGTGCGGCGGGACACCCCGGCATCGTGATCGAAATCGGCGCGCACACGGCCGCGTGGGACGCGATCCTGCACACGCTCGCCGCGCTCTACGTACGCGGCGCGTCCATCGACTGGGATGCCGTGGAGCGGGACGCACCGCGCCGCCGGCTCGCCCTGCCGACCTACCCGTTCGAACGTCGCGGCTTCTGGATCACGCCACGTGCGCCTCGGCATCCGTTGCTCGGGCGCCTCATGGAGCAGCACGCGCATGCGCCGGCCACGTGGATCTGGCAATCGCGTCTCGATGCGCCTGCAACCACCTTTCTCGACGGTCATCGCGTCAAGGGTTCGCCCGTCCTGCCCTATTCCGCCTTCGTGGAAATGGCGCTGTCGGCCACGTCGGAAATCGGTGCTGCCGGCCATACGACGTTGAAAGATCTCGCCCTGCATGCGCCGTTGCCATTGCATCCGCATGCATCGCGCACCGTGCAGACCGTGCTGAGCCGCCGGTCCTGGGGACCGTTTTCGTTTGCCGTCTATCACCGGATCGACGACACCCGCGCCGCCGCGACGTGGCAGATGTGCGCGAGTGCCGAAATTCACGAATCGGATCGGAGCCACGCATGAAATTCGGCCTGATGTTCTTCGCCAGCAGTGAAGAGGCGTTGTCCGGCAACAAGTACCAGCTCGTGATGGAAAGCGCGCGTTTCGCCGATGCGAACGGGTTCTCCAGCGTCTGGGTGCCGGAGCGCCATTTCACCGAATTCGGCTCGCTGTACCCGAATCCCGCCGTCCTGCACGCCGCGCTCGCGGCTGCCACCCAACGCGTGAAGCTGGTCGCGGGCAGCGTGGTCGCGGCGCTGCACAACCCGATCCGGATCGCGGAAGAATGGTCGATGGTGGACAACCTGTCGAACGGCCGCGTGGGCGTGTCGTTCGCGTCCGGATGGAATCCTGACGACTTCGTGTTCGCCCCGGACAAGTATGCGAGCCGGCAGGACGACATGCTGACCACGATGCGTGCCGTCCAGCATCTGTGGCGCGGCGGCACGCTGGATGCGACGAACGGCGTCGGCAAGCCGGTGCGGCTGCGCGTCTATCCGACGCCGGTGCAGCCGGAACTGCCCGTCTGGGTGACCGCCGCGAGCAATCCGCAGACGTTCGTGCGTGCCGGCGAAGCCGGCGCCAACCTGCTGACCCACGTGCTCGACCAGGATCGGGACCAGCTCGCGCACAAGATCGCCCTCTACCGCGAGGCGCGCGCGAAGCAGGGCTTCGATCCGGCGGCCGGCACCGTGTCCGTGATGCTGCACACGTTCGTCGGCGACGATGCGGCGCAGGCGCGCGAACAGGCGCGTGTGCCGTTCTGCAACTACATCCGCAGCAATATCGGGCTGTTGAACGGGCTGGCGCAGAGTCGCGGCCAGTCGGTCGACGTGCGCGCGATGGGCGCACGCGAACTGGACGAGTTCGTCGAGTTTCTCTATGAACGCTTCGCGCAGTCGCGCGGGCTCATCGGCACGCCGGAAACCTGCGTCGAACTGGTGCGGGATCTCGAGTCGATCGGCGTGGACGAAGTGGCCTGCCTGCTCGATTTCGGTCCGCCGGTCGAGCGGATCCTCGGCAACCTTCCGCAGTTGCGTCGACTGCGGGAGATGTGCGCCCCCAGGCCATCCGCCGCGCCGACGCGATTCGATGCCGCCGAAGTGCAAGCTCGCTGCCCGGAAACGACGTCGGGCGCGGACTTCAACGGCGAAATCCGGCAGCACGGCGTGCAGATCGACGGTGTGTTCGACGCGATCCGGCAGATCTGGCGCACGACCGGCGAGGCGCTGGGAAAAATCAGCCTGCCGGCCGACGCGCTGGCGTCGTCGCCCTACCAGGTACACCCCGCCTTTCTCGACGCGTGCAGCCGCGTGCTCGCCGCCGCGATCGATCCGGACGCGCTGGCGTCGGGCGACCTGTACCTGCCCAGCGCGATCGGCGCGGTCCGGGTGCATCAGCCGCCGTCGTCGACCGAGGCATGGAGTCACGCCACGCTGCGCAAGCCGGTCGGACAGGGCACGCTGGAGGGCGACATCCGCATCCATGACCTGGCGGGGCGACTGCTGATCGAGATCGATGGGCTGCGGTTGCAGCAGGTGCGCGCGGGGCGCGCCGTCGAGCGGCACGACTTCGCCGCGCTGCTTTATCAACGCGTCTGGAGACCGTCGAACGTCGACGCGGCAACCGGCGGTTCGGCGCAGGGCGAGTGGCTGATTCTCGCGGACCGCGGCGGCGTGGGTGCACAGCTGTCGGCGCTGCTGGAAGCCAACGGCGATACGTGCACGCTGCGCTTCGCCGACGCGACGCCGGAACTGCCCGCGCCCGACCGCCCGCTGAAGGGCGTCATCCACCTGTGGAGTCTCGATCTCGCGCCCGCCGACATCGCGGCGAGACGGCGGGCCAGCGCGAGCGTGCTGCAGCTGGTCAGGGCGCTTGCGTCACGCGCGCCGTCGGCCCCGCAGGCGCGTCTGTGGCTGGTGACGTCGGGCGCGATGAATGTTCTGGAGGGCGAATCGATCGCGGTGGCACAGGCCCCGCTGTGGGGATTGGGCCGGGCGATCGCGGTGGAGCATGCGACGCTGTGGGGCGGGCTCGTCGACCTCGATCCCGCGCAGCCGTCGGCGGCTCACATCGTGCAAGCGGTACAGGCTGGCGGCCGTGAAGACATGATCGCGTTTCGCCGCGACCAGCGCTACGTCGCGCGCATCGCCCGCGACAATCGCGAATTCGTCAGCCACCGGCCGATCCGGTTCCACGATGACGCGACCTATCTGGTGACGGGCGGGCTCGGCGGGCTCGGCCTGCGGCTCGCGTCCTGGCTTGCCGACAACGGCGCCGGGAAAATCGTGCTGCTGGGGCGCGGCGAGCCTTCCGCCGCGCACGAGAAAATCCTGCGCACGCTCGACGCGCGGTTCATTCGCGCCGACCTGTCGCGTCGCGAGGACGTCGAGCAGGCGCTCGGTGAAATCGCGCATTCGATGCCGCCGCTCAAAGGGGTCTTTCACCTCGCCGGCGCGCTCGACGATGCGCTGCTGACGCGCCAGGACGACGACGTCTTCCATCGCGCCGGCAGCGGCAAGGCCGACGGCGCCTGGTACCTGCACGAGCTGACGGCCGACCTGCCGCTCGACCATTTCGTGCTGTTCTCGTCGATGGCCGCGCTGATCACCATGCCGGGCCAGGGCAACTACGCGGCGGCGAACAGCTTCCTCGACGCGCTCGCCCAGCATCGGCGCGCGCAGGGGAAACCGGGGCTCAGCGTCAATTGGGGGCCGTGGGCGGAAATCGGCCACGCCGCGACCGACTACGGACGGCGCGCGCACGAACAGCTTGGCGCGCTCGGCGTCGGCACGCTGCCGCCCGAGCTGGCCATCGCGACGCTGGAACGGCTGATGGCGTCCGGCGTCGCCCAGTCCGGAGTCGCGCGGATCGACTGGCCGACCCTGTTCCTGGTCGATGCGCCGGCCGCCGGGTCCGCGCTCTTTTCCGAGCTGGCGCAACCGGCCGCGCAACCCGCGCAGCAGGAAACGGCATTGCTGCGCCAGCTGCAAGCGTGCGCGCCGCGTGAGCGGGTCGAGCGCATCACCGACACGCTCGCCGCGACGCTGGCGGAGACCTTGCGTCTTTCCGGCCCGGACGCCATTGCGCCCGAGCAATCGCTGCTCGATCTCGGCCTGGATTCGCTGGTCGCGCTCGAACTGACCGATCGCCTCACCAAGGTGTTCGGCAGACCGTTTCGCGCGACGTTGTTCTTTTCCTATCCGAACCTGCAGACGCTCGCCCAGTACGTGCTCAACGAACTGTCGCCGTCGCTCCCCGCGCCGGTCGTCGACGAAGCATCCGACGACCTCGACGAGGATGACCTTTCCGAACTGATCGCCCAGGAGATCGGCGCCCAATGAACGCCAAGGCCACGCAAGCACTGAAAGCCGCACTCGACGAATTGCGCCTGCGGCGCGCGGAAATCGCGGCGCTGCGTTCGGACCGCAACGAGCCGATCGCCGTCATCGGCATGGCTTGCCGCTTCCCCGGCCGCAGCGATACGCCGGACGCGTTCTGGCAATTGCTCGATGGCGCGCGCGATGCCGTCACCGAAGTGCCGGGCGAACGCTGGGACATCGATCGCTATTACGACCCCGATCCGTCCGCGCCCGGCAAGATGGCGACCCGCCACGGCGCCTTTCTCGAACGCGTGGATCAATTCGACGCGGCGTTCTTCGGGATCGCGCCGCGCGAAGCGACCTACCTCGATCCGCAACAACGGCTCCTGCTCGAAGTGGCATGGGAGGCGCTCGAGAACGCCCATCTCGCGCCCGAGCGCTTCCGGCAGTCCGCCACGGGCGTGTACGTCGGCATCACCTGTTTCGACCACGCGATCCAGGTGTCCAATGCGTCGATGCCGTCGAGCAGCTACGCCGGCACGGGCAGTGCGCTGAACATGGCCGCGGGCCGGCTGTCGTTCGTGCTCGGCCTCACCGGCCCGAGCATGGCGATCGATACCGCCTGCTCGTCGTCGCTGGTGTGCCTGCACCTGGCCTGCGAAAGCCTGCGCTCACGCGAAACCGGCATGGCGCTCGCGGGCGGCGTCAACCTGATGCTGTCGCCCGAGGTCATGGTCAGTTTCTCGCAGGCGCGCATGCTGTCGCCGGACGGCCGCTGCAAGACCTTCGACGCGGCGGCGGACGGCTACGTGCGCGGCGAAGGCTGCGGCATGGTGGTGCTCAAGCGCCTCGCCGACGCGCTCGCCGACGGCGACCGCGTGCTCGGCATCGTGCGCGGCACGGCGGTCGACCAGGGCGGCGCGGGCGGCGGGCTGACCGTGCCGAGCCGCGATTCGCAGGAGCGGGTGATCCGCCGCGCACTGAACCAGGCCGGCCTCGCGCCCGGCGACGTCTCCTATGTCGAGGCCCACGGTACCGGGACGTCCCTCGGCGACCCGATCGAGGTCGAAGCGCTGGCCGGCGTCTACGGCGCGGGGCGCGCGGCGAACGAGCCGCTCGTGATCGGTTCGGTCAAGACCAATATCGGGCATCTGGAGTCGGCTTCCGGCATCGCCGGCCTGATCAAGGTCCTGCTGTCGTTCGAGCACGACCGGATTCCGGCGCACCTGCATTTCACCCAACCCAATCCGCATACGCCGTGGCAGGACATCCCGATCCGCGTCGCCGCCGATCCGGTCGCGTGGCAGCGCGGGGAACGCAGGCGCATCGCCGGGGTGAGCGCGTTCGGATTCAGCGGCACCAATGCCCACGCGATCGTCGAGGAACCGCCCGTCGCGCCGGCGCACGCCGCGCAACGCGCGCTGCTGCTGCTGTCGGCCAGGTCCGAAGCGGCGCTGGCGGCGCTCGTGCAACGCTACGAGCGCACGATCGCCGGCGCGACGCCGCGGGAGCTGGCCGCCATCTGCCGCGCCGCCGCCACCGGACGGAGTCACTATCCGTTTCGCGCGGCCTATGTATCGGGCGTGAAGGCAGCGTCGGCGGCAGCGGCGCGCACGGGCAAGGCGTTGCGCGTGGGCTTCGGGTTCGGTGCGCCGCCGGACACCGGTGTCGCACGCGCGCTCCACGCGTCGGAACCGCTGTTCCGCGACGCGTTCGCGCGTTGCGCAGTGCCGCTGGAGGCAGTCGAGACCGACGCCGGCCGCTTCGCGATCCAGTTCGCGTGGGCGGAACTGTGGAAGGGATGGGGCATCCGCCCGGCCGTCGTGTCGGGCCATGGCATCGGCGAATATGTCGCGGCCTGCGTGGCGGGCGTCGTGAGCGTGGCCGACGCACTACGCCTCGTGGCCGCCCGTTCGGATGCCGAAGCGTTGCGCGCCGTGCTTCAGGACATGTCGCTTGCACGGCCGTCGGTCCGCCTGATTTCCGGCTGTCTCGGCACGGAAGTGACCGATGAGGTGACACACCCGCAGTACTGGTTGCAACTGGCCGGGGTGTCGGATCAGGCCGACGCGCCGCACACGCCGGAGGCGCTCGCCGACGGCTGGCTGCCGCCGCCCTGCGCGGGCGATGCACTGGAGCGCGCACTCGCGGCGCTGTACGTGCAGGGCGCGCAGTTCGACTGGCGCGCGCTGTTCCCGGCGCCCGCCCAGCCCGCCACGACGCTGCCGAACTATCCGTTCGAGCGGCAGCGCTTCAGCCTGGAGAAGATCCCGTCGCCCGTCGTCGGCATGGATGCCGGCAGCATCGACGCAGCGGTGCGGCACCTCAAGTCGTCCGGCAAGTACCCCGAGGACATGCTGAACGCGCTGCCGGACCTGCTCAGGACGGCATTCGCCCCCGCCGGAACCGCCGCGTCGAACGCAAACCCGCTCTATCACGTGGTGTGGGAGCAGCAAGCCGCGTTGCCGGCCGCACAGGTCGCCGCCGACGCGTCCCCGTGGCTGATCTTCGCGGACACGAGCGGTGTCGGCGAGCGGCTCGCGGCGCTGCTGCGCGCGCGCGGCGCATCCTGCTCGCTGGTGCGCCTCGGCCCCGCCTATGTCGCCGACGCGGAAGCGGGCTGGCAGGTCGCGCCCGAGCGGCCGGACGATTTCGTCCGCCTGCTGGACGAGACCGCCGCCCCAGGCCAGCGCATCGTCTTTTTATGGGCGCTGGACGAAGCCGTCGGAGCGACGCGCATGTCCACCGCCCTGCTGCATCTCGTGCACGCGGTGGTCGGCGGCGAGCGCGAGTGGACGCCTTCGACCCGGCCCAGGATCTCGGTGGTCACGCGCGACGCGGTGGAAGCCGGCGACGCGCCGCGCGTATCCGGGCTCGCCCAGGCTGCGCTGTCGGGCCTGGCACGCGGGGCGATGATCGAGCATCCGGAATGGTTCGGCACCGCGATCGATCTCGACCCGGCCGCGCCGGAGGATGAGGCGCAGGCGCTGCTTCAGGAGATGCTCGGCGAGAGCCGCGAGGACCAGGTGGCGTTGCGGCACGGCATGCGCCATGTCGCGCGCCTGAGCCCGCTCGCGCAGCCCGAAACCACCGCGCTGCCGGTCGACCCGGACGCGGCCTACCTGATCACCGGCGGGTTCGGCGCGCTCGGGCTGCACACCGCCCGGTGGCTGGCGGCGCATGGCGCACGCACGCTGATCCTGGTTGGCCGGCAAGGGGCCGCGAGCGACGAGAGCCAGCGGGCGATCGCCGAGCTGCGTGAGCGGAACGTATCGCTGCGCTGCGAGCGCCTCGATATCGCCGATCCCGCGGCGGTCGCCGATTTCTTCGCCGCGCTCCGGCGCGACGGCGTGCCGCTGCGCGGCATCGTGCACGCGGCCGGCGTCGTCGGCTACAAGCCGATCATGCAGGTCGAGCGCGAGGAGCTGGACGCGGTGCTGCAACCCAAGGTCGCCGGCGCCTGGCTGCTCCACCAGCAAAGCGCGCACTTTCCGCTCGATTTCTTCATCCTGTTTTCGTCGATCGCGTCCGCGTGGGGTTCGCGTGAGCAGGCGCACTACAGTGCCGCGAACCGCTTCCTCGACGCGCTCGCCCATCATCGCCGCGGCCAGGGCCTGCCGGCGCTGAGCGTGAACTGGGGGCCGTGGGCGGAAGGCGGCATGACGTTCCCGGAGGCGGAAGCGCTGCTGCGGCGTGTCGGCATCCGGTCGCTCGCGGCGGATCGCGCGCTCGACGTGTTGAATCGCCTCCCCGCCGTCCCCCAGGTCGCGGTCGTCGATATCGACCTGGCGCTGTTCCAGGGCTCCTACGAGGCGCGCGGACCCAAGCCGTTCCTCGACCGCGTGCGGGTGGCCAAATGCGCGCCCGGCGCGCCGGCGATGCCGGCGTTGAGTGACGCATCGCCGCGCGAGCGAAAGCGCCTGCTGGCGGACAGCATCGATCGCGCGGTGGCCCAGGTGCTCGGCTACGACGCGGGGACGCTGGATCGCGATCTCGGCTTCTTCGAGATGGGCATGGATTCGCTGATGGCGCTGGACGTGCGCACGCACCTCGAAAATGCGCTGGGCATCCCGTTGTCGGTCGCGCTGTTGTTCGATCATCCGACGGTCAACGCCCTCGCGGATTTCCTGGCGGAGCAGGCGTCCGGCACGGCGCCGGACGCGCACACGGCGCCGGCACAGGCCGTGCCGCCGCAGCCACAGCCGCGACCGGTCGCGCCGGCCATCGAGGCCCGCGACGCCGGCACGCCGGAGCCGATCGCGATCGTCGGCATGAGCTGCCGGTTTCCGGGCGCCGCGCACGATCTCGACGCCTACTGGAAGCTGCTGAACGACGGGGTGGATGCGATCTCCGAAGTGCCGCGCGAGCGCTGGGACATCGACGCGTACTACGATCCCGATCCTGAAAAGCCGGGGCGCATGTACAGCCGCTTCGGCGGTTTTCTCGACGACGTCGACCAGTTCGATCCGGCGTTTTTCCGCATCACGCCGCGCGAAGCGAGCGCGATGGACCCACAGCAGCGCCTGTTGCTCGAAGTCAGCCACGAAGCGCTGGAGCATGCCGGCATTCCGGTCGACAGTCTCAAGGGCAGCCGGACCGGCGTCTTCGTCGGCATCACCACCAACGATTACGCGAACCTGCAGCTTCGCAACGGCGGCGGCAGCGGCATCGACGGCTATTTCTTCACCGGCAATCCGCTGAACACGGCGGCCGGCCGCATCTCCTACGGCCTGGGCGTGCAGGGGCCGAGCATGGCGATCGATACCGCCTGCTCGTCGTCGCTCACCGCGATCCATACCGCCAGCCAGAACCTGCGCAGCGGCGAGTGCGATCTCGCCATCGCGGGCGGCGTCAACCTGATCCTGTCGCCGGACAACTCCATCGCCGTCTCGCGCACGCGGGCGCTGGCGCCGGATGGCCGCTGCAAGACCTTCGACGCGTCCGCGGACGGCTTCGTGCGCAGCGAAGGCTGCGGCGCGCTGGTGCTCAAGCGCCTGTCCGATGCGCTCGCCGCGGGCGATCGCGTGCTGGCCGTGCTGCGCGGTTCGGCCGTCAACCACGACGGCGCGTCGAGCGGCTTTACCGCGCCGAACGGACGGGCGCAGGAAGCCGTGATCCGCCAGGCGCTGGGCGGGCTGCCCGCCGCGTCCATCGATTACGTGGAAGCGCACGGCACCGGCACCCCGCTGGGCGATCCGGTCGAGTTGCAGGCGCTGGCGGCGGTGTTCGGCGCGGGCCGCGACGCGGGCCGGCGGCTGCGCGTCGGCTCGGTGAAAACCAACATCGGCCACACGGAGTCCGCCGCCGGCATCGCGGGGGTCATCAAGGTCGTGCTGTCGCTGAACCACGACCGCCTGCCCGCCCACCTGCATTTCCGCCAGCCGAGCCCGCTGGTGCAGTGGGACGCGCTGCCCCTCGAGGTCTGCGCCGAGGCGAGCGCGTGGCCGCGCGGCGAACGGCCACGGCGAGCCGGCGTCAGCGCGTTCGGCGCGAGCGGCACCAATGCTCACCTGGTGCTCGAAGAAGCGCCCGCGCCGGCGCGGCAGGCAACGCCGTCGACGCACAAGGTGCACCCGCTGGTGCTGTCGGCCAAGACCCCGGCGGCGTTGCGCGAGTTGGTCCGGCGCTATCAGCGGCGGCTCGAAGCCGAACCCGGTCTCGACATCGCGGCCGTGGCCTTTTCGGCGGCGACCGGCCGCTCGCATTTCGCGCATCGGCTGGCGTGGCCGGTGACGTCGCTCGACGACGCCATCGGCAAGCTGCGCGCCTTCCAGGCGAAGGAACAGGCCGGCACGACGCAGCCCGCGCCCCGCGTGAAGATGGCCTTCCTGTTCACCGGCCAGGGTTCGCAATACGCCGGCATGGGCCGCCGCCTGTACGACGCGTATCCGGTGTTCCGCGACGCCATCGACCGCTGCCGCGCGGTGGCCGATGCGCTGCTCGACAAGCCGTTGCTCGAGGTGCTGTCGGCCCAGGGCGAGGACATCCACCAGACCGGCTACAGCCAGCCGGCCCTGTTCTCGCTGCAGTACGCGCTCACCACGTTGCTGGCGTCGTTCGGTGTGGTGCCCGACGCCGTGATGGGCCACAGCGTCGGCGAGTACGCGGCGGCTTGCGCGGCCGGCGTCTTCTCGCCGGAAGACGGCCTGCGGCTGATCGCCGAACGCGGCCGGCTGATGCAGGCGTTGCCCCGCGACGGCGAAATGGCGGCCATTTTCACCGACCTCGCCACGGTCGAGCGCGCGATCGAAGCGTGCCCGCACGAGGTCGCGGTGGCGGCCGTCAACGGTCCGGCGAGCATCGTGATCTCCGGCAAGCGCGAGCGCATCGCGATGCTGGTCGACGCGTTCACCGCGCGGGACATCCGGTCCGTGCCGCTCAATACGTCGCACGCGTTTCACTCGCCGCTGCTCGAGCCGATGCTGGACAGCTTCCAGGCCGCGGCGAAAGCCGTGCCCGTCGCCCGCCCGGCGATCCCGTTCTATTCGAATCTCACGGGCGCCGTGATGGACGACGCGCCCACCGACACGTACTGGCGCCGCCATTGCCGTGAGCCGGTGCAGTTCGCGAGCAGCGTCGAGCGCCTCGCCGAAGCCGGTTTCAACGTGCTGGTCGAAATCGGCCCCAAGCCGGTGCTCGTCAACCTGGCCCGCGCGTGCTGTGCGCCGGACGCCGGGATCCAGTTCCTTGCCCTGCAGCGGCCGCAAGTCGAGCAGCAAGCGCTGATCGAAACGCTGTCGAGCCTGTATGCCCGCGGCGTCGATGTCGACTGGGCCCCGACCGAAACACCCGCGCCCGCACGCATTGCATTGCCGTCCTATCCCTTCCAACGCAGCCGTACCTGGTTCCAGAAAGCGGACACGTCCATGACTCAGACAAGCGCATCACCCATCGCCGCAGCACCGACGCACAATCGCAGCGGCGAGGTTCTCGAATGGCTTCGCGGCAAGATCGGCGAATTGATCCAGGCCGATCCCGACACCATCAACATCGAACTGCCCTTCCTGGAGATGGGCGCCGACTCGATCGTGCTGATCGAGGCCATCCGGCACATCGAGGCGGAGTACGGCGTGAAGCTGGCCATGCGCCGCTTCTTCGAAGACCTGGCGACGGTGCAGGCGCTCGCCGAATATGTCGCGGACAACCTGCCGGCGGCCGCCGCGCCGTCCGGGCCCGAGGCCGTGGCCGTAGCCGTCGCAGAACCGTCCACGGCGGCGGTCGCGGTCGCGCCGTCCGCGCAGGCGCTTGCGCCGCTCGCCGCCGCGCCGGTGGAATGGGTCGCGGCCGAAGGCGGCTCGACGGTCGAGCGCGTGTTGCGGGAGCAGAATCAGCTGCTGTCCCACGTGATGAGCCAGCAGATGGAACTGCTGCGCACGTCGTTGACCGGCCAGGCCGGCGTGCGGCCGGCGACGGTCGCCGCGCAAGCCGTCGCGAGCACGGCGAGCGTCGCCCCCCCGGCCGCAATCGCGGCCCCGGCGGCCCCGGCCGCCGCGCCCGCGGCGAAGCCCGCGCCTGCCGCTGCCGCGGCGCCCGCGGCCGACAATCAGCCGCCCAAGCCGATGATGCCGTGGGGCAGCCCGGTCCAGCAGCGCGCGCGCGGCTTGTCCGCCGTGCAGCAGGAGCATCTCGAGGCGCTGATCGTGCGCTACACGACGCGCACCCGGAAATCGAAGGACTCGGTGCAGGCGTCGCGCCCGGTGTTGGCCGACAGCCGCGCCACGGTCGGCTTCCGCTTTTCGACCAAGGAGATGCTGTATCCGATCGTCGGCGATCGCGCGGCCGGCTCGCGGCTGTGGGACATCGACGGCAACGAGTACATCGATTTCACGATGGGCTTCGGCGTGCATCTGTTCGGCCACACGCCGGATTTCATCCAGCACCAGGTCACCCGGGAATGGCAGCGCCCGCTCGAACTGGGCGCGCGCTCCAGCCTCGTCGGCGAAGTGGCCGCGCGCTTTGCCCGCGTGACCGGCCTCGATCGCGTCGCGTTCTCGAACACCGGCACCGAGGCCGTCATGACCGCGATGCGGCTCGCGCGCGCCGTGACCGGGCGCGACAAGATCGTGATGTTCACGCATTCGTACCACGGCCATGCCGACGGCACGCTCGCCGCGGCGAACGCGGAAGGCGTGACGGAAACCATCGCCCCCGGCGTGCCGTTCGGCTCGGTCGAGAACATGATCCTGCTCGACTACGGCAGCGACGCGGCGCTCGACGCCATTCGCGGGATGGCGTCGACCCTCGCCGCCGTGATGGTGGAGCCAGTGCAGAGCCGCAACCCGTCCCTGCAGCCCGTCGCCTTCCTCAAGGAACTGCGTCGCATCACCGAAGAAGCCGGCGTCGCGCTGATCTTCGACGAAATGATCACCGGCTTCCGCGTCCATCCGGGCGGCTCGCAAGCAATGTTCGGCATCAAGGCCGATCTCGCGACGTACGGCAAGATCATCGGC
The DNA here is from genome assembly GCF_002223085.1 of Burkholderia sp. HI2714. NCBI lineage: Bacteria > Pseudomonadati > Pseudomonadota > Betaproteobacteria > Burkholderiales > Burkholderiaceae > Burkholderia > Burkholderia sp. HI2714. Next base: position 211,971 of record NZ_NKFM01000062.1, on the reverse strand, counting down.
GGCGGCCTGCCGCTGGGCGTGATCGCCGGCACCAGCCGCTTCATGGATGCCATCGACGGCGGCATGTGGACCTACGGCGACCACTCGTTCCCCGCCGCGGATCGCACCGCGTTCGGCGGCACCTTCTGCCAGTATCCGCTCGCGATGGCGGCCGCGCTGGCCGTGCTCGAGAAGATCGAACAGGAAGGCCCGGCGCTGCAGGCCGCGCTCAACGAACGCACCGCGCAGATCGCCGACACGTTGAATGCGTTCTTCGTGGAGGCCGAGGCGCCGATCAAGGTCACGTGGTTCGGCTCGATGTTCCGTTTCGAATTCACCGAGAACCTCGACCTGTTCTTCTATCACATGCTCGAAAAGGGCATCTACATCTGGGAATGGCGCACCTGCTTCCTGTCCACCGCGCATACGGACGAGGATATCGACCGCTTCATCCGGGCGGTGAAGGACAGCGTCGCCGACCTGCGCCGGGGCGGCTTCATCCGGCCGCACTCGAAACACGGCACGGTGGCCGCGCTGAGCGAAGCGCAACGCCAGCTGTGGGTGTTGTCGGAAATCGATCCCGAAGGGTCGCTCGCGTACAACGTCAACACCACGCTCGAACTGAACGGCCGGCTCGACGAAGCCGCGATGCGCGCGGCCGTCCAGAGCCTGGTCGACCGGCACGAGGCGCTGCGCACCACGGTGATGGCGGACGGGTCGGGCCAGATCGTGCATCCGTCGCTGAAACTCGAGATTCCGCTGATCGACACGGACCCGGACGCATGGCGGGACCACGAAAGCCGCCAGCCGTTCGACCTGGTGAACGGCCCGCTCTTTCGGGCCGCGCTCGTGCGCCTGGGCAGCGAGCGTCACCTGCTGGTGATGACGGCCCATCACATCATCTGTGACGGCTCGACGTTCGGCGTCCTGCTCGAGGATCTGGCCCGCGCGTATGCCGGCGCGGCGCCGGCCGAGGCGCCGCTGCAGTTTCGCGCGTACCTGAAGCAGCTCGACGGCCAGCGCCACAGCCCGGAAACGAAGGCGAATCGCGAGTACTGGCTGGCGCAATGCGCGCGTCAGGCCGCACCGCTGAATCTTCCGGTGGACTACCCGCGGCCCGCGGTGAAGACGTTTCACGGCGAACGCGTGTCCCTGCATCTGGACGCGGCGGCGGCCGCGACGCTGCGCACCGCGGCCCGTCAGAACGGCTGCACGCTCTACATGGTGCTGCTCGCCGGCTTCAATCTGTTCCTGCACCGCGTCGCCGGCCAGCAAGAGATCGTCACCGGCATCCCGGTGACCGGCCGCTCCGTGGCCGGCAGCGACCGCCTCGCCGGCTACTGCACGCATCTGCTGCCGCTGCGCTCCACGCTGCCGGAGCAGGCCACCGTGGCGAGCTTCCTGGCCGGCACCCGGCAGAACCTGCTCGACGCGCTCGAGCACCAGGATTATCCGTTCGCCGAGCTGGTCCGCGAAATCGGCGCACAGCGCGATCTCAACGCCGCGCCGCTGGTATCGGCGGTCTTCAACCTCGAACCCGTGTCGGCGCTGCCCGAACTGCCCGGCCTGACGGTCGGCCTCGTGGCGCCGCTGATCCGCCATACCGCGTTCGACCTGAACGTCAACGTGCTCGACGCGGGACAGGCGCTCCTGATCGATTGCGACTACAACACCGATCTGTTCGACGCGAGCACGGTGCAGCGTTTCCTCGACATCTACCGGACCCTGCTGACGCGTCTCGCGGACGATGCGTCGGCTGCCGTTGCCACGCTGCCGTTGTCCAGCGACGCGGAGCGGAACCGGCTGACCGTCGAGTGGAACCGCACCGACACGGATTTCGGTGAAGCCGCCGCGCAACCGCTGCATCGCCTGTTCGAGCAACAGGTCGAGCGTACGCCCGATGCCATCGCCGCCGTCTTCGATGATGCCGCGCTCACCTACGCCGAACTCAACCTGCGCGCCAACCGCCTCGCCCACCGCCTCATCGCGCTCGGCGTCGGCCCCGATGCGCTCGTCGGTGTCGCGATGGAGCGCTCCCTCGACATGAGCGTCGCATTGCTCGCGATCCTCAAGGCCGGCGGCGCCTACGTCCCCGTCGACCCCGACTACCCCGCCGAGCGCGTGCGCTTCATGATCGACCACGCGCAGTTGCGCTGGCTCCTCACCCAGCAGCATCTGCGCGATGCACTGCCTGAGACCGACGCACACGTGATCGTCGTCGATAGCGACTCGTTCGACCTCGATGCTGCTGCTACGTCCAACCCCGCGCCCGCGCTGAACGGCGACAACCTCGCCTACATGATCTACACGTCCGGCTCGACCGGCCGCCCCAAGGGCGCGCTCAACACCCATCGCGCGATCACCAACCGCATCCTGTGGATGCAGCACGCCTACGCGCTCGACGCCGACGATGCGGTGCTGCAGAAGACCCCCTTCAGCTTCGATGTCTCGGTCTGGGAACTCTTCTGGCCGCTCGTCACCGGCGCGCGCCTCGTGTTCGCCCGCCCCGGCGGCCAGCGCGAGACCGACTACCTGGTCGAGCTCATCGAGCGCGAACGCATCACCACGATCCATTTCGTGCCGTCGATGCTGCGTGCGTTCCTCGATCATCCGGACCTCGACGCGCACTGCGCGTCGCTGCGCCGCGTCGTGTGCAGCGGCGAGGCCCTGCCCCACGACCTGCAGCAGCGTTGCCTCGAGCGCCTCGACGTCAGCCTGTACAACCTCTACGGCCCGACCGAGGCCGCCGTCGACGTGACCGCGTGGGAATGCCGGCGCGACGACCCGCACCGCATCGTCCCGATCGGCCGGCCGATCGCCAACACCCGCCTCTACATCGTCGACGCGCAGATGCAGCTCACGCCGGTCGGCGTGCCAGGAGAATTGCTGATCGGCGGCACGCCGGTCGGGCGCGGCTACCACGGCGAACCCGAGCTGAGCGCCGAGAAGTTCATCGCCGATCCGTTCTCCGCCGACCCGCTCGCGCGCCTCTACCGCACCGGCGATCTCGCGCGCTACCGCCCCGACGGCAACATCGAGTTCCTCGGCCGCATCGATCACCAGATCAAGCTGCGCGGCCTGCGCATCGAACCCGGCGAAATCGAGGCGGCGCTGACTTCGCACCCGCTGGTCGACGCCGCCGTCGTGGCGCTGCGCGGCGTGGACGACGGCGCGAGACTGGTCGCCTGGCTGTGCTCGTCGCACCCCGAAGCCGAACTGGTCGAAGCGGTGCGCGGCCACCTGCGGCAGCGGCTGCCGGAGTACATGGTGCCCGCCGCGTTCGTCGTCGTGACGGCGTTCGAGCATCTGCCCAACGGCAAGCTCGATCGGGCCAAACTGCCCGAACCCGCCGACGGCCTGGACCACGTTGCGCCCGTCAACGCGCTCGAAGCGCAGTTGACGGCCATCTGGCAGGAAGTGCTCGGCAAGGCGCGGATCAGCACGACCGCCAATTTCTTCGAGCTGGGCGGCAATTCGCTCCTGGCGACGAAGGTCGTCGCGCGCATCCGTCGCGACCTGCATGCGAAGCTGGAAATCCGCAGCCTGTTCGCACTCCCCACCATCTCCAGCCTCGCGAAGCGCATCGCCGATACGCAGCCGATCGACTACGCGCCGGTGACGCCGCTGCCGGCGCAGGCAAGCTACGCGCTCTCCCCGGCCCAGACGCGGCTGTGGGTCCAGGATCGTCTCCATGCGGCGCAAGCCGGCGGGCCGCTGCCCACGTCGCTGCTGTTCGAGGGCGTGCTGGACGTGGACGCGCTCGTACGGGCGTTCCGCGCGTTGAACGAGCGTCACGAGATCTTGCGCACGCGTTTCGTGCTGGAAGGCAACCAGCCGGTCCAGCAGGTGCTGCCGCCCGGCGAAGCCGCGTTCCCGGTCGAGGTCGTGGATCTGCAGGATGCCGAGGACCGCGATGCCCAGGCGATGTCGATCCAGGCGAGCGAACGGCTCGCGCCGATGGATCTCGCGACCGGGCCGCTGTTCCGCGTCAAGCTGCTCAGGCTCTCCGAAGTCCGTCACGTCTGCATCTGCACGATGCATCACATCGTGAGCGACGGCTGGTCCACGGAGGTCCTGCTCGACGACCTGTCGGCGCTCTATGACGCATTCGTCCAGCATCGCGACGATCCGCTGCCCGCCCTCCCGATCCAGTACAAGGATTACGCCGGCTGGCTGAACCGCCTGCTCGCCGGGCCGGACGGCGCGCGCATGAAGGACTACTGGCTGACCAAGCTGGGCGGCGGCCTGCGCGCGCTGGAACTGCCTGGCGACGTCGCGCAGCCGGCCGCGCCGAGCTGGAAATCCTGGCGATTCGACCTGCCCGCTGCCGAGACGACGGCGCTGGAATCGCTCGGCAAGCGCCACGGCGCGACCTTGTTCATCGCGCTGCTGTCCGCCATCAAGGCGCTGTTCTACCGCCGTTCCGGCCAGGAGGACATCGTCGTCGGCACGCCGGTCGCGGGCCGCGAGCTGCCCGAACTCGAGTCGCAGGTCGGCCCCTACCTGAACGTGCTGGCGCTGCGCGATCGGGTCGCGGGCGACGACCGGTTCGACACGCTGCTGACCCGCGTGCGGGACACCACCCTCGAAGCGTTCTCGCACCCGCTGTATCCGCTGGATCGCCTGCTCGACGAGCTGCACGTCAAACGCGTGGCGGGACGCAATCCGCTCTTCGACATCGGCCTGACGCTGCAGAACCAGCGACACGGCCCCGTCGATCGCTACGCGGGACAAGTGCACATCGCCGAGCTGCCGGACCTCGACCCACAGGGCGCGGACACGGAAGCCGCGACGGACTTCTGGTTCCTGGCCGAACCGCACGCCGAAGGCCTCGCGATCCGCGTCGTCTATCACGCGGGGCGGTTCAGCGAAGCCCTGGTGCAAGGCCTCGCCAACGAACTGACGTCCGTCATCGGCGAAGTGCTTGCGAATCCGGGCGTTCGCATCCGGAACCTGACCCTGGGACAACGCGCGGAAGCCCGCCAGCCCACCGTCGAACTCAGCGCATTCTAAGGAGCCTTCGTTGACCATTTCGTCCAGCACGCAGGTCTACCTGCGACCAAACATCCAGTTCGAACCGCTGATCAACAGCTGGTACGCGTGGTATCACACGCTGCCGCCGTTGACCGCCGCCCTCAACGTGGCGGAGCGGTTCCTGCCGCTGCTGAAGTCCTATGCCGCATCGCCGATGATGCATGCGGCGGCCTGCAAGGATCCCGCGATGCGCGGCGGGCCGTTCCTCGACCTGGGCGGCCAGCGCGTCGACGAAATCCGCGCGCTGATCGAGCAGACCACCCAACGCGCGACCCGGCAACTGGAACTGGCGAAGGCCTACAAGGCGTTCTCCACGCTGCTGCTGGAACAGGCCACGGGGATGGCGTCGGACCCGCTCTACCCCCAGATTCCGGAGGTGTTGAAGGGCTATGTCGAGATCTACTACGACCTGAACCACAACCCGTCCTTCCGGGTGTTCGAAAGCCTGCTGTACGCGAGCCCGTTCTATGCGCGCGATGCGCAGAGCATCGCGCTGTCGGCGATCGAGGAGAACACGCCGCGGCCGTTCATCCTCAGCACGCCCCGGCTCAGCGACGCGCGCACCGTGTTCAGCAACATGGCCTTCGACGACCGCGCGCTCGACGCGCTGTTCCGCATGCGCGACACGCCCGGCAGCTACGCGAAAATCGTCGACCTGATGCGCGTGGAGGAGAAGGACGAGCCGCTGTTCCGCTCGTTCTTCACCGAGGAGGCGCCGGCGCCGAAACCGGATCGTTCGTTCGACGGCGACGACATCCGCATCCGCTACTACGGCCACGCGTGCGTGCTGATCCAGAGCCGGGGCGTGAGCATCCTGATCGATCCGGTGATCAGCTACGGCTACGACACCGCGCTGCCGCGCTATACGTTCGCCGACCTGCCGGACCAGATCGACTACGTGCTGATCACGCACAGCCATCACGATCACATCGTCCTCGAAACGCTGCTGCAGCTTCGCCACAAGGTCAAGACCGTGGTGGTCGGCAGGAATCTCGACGGCTTTCCGCAAGATCCGTCGATGGAACTGGCGTTGCGCAAGCTCGGCTTCGACGACGTGCTGGAAGTTCGGGATGCGCAGGAAATCAAGCTGCCCGGCGGCGCCATCACCGCCATTCCGTTCATGGGCGAACACAACGACCTGGCGATCCACAGCAAGCAGAGCTTCATGATCCGCTTCGGCTCGCGCTCGGTGCTGTGCATCGCCGATTCGTGCAACCTGGACCCGCGCCTCTACGAGCATGTCTTCCGCCTCGCCGGCAAGCCGGACACGCTGTTCGTCGGGATGGAAACCGAGGGCGCGCCGCCGTCATGGGTCTACGGCCCGCTGTTTCCGAAGGCGCTGCCGCGCGACATCGATCAATCACGCCGGGCGCGGGGCTGCCAGTTCGGAGAAGCCGCCGCGCTGGTGGACGATTTCGCGTTCAACGCGGCGTATGTCTATGCGATGGGCCAGGAGCCGTGGCTGAACCACCTCCTCGACAACACCTTCGACGAAAACTCGCCCAGCCACATCCAGTCCACCCAGTTCGTCGCGCACTGCAAGGCCAAGGGCATCGCGTCCGAAATCCTGTACGCGACGAGGGAGATCGTGCTTTGTCAGAACTGAATCTCAACGCGCTCTCGACGAGCGGGCAATACCAGGAACACGTGGCGTTCTGGAACGACGCGCTCGGTCGCCTCGACGAAGACTTCCGCCTTCAGCAGGCGTGGCAGGCGTATGCGCTGCCGCTCGGCCCCGAGCCGACCCTGACGTTCGCGCTCGACGGCGACGCGGCGCCGGTGCTGGAGAAGCTCGCCGCCGGCAACGAGCTGGGCGCGTTCGTCGTCCTGCTGGCCGCGCTGTTCCGCGTGCTGGGGCGCTACAACGGCGCGGCCGGCCTGTTCGTGGCATCGCCGCGCCTGATCGTCGAACCCGCGAGCGGCTCCGCCGAGCCCGTCCCGCTGCTCGACGCCAGCGAGCCCGGCCCGACGGTTCGCGCATACCTGAACCAGCTGCGCGACCGGGTGCAGCACAGCTATTCGTACCAGGATTTCCCGATCGCCGCCCTCGCGCACAAGCTGCATGGCGAACGGCGCGCGACCAACGTCGGCGTGCGCTTCGACGGCCTTCACGAAGCCTGGGCGTCGGCCGACTACGACCTGTCGATCGAGATCCGCCATCGCGAGCGCTACGAGATCGTGCTGACGGGCCGGCCGACGGTGTTCACGCTGCACTATCTGCAGCATCTCGCACGGCACCTGCGCAACGTCGTGGCCGGCTTCGGCGCACTGGATGCGCCGCTCGACACCATTTCGCTGCTCGACGACGAAGAGCGCGCGCGCCTGCGTTCGCATGCGGCGCCCGTCGCGGTACCGGGCACCTTCCTCGAACAGTTCGCGCAACGGGTCGCGGCCGCGCCGGACAGCATCGCCGTGGTGACCGCCGACGCATCGCTGACCTATGCCGAACTCGACGACCAGGCGTCCCGGCTGGCGAGCTTCCTGCTCGCGGAATACGCGATCGAACGCGGCGACGTGGTGGGCGTGGTGGCCGACCGCTCCGAGCGCTGGATCGTCGGCATGCTCGGCGCCCTCAAGGCGGGCGCGGTGTATCTGCCGCTCGACCCGGAATTTCCGCGGGAGCGGCTGCGCTTCATGATCGAGGATGCGAAGGTCAAGGCGCTGCTGACGCACTCGGAACACCTGCCGTTGCTCGCCGATTTCTGGACGATCCCGATGTTCGCCCTCGACTTCCAGCTCGACACGCTGGCACCCGCGTCGGCATCGGCGCAAGTCGAGGTCCGGCCGGACGATGCGGCGTACATCATCTACACGTCCGGCTCCACGGGCGTGCCCAAGGGCGTCGTGCTCGAACACGCAGGGCTCCTGAACATGGCGCAGTACCATGTGGACGCATTCGGTTTCGATGCCGCCGACCGGTTCGTCCAGTTCTACTCCCCGGGCTTCGACGGTTCGATCATGGAGATCTTCGTCACGCTGCTCGCGGGCGCGCGCCTGGTGCTGGCGAAGCCCGCCGTGATCCGGGACGTGCCGCGTTTCGTCGACTACATCGCGCAGCAGGGCGTTACCACCATCAACGCGACGCCGGCCTATCTCGCCGCGCTCGACTGGCACGCGCTCGGCACCGTGACACGGGTCATCAGCGCGGGCGACAACGCCCGCGTGGCGGATCTGCGCGAGCTGGCCCGGACCCGCACGTGCCACAACTCGTACGGCCCGACCGAGGCAACCGTGTGCATCGCGGACTATGTGGTCGACCCGGCCGTCGCCTACGGGGCCCGTCTGCCGGTGGGCCGCCCGATCCGCAATACGCACCTGTACCTGCTCGACGAGCATGGGGCGCCGGCCCCCGAGGGCTGCACGGGCGAGATCTGCGTGTCCGGCATCGCACTGGCGCGCGGCTATGTCGGCCGGGACGACCTGACGGCCGCCGCGTTCGTCGACCACCCGTTCGAGGCGGGCGAGCGCCTCTATCGCACCGGCGACCTCGGCGTCTGGTTGCCGGACGGCAACCTGGAAGTCACCGGGCGGCGCGACACGCAAGTGAAGATTCGCGGCTACCGGATCGAAATGGGCGAGATCGAGGCGGCGCTCCGGCAGCACGCCGACGTCGCCGACGCGATCGTGTTCGTGCGCGAGGACGCGCCGCAGCACAAGCAGCTGGTGGCCTGCGTCGCGACGGCGGCGGCCAGCGTCGCCGGCCTGCGGGAACACCTGAAGGAACGTCTGCCCGAGTTCATGGTGCCGGCGTCGATCGTGACGCTCGACCGCCTGCCGCTGACGCCGAACGGCAAGCCCGACCGCAAGGCGCTCGCCGCGCTGGAACTGGCGCCCGTGCCGAGCGAAACCGCGTACGTCGCACCGGCCAATGACGTCGAGGCGCGCCTGGGCCGGATCTGGTCCGACGTGCTGGGCCGCGAGCCGATCGGCGTGCACGACAATTTCTTCGAACTGGGCGGCGACTCGATCCTGATCATCCAGGTGATGTCGCTGGCCCAGCAGGTCGGGCTCAAGTTCACCGCCGACCAGTTCTTCGCACACCCGACCATCGCCGAGCTCGCCCGGGTGGCGGTGGAGGCGCCGTCGATTCGCATCGCGCAGGAACCGGTGGTCGGCCCCGCTCCGCTGACGCCGATCCAGCACTGGTTCTTCGCGCAGGACGTGGCCGATCCGCACCACTACAACCAGTCGACGATGATCGAGGTGCCCGCGTCGCTGCGGCCGGACACGATCGAGCGCGCGCTCGCGGCCGTCACGACGCATCACGACGCGCTGCGGCTGCGTTTCGAGCGCGTCGCCGGCGCGTGGCAGCAATCGCATGCGGCGCCGCCGCTGGCCATTGCGCTCGGCGTCACGTCGCTGGCGGACGCGGCGCCTGCCGCACGGCAGGCCGCGATGCTCGCGACCGCCACCGGCATGCAGGAGAGCTTCACGCTGTCGGCGGCGCCGCTGCTGCGCGCGCACCTGTTCCAGTTCGGTCCCGACGCGCCGCAGCGCCTGCTCGTGGTGGCGCACCACCTGGTGATCGACGGCGTCTCGTGGCGCATCCTGTTCGAAGACCTGTACACCGCGTGCCGCCAGCTCGAAGCGGGCCACGCGGTGCAGCTCCCGGCCAGGACGACGGCCTGGCGCGACTGGTCGACGCGTCTGTCCGAACTCGGCGCGACCGCGCTCGACGGACTGGGGCTCGACTACTGGCTCCAGGGTAACGCCGGCGAGCCGGCGTGCTTCGACGATATGCCGGTCGGCACCCGCGCCCAGGCCGGCTCGACGCTCGTCGAGTTCGACGCCCAGCAGACGCTCGCGCTGTTGCAGGACGTGCCGCGTGCGTTCAACACCCAGATCAACGAAGTCCTGCTGACGGCCCTGCTGCTCGCGTTCGGCGACTGGACCGGCAACGCGTCGCTGGTCGTCGATCTCGAAGGCCATGGCCGCGAGGACCTCTTCGACGGCGTCGATACGTCGCGCACGATCGGCTGGTTCACCGCCCACTATCCGGTGTTCCTGACCGCCGGCGACGCCACCGTGGCGGTCGACGCGCTGCGCCACGTCAAGGAGCAACTGCGCGCGGTACCGATGCGCGGGCTCGGCTACGGCATCGCCCGCTATCTCGGCCGCGACGCCGGCATCACGGCCGCGCTGGAACGGCAGCCGCCGGCGCCGGTGCGCTTCAACTATCTCGGCCAGGTCGATCGCGTGCTGGCCGACGACACGGGCTGGAAGCCGGTGCTCGACTTCCAGAGTCCCGAGCACAGCCCGCGCGCGCGTCGCGGCCATCTGTTCGAGATCGACGGGATGGTGTTCGACGGCCGTCTGCGCCTGACGTGGCACTACAACCGCGAGGCCTGCGCACCCGGCGTCATCGAACAGCTGACGCAGTGCTACCGCAGCCGTCTGCTGTCGATCGTCGCGGCCAGCGGCGACGGCCCGCGCGCGCTGAGCCCGTCGGACTTTCCGGCCGCGCGCATCAGCCAGGAAGCGCTGGACGCCCTCGTCTCAAGGATCAAATCGTGACATCCCCGACCATTGCCGATATCTACGAGCTCTCCCCGATGCAGGAGGGGATGCTCTTTCATGCCGTGCACGAGCCCGGCTCGAGAAGCAGCTTCAACCAGCTCAGTTGCCGGATCACCGGCAGCCTCGATCCCGCGCTGTTTCATGCCGCATGGCAGCAGCTCATCGATCGGCATCCGGTGATGCGCACGTCGTTCCATTGGGAGGAATTCGACAAGCCCATGCAGGTCGTGCACGCGCACGCCACGCTGCCGTGGGTGCAGGACGACTGGCTCGACCTGCCGGAACACGAACAGCGCACACGGTGGCGCGCGCATCTCGAACACGACCTGGCCGAGGGCTTCGCGCTCGATCGCGCGCCGCTCGTGCGCTGTCGCCTGGTGCGCGTCGCCGCCGACGCCTACCTGTTCAGCTGGAGCCACCATCACATCCTGGCCGACGGCTGGTGCCTGTCGCTCGTCATCGAGGAGATCTTCCAGGTGTACGGCGCGCTCGCGCGCGGCGTGCCGCCGGCGCTCCCGCCGGTGCGTCCCTATCGCGACTACATCCAGTGGCTGCAGCAGCACGAGCCGCAAGCCGCGCAGCAATACTGGACGCGCTATCTCGAAGGGTTCCGCTCGCCGACCCCGCTGCCCACGGCCGCGCGCGCGGACGCGGGCGAGCGCTTCGGCCAGGGCCTCGCGCAAGTGCGGGCCGACCTGTCGGCCGACCTGAGCGCACGCCTGCGGCAATTCGCGGCCCGCCATCACGTCACCCTCAATACCCTCGCGCAAGCGGCCTGGGCGCTCGTGCTGTCGCGTTACAGCGGGGAGACCGACGTGGTGTTCGGCGCCGTCGTGTCCGGGCGGGGCGCCAATCTGCCGGGGATCGAAACCATGCTCGGCCTGTTCATCAATACGGTGCCGGTGCGGGTGCGGGTCGACCCGAGGCAGCCGCTGGTGCCGTGGCTGAAGATGATCCAGGCGCGCGTGGCCGCCCGCGCGCCGTTCGAGCACACCCCGTTGCCCGACATTCAGCGCTGCAGCGAAGTGCCGCCGACGGCGCCGCTGTTCGAGAGCAACATCACGTTCATGAATTACCCGCTCGACGCGTCGCTCACGCATGGCGCGCACGGGCTGGCGGTCGACGAGGTGCAGCTCTACAACCGCGCCGACATTCCGCTCGAATTCGTGGTGACGGCGCGCGACGACTGGAAGATGGAACTGTCGTTCGACCCGCGGCGCTTCGATGAAGACACGATGCAGCGGATGCTGGGCCACGTGGCCGCGACGCTCGACGCGTTCGCGGCCGATCCGAACCGGCTGCTCGGCCGCGTGCCGATCTTGCCCGAGGCGGAACGCCGGCAGTTGCTGGAGACCTTCAACGACACCGCCGTGCCGTTCGACGCCGCGCAGACCGTGGTGCATCGCCTGGAGCAGGCCGCCGCGGACCACCCCGAGCGGCCCGCGGTCGAGTACCGGGACGACGTCCTGAGCGCGGGCGAGCTGAACGCGCGCGCCAACCGCATCGCGCACCGCCTGCTGGCCGCCGCCGAGCTCGGGCCGGACGCGCTGGTCGCGATCTGCATGCACCGGTCGGCGCGCCTGATGGAAGCGATCCTGGCCGTCTGGAAGTGCGGCGCCGCCTATATTCCGATCGACCCCGACTATCCGGTGGCCCGCATCCGCACCATCCTCGAGGATTCCGGCGCCGCCCTCGTGATCACCTGCGACGGCCTCCTGCCCCCGGAGCTGGCCGGGATCGCGCCGGTCGTGTCGCTCGACGGCGCCACCGACGTCGTCGACGACACCAATCCCGGCCGCCCCGTATCCCCCGACAGCCTCGCCTACGTGATCTACACGTCCGGCTCCACCGGCAAGCCCAAAGGGGCGATGGTCGAGCACGCCGGCATGCTGAATCACATGCTCGCCGAGATCGACGAGTTCTCGATCTCGGCGTCGTCGGTGATCGCGCAAACCGCGCCGCATTGCTTCGATATTTCGGTCTGGCAATTTTTCACGGCGCCGCTCGTCGGCGGCAAGACCGTGATCGTCGACGATGAATGCATTCGCGATCCCGCGCGTTTCGTCGCGTACCTGGACACCACCCGGATCAGCATCCTCGAACTGGTGCCGTCCTATCTGTCCGCCGTGCTCGACCGCGCGTCGGAACGGCCGGCGCTGATGCGGCACCTGCGGCACCTGCTCGTCACCGGCGAGATGGTCAGCCCGGCCCTGGTGAAACAGTGGTTCGACGTGTTCCCGGACATCGCGCTGGTGAACGCGTACGGCCCGGCCGAAGCGTCCGACGACGTCGCGCAGCACCGCATGACGTGCGCGCCGGCCACGCCTTACGTACCGGTCGGCAAGCCGATCCGCAACGTGCGCCTCTACGTCGTCGACCCGCAGATGAACCTGTGCCCGATCGGGATTCCCGGCGAGCTGTGCGTGTCCGGCGTCGCCGTCGGCCGCGGCTATCTGAACAACGAGGCCGCCACGCGGGAGGCGTTCGTCGAGGATCCGTTCCATCCGGAGCGCGGCGTCCGCCTGTACCGCACCCGCGACATCGGCTGCTACCTGCCCGATGGAACGATCGTGCTCCACGGCCGCAAGGACCACCAGCTGAAGATCCGCGGCTACCGCATCGAGCTCGGGGAGATCGACAACGCGCTGGCCGCCATTCCGGAAATCCGCCAGGCGGCCGCGCTCGACTATCGCGACGAGGCCGGCCGCGCCGCGCTGTGCGCGTACGTCGCGTTCCGCGACGGCGCGTCGCTGAGCGACGCCCGGATCGCCGCCGCGTTGTCCGCCACGCTGCCGGACTACATGGTGCCCGGCATCTACGTGGTGCTCGACGCGCTGCCGCTGAGCGGCAACGGCAAGATCGACCGCAAGGCGCTGCCGCCGCTGGACCGCGCGCGACTCGCGGCCACCGCACACGCGCCGACGCCGCCCCGCACGCCTACCGAGACGCTGCTGTGCCGCATCTGGGGCGAAGCGCTGGGCATTCCTTCGCCCGGCATCCACGACAACCTCTTCGCGCTGGGCGGCGATTCGATCCTGAGCATGCGCATCGTGTCGCTGGCCGCGAAGGCGGGCCTGAAGATCACCACCCGGCTCATCTTCCAGCATCCGACGGTGGTCGAACTCGCCGCCGTGGCCACGCGCGGCACGGTCGGCGCGGCGGAGTTCGTCGCGTCGTCCGGCCCGCTGCCGCTCACGCCCATCCAGAAGCGTTTCTTCGCGCAGCGCAAGAACGACCCGGACCAGTACAACCAGGCGGTCCTGCTCGACGTGCCGGCGGATGTCGATCCGGTCCTGCTGCGCCAGGCGCTGCGGCACGCAGCCAAATGGCATGACGCGCTGCGGCTGCGCTTTCGCGCAGGCGAGTCCGGCTGGAGCCAGGAAGTCGTCGACGATCCGGAGGTCCCCGTCGTCGTGTCCGACATTGCGCGCGATCAGCTCGCACAGCACGTTGCGCAAGCGCATGCGAGCCTGAATCTCGCGGACGGCCCCGTCGTGCGCGCGGACCTGTTCCGCGTCGACGCAGGCCGGTCGCTCCGCCTGCTGCTGGTCGCCCATCATCTGGTGGTCGACGGCGTGTCATGGGGCGCGCTGCTCGAAACCGTGTACGACGCCTATACCCGCCTGCGCAACGGCAAGGCGCCCGAATTCGCGGGCGGCAGCGCCACCTGGACCGCCTGGACCCGGGCGATCTCGACCTGGGCCGGCTCCGGCGCCGCCGACGCCGATCTCGCCCATTGGCAGGCCCTCGCGCGTGCCGCACTGCCCGGCCTGCCGCTCGATCGCGATGCGCCTGCCGACGCCAATACCGTGTCGTCCGCCGAAACGATCGTGGTCGAGCTGGGCGAAGCCGCGACGACGGCGTTGCTGGGCGCCGCGCCCCGCGCCTACGACGCGCAGATCAACGACGTGCTGCTGGCCGCGCTCGCGCGTGCCGTCAGCGACTGGAGCGGATGCGCCGACGTCCTGCTGGATCTCGAAGCGCACGGGCGCGAGGAACTGATCGACGACCTCGACATCTCGCGCACGGTGGGCTGGTTCACGTCGGTTTTCCCGGTCGTGCTGACGGTCGATGCCGGTTCGCACGATCCGGCCGGCCTGGTCGCATCGGTCAGGACGCGACTGCGCGCGGTGCCGAACGCGGGCATCACCTACGGCCTGCTGCAAGACCGGCTCGACGGCCCGCTTCCGCAGCCGCGACTGCAGTTCAACTACCTGGGGCAGACCGACCAGCTGTTCACCGCCGCACGCGACTGGAAACAGGCCGCGGAGCCGAGCGGTGACGGCCGCCATGCGAACCAGCTGCGCGAGCACCTGCTCGACATCAACGCGTACGTGACCGGCAACCGCCTGCACGTTGCGTGGGAATTCAGCCGGGCCTGCCACGACACGGACACCATCCGGCGCGTCGCGCAAGCGTACATCGCGGCGCTCGAATCCCTGGTCGCCGGCCATGCCGTCCAGTCCGCATCGACCGTGCCCGCGACCGGCTTGCCGCAGGCGCCGGCGTCGGTGATGCCGGACGAGATCGCCGACGTCTACCCGCTGACGCCGACCCAGCAGGGCATGCTGTTCCACAGCCTGTACGAACCTGCGTCGGATGCGTACTTCAGCAGCCTGAATTTCGGTATCGACGGGGCGCTCGACGTCGAACGGTTCCGCCGCGCGTGGGAGACCGTGGCGCACCGGCACGACATCCTGCGAACCGCGTTTCACTGGGAAGATATCGAAAGCCCCGTGCAGGTCGTGCATCGCCGTATCGACTTGCCGTGGCACGACGAGGATCTGCGCGCGGCGTCCACCGCGGAGGCCGAACAGCGCTGGGAAGCCTACGTGGCGCAAGACCGGGCGCGCGGCTTCGACTTTGCCCGCGCGCCGCTGATGCGGCTCGCGCTGTTCCGCGTGGGCGAGCACGCATGGCGCTTCCATTGGAGCCATCACCACATCCTGCTCGACGGGTGGAGTTCCGCCCGGCTCCTGAGCGAAGTGGCCGCCGCCTATCAGGCGCCGCCGGCCGAAGGCGCGCCGCAGCGGGACGCGCCGCCCGCCTTCGCCGATTACGTGCGCTGGCTGGCACGCCAGGACGCCGCCGCCGCGGAACGTTTCTGGAAGACGAAGCTGGCCGATTTCCCGGCGACGACGCCGCTCGTGCTGGGCGGCCCCGAACTCGACGGCACGGCCGCGCCGGGCGCCTACGTGGAAGAGGCACTGCTGCTCGCCGAGCGCGACACGCAACGGCTCGTCGCGTTCGCGCAAACCAGCCGCGTCACCCTGAATACGCTCGCGCAGGGCGCGTGGGCGCAGTTGCTGAGCCGCTACAGCGGCGAATCGGACGTCGTGTTCGGCACGATCGTTTCCGGTCGCCCCGCGTCGCTGCCGGCGTCGGACGAGATGGTCGGGCTGTTCATCAACACGCTGCCGGTGCGGGTCCGCATCGACGCGCGCCCGACGTCCGCGTGGCTGGCGCAACTGCAGATGGATCTCGCGCAGCAGGAGGACTATGCGCACTATCCGCTGGCCGACATCCAGAAATTCGCCGGCCTGCCGCCCGGCGTGCCGCTCTTCGAAAGCCTGCTCATCTTCCAGAACTATCCGGTGGAAGAAGCGCTGGCCGATGCGCTGCCCGGCCTGCGGATCGGCGCATTCCAGGTGTCCGATCCGAACAATTACCCGCTGACGCTGGTCGTGACGCCGGGCAAGCGCCTGTCGCTGCAGGTGCTGTACGACGACGGCCGGTTCGATCGCGACACGATCGTCCGCCTGCTGCGCCATGTCGAGACCCTGCTCACCGGCCTGGCCGGCGCGGAAGATCGCCCGAACCGCGATGTGCCGCTTCTCACCGCCGCCGAGCGAGACGCCCTCCTGCTCGGCTGGAACGACACGTTCGCGCCGGTTCCGTCCGAGCGGACGCTGCCCGAACTGATCGAGGCCGTCGCCGCCGCGCACCCGGAGCGCATCGCGGTGCGCTGCGGCGCGGAGGTTCGCACCTATCGGGACCTCGTCGAAGGCGCCAACCGGATCGCCGCGCATCTTCTGCAAACGGCGCCGCTGCAGCCGGACGACCGGATCGCCGTCTGGATGCCGCGCTCGCCGCTGATGCTGGAAACGATCCTGGCCATCTGGAAGTGCGGCGCGGCGTACGTTCCGGTCGATCCGGCCTATCCGGCCCAGCGGGTCGAGACCCTCCTGACGCTGGCGCGGCCGGCTGTCATCGTCACGACGGACTGCGTGCCGCCGCCGGCGCTGGCGTCGATCCCGCTGGTCGATCCCGCCCGCGTGCCCGCCCATCAGGATGCCGAAGCACCGACGCCAAGCTGCCGGCCCGCGGACCTCGCCTACGTGATCTTCACGTCGGGTTCGACCGGCCAGCCGAAGGGCGCGATGGTCGAACATCGCGGCATGCTCAATCACGTGCTCGCGATGGCGCGCCGGGTCGGGCTCGGCGCGCAGAGCGCGGTCGCCCAGACCGCTTCGCACTGCTCCGATATTTCGGTCTGGCAGTGCTTCGCGGCGCTGGCGTCGGGCGGCATGACGGTGATCTATCCCGATGCCGTGATCCTCGAGCCCGCGCGCCTGATCGACAGCCTGCACCGCGACCGCGTCACGGCGATGCAATTCGTGCCGTCCTATCTCGCGACCTTTCTCGGCGAACTGGAACGGCACGCGGCACCGGCCTTCCCGCACCTCGACACGCTGCTGACGATCGGCGAAACGCTGCAGCCCGCCACCGCGCAAGCCTGGTTCCGCCTGAATCCGGCGGTCCGGCTCATCAACGCCTACGGGCCGACCGAAGCGTCGGACTCCGTCGCGCATTACAGCCTGACGCGCGCGCCGGATCTGCCGGCGATTCCGATCGGCCGGCCGATCGAGAACCTGCGCCTCTACGTCGTGGATGCCGACATGAATCCGTGCCCGGCCGGCGTCAAGGGCGAGATCTGCATCGGGGGCGTCGGCGTCGGGCGCGGCTACCTGTTCGACGAGGCCCGCACGCGGGCGGTGTTCCGCGACGATCCGTTCAGTCCGGAACCGGGCGCACGCCTGTATCGCACCGGCGATATCGGCTGCTTCGACGCGGACGGCACGCTCCACTTCTTCGGCCGCCGCGACTTCCAGGTCAAGATCCGTGGCTATCGCATCGAGCTCGGGGAAATCGAAGCCGCGCTGACCGGGCTCGCCGGCATGTCCAATGCCGTCGTGGTCGCCCGCGAGACGCCGGATTCGGACAAGACCCTGTGCGCCTACGCGTCGGGAACCGGCTGGACGCCCCAACGCGTGCGCGACGCGCTGCGCGACACGCTGCCGGCGCATATGGTGCCCGACACCGTGATGCTGCTGCCGGCGCTCCCCGTCATGCCGAACGGCAAGATCAACCGCGCCGCGCTGCCGCTCCCGGACGCCGCGTCCGTGCCCGACGGCGTGCCGGCCGACCCGCGGACGCCGGTCGAAGCGGCGCTGCTGCGCCTCTTCGCCGAGGTGCTCGGCCGCCGGCCGAACGGTGTCGACGACGATTTCTTCGAGCACGGCGGCCAAAGCCTCAAGGCGATCCAGATGGTCAGCCGGATCCGGCGCGAACTGAAACTGGACGTCGCGGTCGCCGACATCTTCCATGCGCCGACGCCGCGCGCGCTCGCGCGGAAGCTGGCTGCCATGCCCGCCGCCGCCACCGACGACGCGATCATCCCGGCGCTGGCCGCGCAACCGTCCTACGCGGTGTCCCGCGCACAGAAGCGGATCTGGCTCGCCAGCCGCGGCGCGGATCCGTCCACGTACAACATGGCGGGCGCGCTGCAGCTGGACGGCGCCGTCGACACGGCGCGCCTCGTCCGTGCGTTCGACATGCTGGTCGATCGCCACGAGAGCCTGCGCACCGTGTTTGCGATGATCGAAGGCGACTTGCGGCAACGCATCCTCTCTCGCGAAGCCTCCGGTTTCCGGGTCGAACAGCGGGATCTCGCGGACGATGCCGGGCCGCAAGCGATCGATGCGCTGATTCGCGCGGAAAGCGAGCAGCCGTTCGATCTCGCGTCGGGCCCGCTCTTTCGCGTCAAGCTGGTGCGGCTCTCGCCGGTGAAGCATCTGCTGCTGCTGAACATGCACCACGTGATCTCGGATGCGTGGTCGATCCGCGTGCTGACCGACGACCTGCATGCGCTGTATGCGGGACACGACCTGCCGCCGCTGTCGATCCAGTATCGCGACTACGCCGCGTGGCACAACGCGAGCCTCGCGGGGCCGCGTGCCGCCGCGCATCGCGTGTACTGGCTCGCGCAACTGGCGCCGCCGCTGCCCCGCCTGCAACTGGCATCCGACTTCCCGCGTCCCGAGCGGCCCGGTCATGCCGGGCAGACACTCGAAGTCGAACTGCCGCAGCCGCACGCGGCGGAACTCGCGACGCTGGCCCGCGCGCACCATACGTCGCTCTACGCGGTACTGCTGGCGTCGTTCTGCGTGCTGATGCACCGCTATACGGGGCGTGACGACATCGTCATCGGCAGCGTGTCGGCCGGGCGCGACAGCGAGCAGCTCGAATCGCAGGTCGGCGTGTACCTCAACACCGTCGTGCTGCGCGTGCCGGTGCGGCCATCCGCGACCGTCGCGGAGGTGATCGACGGTGTGGCGAAAGCCTCCACGCAAGCGCTGGAGCATGCGTCCTATCCGTTCGACGTGTTGCTGGAAGACCTGAAGATTCGCACCCCGGCGAGCCATTTTCCGATCTTCGACATTCAGGTGAACCACGTTTCGATGCCGGCGCCGCAGCCCGGTCTTCGCATTACGGACCTGTCGCCGGCGGACACGACGGCCAAGTTCGACCTGTCCTTCCAGGTCGTGGAAAGCGAAGGCCGGCACCTGATCCAGTTCATCTACAACACGCACCTGTTCCGCCCATCGACCATCGCCGCGATGCGCGATCGACTGCTCGCGATCCACGACGTCTTCCGCCGCGATCCGGCCACGCCGGTCGATCGCATCCCGCTCTCCGGCGATGCGCCCGCCGCCGCCCCGCGGGTCCGGGTCGGCCTGCGCCTGAAGCGCGCGCCCGAGGTCACGGCCGACGACGCGCTCGAGGAGAAGACGTGATGCGGGCCCGTCGGGGTTCGAGCGGCGCGCGCCGTGCGCGCTGCGTCGGGTTGTTTCAGGTGAACAAAACGTTTCAAGGAGTTTCCTGTGCAAGACAATAACGTGCTGGTCACCGACCATCGCTATGCCTCCACCGCGCGTTTCTGGCGCGAAAGCCTTTCCCAGGTCGCCGGCGTCTACCGGATCGCGGCGTACGCCCCGAGCCAGCAGGCGGGCAGCCCGCTGTCCCGCACGGTGCGGCTCACGCCCGCGTCGCTCGACCTGTTGCGGCGCATCGGCGACGGCGAGCTTGCCGAGTTCGCCGTCACGGCGGCGGGCATTGCGTTCCTGCTCTGGAAATACTTCCGGATTCCGGTCACGGTGCTCGGCACGCCGGCGCTGGCCGGGCATCCGTCGGCCGGGGCGGCCACCGTTCCGCTGATCATCGAGGTCCGTCCCGAGGAGCGCATCGAGGACTACCTGTCGCGCGTGGCCGGGATCGTGGAAGACAGCTACGCCGAGCCTCAATTCCCGCTGGAAACGCTCGTCCGCAACGAGAAGGACATGGCGCTCGCGCAGCTCACGAAAGTCATGCTGGCGGACGATCGGGTGCACCACGCACCGACCGGTCGCGACGACGACCTGCAGTTGCATCTGCGGCTCGCGCGCGGCGAAATCGAGCTTCGTTACAGCGCCGCCATCGAGCCTTTCATCATCGACGGTTTCGCCGGCAGCCTCGGCGCGGTGCTGGAGGCATTCGAACACCTCGACACGCCCGTCGGCGACATCGAATCGGCGCCGCCGGAAGAGGGCCCGCTGCTGGCCGCCTTCAACGAGACCGCGACGACCGGCCCCAGCCACCCGACGGTCGTCGACATGTTCGAAGCGCAGGTCGCCCGCACGCCGACGGCGCCGGCCCTGGTCACCGACAGTTCGCTGATGACCTACGCCGACCTGAATGCCCGGGCCAATAGCCTCGCGCATCAATTGCGCGAACACCACCGCGTCGGGCCGGAATCGCTGGTCGGCATCATGCTCGACCGTTCCGAATGGATGATCGTCGCGATTCTCGGCATCCTGAAGGCGGGGGCGGCGTTCGTGCCGCTGGACCCGGCGTATCCGGCCGAACGGATCAATCACATCCTCGGCGACACCGGCCTGTCGCTGCTGGTGACCCAGTCGAGCCAACTCGCGCAGTGGTATGAATTTTCCGGCGTGACGCTGCTGCTGGACCAGGAACTCCCCGGCTGGACGCCGCTGCCGGACAACCCGCCGCACCGTGCCGAACCGGCGCACCTGGCCTACGTGCTCTACACGTCCGGCTCGACCGGGAAACCCAAAGGCTGCCTGCTCGAACACCGGAACCTGGCCCACTACATCGCGTGGGCCGCCGCGTACTACTTTCCGGAAAGCACGACCGGCAGTTTCGGCCTGTACAGCTCGCTCTGCTTCGATTTCACGCTCACCAACATCTTCTGCCCGCTGGTGCGCGGCAAGACGCTGCGCATCTATCCGCAGTCGGAAAGCATCGACACCATCCTGGCCCGGATGTTCCAGCCCGGCAGCGGCGTCGATACCCTCAAGCTCACGCCCACCCACATTCACTTGCTGGAATACATGAACCTGGCACGCTCCGGCGTGCGCAAGGTGATCGTGGGCGGCGAGGAACTGACGCCCCAGCACATCGCCACGCTGCGCAAGATCGATCCCGCGATCGAAATCTACAACGAGTACGGTCCCACCGAGGCAACGGTCGGCTGCATCGTCGAGCGCGTCGAGGACGCGCCGCCGACGGTGCTGATCGGCCGGCCCATCGCCGACACCCGCGTGTACATGCTCGACGACGCGCTGCGGCCGGTTCCGCTCGGCGTGCCCGGGGAAATCTGCCTCGCCGGCGCGGGCCTTGCACGCGGCTATCACCAGCGGCCCGACGTCACCGCCGCGAAATTCGTCGAGCATCCGTTCCCCGGCGAAGCGCGCATCTATCGCACCGGCGACATCGGCCGGTGGCTGCCCGACGGACGTATCCAGTGCTACGGACGCGTCGACCACCAGGTCAAGATCCGCGGGCACCGTGTCGAACTCGGCGAGATCGAGGCCGCGATCGCCGCGCACGAGGACGTCGTCGGCGCGGCGGTCATGCTGCGCGAATCCGCCCACGGCGTGCGCAAGCTGGCGGCCTACGTCAAGGGCGCCGCGAGCCTGAGCGTTCCGGACCTGCGGGCCTATCTGGCCGGGAAGCTGCCGGACTACATGGTCCCGTCCGACATCATCCCGATCGCCGAATTCCCGCTCAACGCCAACGGCAAGCTGGATCGCCCGGCGCTCCTGGCGCTGGAGCCCAACAACGCCGCGCCCGACACCGCCAGCCTCGACGCCACGCCGATTCAGCTCGAGCTCGTGCGCATCTGGCGCGACGTGCTCGACAATCCGGCCGTCGATCTCACCGGCCGCTTCTTCGACTACGGCGGCGATTCGCTGCAAGCCATGCAACTGGTCTCGCGGATCTGGAGCAGCTTCTCCGTCGAGATCGGCATCGACGCGATTTTCGAACTCCAGACCATCAGCGCGGTATCCGACCTGATCGAAGCGTCGTCGCCCCACGCCGGTTCGACGGCCGGCACCATCGTGCCCCGCTCGCGCGCGAATGACCTGCCGCTGTCCTTTCCGCAGCAGCGGCTGTGGTTCCTCGCGCAACTGGAAGGCCCGTCGGCCACCTACAACATCTCGAGCGCGCTGCGCTTCGACGGCGAGCTGGACATCGCGCGCCTGCAGGCAGCCGTGTCCGAGATCAGCCGGCGTCACGAGATCCTGCGCACGACGTTTCCCGCCGTCGACGGCCGCGGAGTTCAACGCATCGCGCCGCCGGCGCCGGTCGCGCTCGACGTCGTCGATGTCGCCAGCGAGTCCGACACGCTCGCGATGCTCGCGGCGGAAGCCGACCGCCCGTTCGATCTCGCCGCCGGGCCGCTCTATCGCGTCGTGCTGTATCGCGTCCATGAGCGCCTGCACGTCTTCGGCATCGTGATGCATCACATCGTTTCCGATGCATGGTCGTCAGGCATCCTCATCGGCGAACTGGCCGCGCTCTATGCCGGCGAGTCGCTGCCGGAACTGGCCGTCCAGTACGCGGACTACGCCGTGTGGCAGCACGAGCGCCTGGCGTCCGCCGACACGCATCGGGAACTGGCGCTCCTGAGCGCCGCGCTGGCGGATGCGCCGGACCTGATCGAGCTGCCCACCGACCGCCCCCGGCCCGCCGTCCAGCAGTTCCGCGGCGCGGTCCTGCCGTTCCAGCTGAGCGGCGAACGCGCCGACGGCCTGCGCGCGATTGCCCGCGCGTCCGGCACCAGCACGTTCATGGTCGTGCTCGCCGCGTATGCGCTGCTCCTGTCGCGATACAGCAACCAGCAGGACCTCGTCATCGGCTCCCCGATCGCCAACCGGCGTTCCAGCATGACCGAGCCGCTGATCGGCTTCTTCGCGAACATGCTCGCGCTGCGCGTGGACCTGTCGGGCAATCCGACCTTCGGCGAACTGCTGGCGCGTGTGAAGCGCGTCGCGCTCGACGGCTACAGCCGCCAGGAGATTCCGTTCGAGCAGGTGGTGGACTCGCTCGCGCTCGAACGCAACCTGAGCCGCACGCCGGTGTTCCAGGTCGTGTTCGCGTACGAGAAAGCGCCGTCCCAGCCGGTGAGCTTCCCCGGTCTCGTGGCGACGCCGGTGGCGGTGGAGACCCACACCGCGAAGTTCGACCTCACGCTGCATGTGCAGGATGCCGACGACGGCCTCGCGGGCTCGCTGGAATACAACCTGGACCTGTTCGACGCCGCCACGATCGATCGCATGGCGGAACACTTCCGCACGCTCGTCGATGCCGTGATCGCCGATCCGGACCGGCCGCTCGGCGCGCTGTCGTTGTCGAGCGACGCGGAGCGGAACCGGCTGACCGTCGAGTGGAACCGCACCGACACGGATTTCGGCGAAGCCGCCGCGCAACCGCTGCATCGCCTGTTCGAACAGCAGGTCGAGCGTACGCCCGATGCCGTCGCGGCCGTCTTCGATGACGCCGCGCTCACCTACGCCGAACTCAACCTGCGCGCCAACCGCCTCGCCCACCGCCTCATTGCGCTCGGCGTCGGCCCCGATGCGCTCGTCGGCGTCACGATGGAGCGCGCCCTCGACATGATCGTCGCATTGCTCGCGGTCCTCAAGGCCGGCGGCGCCTACGTCCCCGTCGACCCCGAGTACCCCGCCGAGCGCGTGCGCTTCATGATCGACCACGCGCAGTTGCGCTGGCTTCTCACCCAGCAGCATCTGCGCGACGCGCTGCCTGAGACCGACGCACACGTGATCGTCGTCGATAGCGACTCGCTCGACCTCGATGTCGCGGCGACGTCCAACCCCGCGCCCGCGCTGAACGGCGACAACCTCGCCTACATGATCTACACGTCCGGCTCGACCGGCCGGCCCAAGGGCGCGCTCAACACCCATCGCGCGATCACCAACCGCATCCTGTGGATGCAGCACGCCTACGCGCTCGACGCCGACGATGCGGTGCTGCAGAAGACCCCGTTCAGCTTCGACGTCTCGGTCTGGGAACTCTTCTGGCCGCTCGTCACCGGCGCGCGCCTCGTGTTCGCCCGCCCCGGCGGCCAGCGCGAGACCGACTACCTGGTCGAGCTCATCGAGCGCGAACGCATCACCACGATCCATTTCGTGCCGTCGATGCTGCGCGCCTTCCTCGATCATCCGGACCTCGACGCGCACTGCGCGTCGCTGCGCCGCGTCGTGTGCAGCGGCGAGGCCCTGGCCCACGACCTGCAGCAGCGTTGCCTCGAGCGCCTCGACGTCAGCCTGTACAACCTCTACGGCCCGACCGAGGCCGCCGTCGACGTGACCGCGTGGGAATGCCGGCGCGACGACCCGCACCGCATCGTCCCGATCGGCCGGCCGATCGCCAACACCCGCCTCTACATCGTCGACGCGCAGATGCAGCCCACGCCGGTCGGCGTGCCAGGAGAATTGCTGATCGGCGGCACGCCGGTCGGGCGCGGCTACCACGGCGCACCCGAGCTGAGCGCCGAGAAGTTCATCGCCGATCCGTTCTCCGCCGACCCGCGCGCGCGCCTCTACCGCACCGGCGATCTCGCGCGCTACCGGCCCGACGGCAATATCGAGTTCCTCGGTCGCATCGATCACCAAATCAAGCTGCGCGGCCTGCGCATCGAACCCGGTGAAATCGAGGCGGCGCTGCGCACGCATCCGTCTGTCGACGACTGCGTCGTGATCGCGAAAACCGCAGGCGCCCGAACGTTCCTGATCGCCTACGTCGCGACCGCCGCGCCGGACATCGCCGATCTGCGCGGTTATCTGGGCGGCAAGCTCGCCGACTACATGGTGCCGTCGCAGTTCGTCGCACTCGAATCCTTGCCGATGCTGCCCAACGGCAAGATCAACCGCAAGGCGCTGCCCGCCCCGGCCGACGTGGTCGACGCGGCCCGGCCGCACGCGCCCGCCGTCACGCCCCGCGAAATCCTGCTGGCGTCGATCTGGCAAGACGTGCTGCAACTGCCTTCCGTCGGCATCCACGACAATTTCTTCGAACTCGGTGGCGACTCCATCCTGAGCATCCAGGTGATCGCGCGCGCCAATCAGGCGGGACTGCGTGTGACGGCGAAGCAGCTGTTCCAGCATCAGACGATCGCGCAACTGGCCGCCGCGCCCGAGGAGCGGGCAGCCTACGTGCCGACCTTGAGCCCGCTGGGCGATGCGCCGCTCACGCCGGTGCAGCACTGGTTCTTCGAACAGGAGATCGATGCGCCGTCGCACTACAATCAGACGGTCCTGATCCAGGTGCCGGCGGATCTCGACGCGTCGAGGATGGCCGACGCGTTCCGGCAAGTCTACGAACATCACGACGCGCTGCGACTGCGTTTCTCGCACGATGCGGGCCGCTGGACCCAGCATGTCGTCGCCGGCGGCGAGATGCCGGTGCTCTTTGCGAAACAGGTGATTGCCGGCGACGCCGGCGAGCGCCTGGCGGCGATGCGCGCCGCCGCCGCTGACGCGGAGCGCGGCATCGACATCACGCATGGCCCGTTGCTGGCGGCCCGGCTCTTCTGCCTGCCCGATGAGCCGCTCGCCCGCCTGTTCGTGTCGATCCATCACCTGGCGGTGGACGGCGTGTCGTGGCGCGTGCTCCTCGAGGACTTGCACGCCGCCTACCACGGCCAGCCGTTGCCCGCGAAGACGACTTCGTTCCGCGAATGGGCGTTGCATCTGCAGCAACTGGCCCGCTCGCCCGCCATCGGCGACGAAGCCCGACTGTGGCAAGCCCT
This sequence comes from Burkholderia sp. HI2714, assembly GCF_002223085.1. Classification (NCBI taxonomy): domain Bacteria; kingdom Pseudomonadati; phylum Pseudomonadota; class Betaproteobacteria; order Burkholderiales; family Burkholderiaceae; genus Burkholderia; species Burkholderia sp. HI2714. Next base: position 186,044 of record NZ_NKFM01000062.1, on the reverse strand, counting down.
CCTCGCGCAGCCCGTCGAGCCGATGCCGGTCGACTATCCGGCCGCGGGGGCGGCCAACAACGCAGTCGGCGAGGCGTCGTCCGTTTCATTCGAGCTGGACGAAGCCGACACCACCGCGTTGCTGCGCCGGCTGCCACGGGCCTACGACACCCGCATCAACGACGTCCTGCTCGTCGCGCTCGCGCAAGCCTGCAGCATGGTCACGGGCAACGCCCGCACGCGGATCGATCTCGAGAGTCACGGCCGCCACGTGTCGGATGCGCCGCTCGACCTTACCCGGACGGTGGGCTGGTTCACGTCCATCTACCCCGTCGTGCTCGACGCCGACGCGATGCACACGCCGGAGCAGGCGCTGCGTGCCGCGCGGCAGCAGTTGCGCCGGATTCCGGCCGACGGTCTCGGTTATTCGCTGCTCCGCTACCTGAGCCCCGACGCCGCCGTGCGCGACAGTCTCGCCGCGTTGCCGAAGGCCGATATCCTCTTCAACTATCACGGGCAGCTCGATACCGTGTTGCGGCAATCCGATGGCTGGCGCCCGGCGGCCGAAGACCTCGGTTCGCTGCGTGCCGGGCGGTCGCAGCGCACGCACGCGTTCGAGATCGTCGCCGCCGTCGTCGACGGCAAGCTTCAGGTCGACTGGCGCTACGGCGAGCGGCTCCACCGGCGGCAGACGGTCGAGAATCTGGCCGCGCACTTCAGGGACCGCTTGCTCGACTTCGCGGCGTCGGTCCCCGACACCGCAGGCGACGATATCGAGGACAGCTACCCGCTCTCGTCGCTGCAGCAGGGCATCCTGTTCCATTCTCTGTACGACCTGGATCCTGCCGCCTATTTCCAGCAGTTCAGCTTCGTCGTCAACGGCCCGCTCCAGGTGCCGGCGCTCCGGCAGGCGTGGGCCAATGCGCTCGCGCGCCATGCCGTGCTGCGCACCGCGTTCGCGTGGGCCGATCGCGACCAACCCGTCCAGACCGTGCTGCACACGGTCGAGCTGCCGTGGACAGTGCTTGACTGGCGGCACCGCGATGCGTCGCGCCGCGCGCAGGACTTCGATGCGTTCCTCGCCGACGACCGGACGCGCGGCTTCGATCTCCAGCGGGCGCCGCTGTTCCGCTGCACGCTGATCCAGGAAACGGACACGCGCCATCGCTTCTGCTGGAGTGCGCACCACATCATCCTCGACGGCTGGAGCACCGCGACCCTGATGAAGGAGGTGTTCGACGACTATCTGTCGCTCGCCCGCACCGGCACACCTGCGGTCGCGGCGTCGGCGCCGGGATACCGCGCGTACATCGACTGGCTCGCGCGTCATCCCCGCTCGGCCGACGAAACCTGGTGGCGCGCCGAACTGGCCGGCTTCCATGCCGCCACGCCGATCGCGGCCAGTCCGGCCCGGCAGGCGACCGGCGACGCCGCGCGGCAGGACAAGCGCCGGACCCAGCAATTCCTGCTGGACGAGGCGCTGACCGCGCGGCTGCAAGCGCTTACGCGTGCGCATCGCGTCACCCTCAACGTCCTGATCCGCGCAGTCTGGGCGCTGGTGCTGCGGCGCCACGCCGGAACGGACGACGTCGTCTTCGGCGTCACCGTGTCCGGGCGCCCGCCGCTGCTCGACGGCGTCGAGTCGATCGTGGGGCTGTTCATCAACACGCTGCCGTTGCGCCTGCGTATCGCGCCCGAGCGCCCCTTCATCGAATGGCTGGCCGAGGTCCACGCAGCCCAGACGGCGATGGAGCCGCATTCGTACAGTTCGCTGGTCGATATCCAGTCGTGGAGCGAACTGCCCGCCCGCGACAGCCTGTTCGACAGCCTGCTGGTCTTCGAGAACTTCCCGGTTGCCGCCGCCCCCGATCTCGGGCCGGACGACATCGAGATCCTCGACACCCGCGCGTTCGCGGAATCGAACTACCCGCTGACCCTGACCGTGCACCCGAACGAGCGCATCGGCTTCCATATTTCGCACGATGCCCACCGCGTCGCGCCGGATGTCGTGCGGCAGATGCTCGATACCCTCCGCACATTGCTCGAGCGATTCGCCGAGCACCCGGACCAACCGACCGGCCAGCTCGCCGATCCGCCGGCCGCCGACGGCCAGCCGAGCGCGCCGCGCGGGGCGGCCGGGCCGGCCATCGAAGCCGCCGCCGATGCGGCCACGGCGGCACGCGCCGTCGCGCCGACGGCGGACGAACGCACGTTGCTGGAGATCTGGCAGCGGATCTTCAAAAGAGACGACATCACGGTCAGCGACAACTACTTCGACCTCGGCGGCCACTCGATCATCGCGATCCAGCTGATGGCTCATGTCGAGAAGGCGTTCGATCGCCGGCTGCCGATTTCCTGTCTCTTCGAGAATCCGACGATCGAGAAACTGGCGGCGGCGCTGGCCGCGAAAGAGCCGGCCGCGCCCGCCGGCGGACTCGTGCCGATTCGCGACGGCGGCCCCGCCGCGCCGCTCTTCCTGCTGCCGGGCGCCGGCGGGAACGTGGTGTACTTCCACCCGCTCGCGAACCACCTGAGCGGCGCCCACGCGATTCACGGGCTGGAAGCGCTCGGCCTCGACGGCGCGTGCGAACCGCTCACCCGCGTGGAAGACATCGCGGCCCGTCATATCGAACGCATCTGGCCGCTGGTGGGCGCGGGTCCGTACTACCTCGCGGGCCACTCGTTCGGCGCGCACGTGGCGCTCGAAATGAGCCGGCAACTCGTCGCCAAGGGCGCCGACGTGAAACTGCTGGCGATCTTCGACGCGTCCGCGCCCATCGACAGCTCGGCCGCCACGTACTGGCAGGACTGGGACGACACCGAATGGCTGGTCGCGATCGCCCACGAAATCGGCACCTTCCTCGGGACCGACCTTCAGGTGACGCGAGCCGACCTCGTCCCGCTCGATCCCGACGACCAGGCCGGCTTGATCCTCGAGCGGATCGGCAGCCGCGGCAGCTGGTTCGCGGACGCCGGGTCCGACCGCCTGCGCGCCTACCTGCGCGTCTATCAGGCCAACTTCAAGTCGCACTACACGCCGCCAGCCACCCCGCTGCCCGTGCCGATCGCGTTGTTCCGCAGCACCGAGCGCGATCCCGGCGACTACGCGCCGTCGCCCGAGATCGCGCAGCTTCGCCTGGACCCGAGCTGGGGATGGTCCCGCTTCTCGGCGCTCCCCGTGGCGGTAACGGACGTCCCCGGTGATCACCTGACCATGCTGCTCGATCCGCATGCCGGTGCCCTCGCCGCCCATGTCAACTCGTTTCTGGAAAAAACACCCTCATGAAATTGAAATCAACGCCGACGATCGACAATACCTTCGCCCGCAAGGTCTGCATTAACCTGGACCGGCGCCCCGACCGCTGGGAAGCGATGCAACGAAAATTCGCAGAGCAGAACATCCTCACGGTGGAACGGCTGTCCGCCGTCGATGCAAAACGGGTGAGCGTGCCGGAATCGTTGAGCCATATGCGTCCGCAGGACTACGGCTGCACGATGAGCCATCTCGCCGCGGTGAAACAGGCGAAGGCCGCCGGCGCGAGCGAAGTCCTGATCTTCGAGGACGACGCGTTCTTCGACGCCGATTTCGCCGCGCGCTTTCCCGAGTTCATCGCGCAAGTGCCGGACGACTGGCACATGCTGTTCCTGGGCGCCTATCACTTCACGCCGCCGATTCCCGTCGCGCCGAACATCGTCAAGGCCGTGGAGACGCTCACCGCGCACGCGTACGTCGTCAGGGACTCGCTTTACGACGCGTTCATCGCGATCAACGAAAACCCGCCGGCGATCAACGACCGCAACAACCTCGTCCTGCAGCAGACATTCAATTGCTACTGCTTCGAGCCGAATCTGGTCGGACAGGAGTCCGGCTACTCCGACATCATGGATGAAGTGATGCCGGAAAAGCCGCTGACCTATTCGATGCCCATTCCGGACGGCTGGTGAAACCTGCAGCCCGTGCTCGCCGCGATCCATCACTCGACAGGCCATTGAAAATCATGCAAACCACCACCGTTGACCTCGAAGCGGCGTTCGTACAGGCCGCGCTGGATGCGCTTCACCGGGACTGCAAGCTCGGCGACGCGATTTCACTGGCTTACGGGAAATGCGAATCGACTGCCGGCGTGATCGACCTGATTTTTCCGTTGATCACGAAGAAATTGCGGATCGATTACATCCTCATGTACAGCATCGAAAGCAATCCGCGCACGCTCCTGCAATTTCTTCGTCAGATCGAGTCGCGGCTGGCACGGGACGAAAACTGGACGGCCGCCTCGGTCGAGGCCGCGTTGCGGAGCGTGGCCGATTCGTCGGACAGCGTCGGCTGGGAGCGTGCGCAGCGCCTGCTGAAGTGCTGCATCCTGTTTTCCGATTCGCCGCTGGAAATCGTGGAAAGCATCACGTTCCTCGGCAAGCACGAAACCTCGTCGAGGTTGAGATCAGCGGCAAGAAACGTCGAACTCAGCCACCTGATCAACTGAGACCTATTGGCCACTCATGGATTCCGCTCAAAGCAAATCGCCGCCCTGGCATTCCGCCGTCACCCTGATGTGGCGCAGTCATCCCTGGCTGACGCTGGGCACCGTCCTGACGGGCCTCGTCAGCGGCATCGCGTCGATCGTGGGCGTCGGGTTGATCAGCACCGTGCTGCACGATCGCGATGATCGACAGACGCTGTTGCTGATGTTCATCGCGGTGAACGTCATCGCGGTGGTCTGCAGGAGCGGCGCGGCCGTGATGCCCTCCTATGCCTGCATGAAAGTCATGACGAGATTGCGCGTCAACCTGTGCAAAAGGATCCTGGCGACCCCGCTGGATGAAATCGACAGACGCGGCGCCCCCAATGTCCTGACCATGCTGACCCAGGACATTCCGCAGCTGAGCCAGACGCTGCTCACGATACCGACGATCATCGTTCAATCAGTCATCCTGATCTGCAGCATCGCCTATCTCGCCTATCTCTCGTGGACCGTGTTCGCGTCGACGATCATCCTGACGATCGTCGGCCTGGTGCTTTACCTGTTCTTCTATCGAAAGGCGGTCAATTTCACGGAGCGGGTTCGCGACGAATTCGTCCAGTTCAACGAATACACCCATGGCCTCGTGTTCGGAATCAAGGAGCTCAAGCTCAACCGGGCCAGACGGCGCTGGTTTACCCGGGCCGCGATCGAATTGTCATCGAAGCGCGTGGCGGGATTCAATTACATCGAACGCTTCTGGTTCATGAGCGGCGACAGCATCGGCCAGATCACCGTTGCGGTCCTGCTTGGATTCCTGCTGTTCGGCGTACCTTCGCTCGGCGTCGTGGATCCCTCCGTCCTCACGGCGAGCATCCTGGCCGTGCTCTACATGCTGGGGCCCTTGACCATGCTGATCAATATCCTGCCGGTGGTGGCCGAAGGCAAGACCGCGCTCGCCCGGCTGGCGGAATTCGGCTTTCTGATCGACGACACGCAAGCTTCACACGAGGAACCGTTCCGTGCGGGCTCCGTGGAATCGCCGTCGGCGAAGTCATGGAAAGTCATCGAGTTGAAAGCGGTGACGATGAACTACCGTGACAACGCGTCGTCGGTCGACTTCGTGCTCGGCCCCATCGACATGACGATTCATGCCGGCGAACTCGTCTATGTGATCGGCGGAAACGGCAGCGGCAAGAGCACGTTGGGCAAGGTCCTCAGCGGCCTCTATGCGCCTACCGGCGGAACGATTTCCCTCGACGGAAAAATCATCGACGACGATGCCAGGGAGCAGTACCGAAACCTGTTTTCCGCCGTCTTCACCGATTTCCACTTGTTCAACCGGATCATCGGACCGGATCGGGGCAATGAAAGCATCGAGCTTGCCCGGAAATACCTCGACACGCTGAAGCTGGCGGACAAGATCGAGATTTCCGGCCGGACCTACTCAACCACCCGGGCTTTGTCGACTGGGCAACGCAAGCGATTGGCGTTGCTGTGCGCGTACATCGAGGATCGTCCGATTTATATCCTGGACGAATGGGCCGCCGATCAGGATCCGGTCTTCAAGCGATTTTTCTATGAAGTGCTGGTTCCCGACCTGAAATCCCGCGGGAAATGCGTCGTCATCATTACCCACGACGATCAGTACTTCAAGCTGGCGGATCGGGTCATTCGCCTGGATAGCGGCCGCATCTTCTCCGATACGGCCCTGTGTGCCGTCCGGGCCGAGGCTGCCGGATGAGCCGCGATCCGGATGCGGACAAGGTGCGCGCCGTCTGTCGCGGGCGGGTGGAACCGTCGTCGTGCGCCGGACCGGATTCGACGACCGGCGAGGCTTCGGCTGTCCCGGCAATCCGTTACAGACGCGTAAGCAGGCGGGTGTTTAAATCATGTCGGCATTCATGCGCACACGCGCAGCTTCAACGTCTCATCAGGAATCCCTTCATGGAGTTCAGCAGATTGTTCGCACACGTCGGCGAAGCGATCTCGAGCAGCGGGAGCCGACGCTTTCCCCGCATGATGTACAACCTGATCGCCGCGGCGGTCCCCGTCGACGAGATCCGCATTTCGGAGCTTGCGGTCGACGACGCGCCTGACGGCGATCCAGCGGTGCGCAGCCTCGGCGCGGTCGGCGCGGCGCTCGCGAAGGCCGGCGCGGCCGCTGGCTGTTACGGGCCGCAGATGCCGCCGCGCCCGGGCGCGCGCCCCCTGTACGTCGACGACACGCTCGCCGGCCACGACCCGATCCACGCGCAGCTCGACCGCTTCATCCTCATGCAGGCGGCGGTCGTGTCGCCGCGTTACGCGCAATTCCACCTCGTGACCCGCAAGCGGGGCCACTGTTATGTGATCTCGTTGTATCGCACGTGTACGTTCGACGATTTCTCGTCGCAGGAGCGGACCTTCCTCAAGGAACTCTCGCACGTGCTGTTTCCGATCGTCGAGAGCCACGTCGCGGCGCTCGATTCGGCTCCACCGGCCACCCGTGTGACCATCGCCGCGCCGCCGGCGACGCAATCGGGACGGGAGCGCGTGGCGCGGCGGTTCGCCGAGCGTCTGCAGCAAGCCGGCGTCAAGCTGTCGACGCGCGAGATCGAGGCATGCACGGCGCTGCTGGCCGGCGACACGGTGCCCGCCATCGCCATGCGTTTCGCGCTGCGCGAAAGCACCGTCGAGACCTACCTGAAGCGGGCCGCCGTCAAGCTGGGCTTCAGCGGGCGTCATGGCCTGACGCGCTGGATGCTCGACGAGACGGCCGGGGCCGCGACGGAAGCAGGCAGGGACGGCATGAGAAGCATGCGGCGCGACTACGCGTCGCCGCGCATCGGAACCTGAGAGCCCGCGACCCGAACACGCACATCCGGCGGCGCGGCATGCGTCAGGTGCCTCAGGTGCGGCACGCCAGGCACTTCAGCGCGCGCGACGCCGACGCAGGCGACGCGCGAAACACCATGGGACGGCTACCGCCGGCCTCCCCCTCGCGTCGCACGCCGGCAATCCGGCCGGCAGCACAACCCGCGCTGCCGCACCCGGCGACATCATCGTCATCGCTCGCGACGACGCGCGCAGGCGCGGGCACGCGCGGCCGCCATCCCGGCACGCCGGCCGGCGGCTTGCGTCGCGCGCCGGTAGTGTGTCGGCGTCACGCCGCCGACGCGCGCGGTACGGAATCATCGATCATCCATTTCGTGAGCCCGTGCCGGCCGCTGATGCCGAGCTTCACCGCGGCGCGCTTGATGTACGTCTCGATCGTGCTCTCCTTCACACCGAGCTCGCCGGCCATTTCGCGCAGCATCTTGCCCGCGAGCAGGCCGAGGCACACTTCGTTTTCACGCGCCGACAGCACGACCCTCGCGCGCGCGAGCCGCGATTCGAACTCGTGGCGCAGCGCCTCGACGCCGGGCAGGCCTGCCGTCGCACCGGGCGCCGTCGCGCATTCAAGCTCGCCGTGCCGACGCGTCGACGCATGCCACTCGACGAGCGGCAGCAGCGTATCGGCGAAATTCTTCAGGAACGACATCTCCTGCAACGAGAAGTCGCGATGCGATGCCGTGCGATGCAGCGAGATCACGTAGCGGCGATTCGCCTTGCCCGACACGAGATGGCACTGAAATCCGCCGCCCGGCCCGCGCGGCGGCGTGACTTCGCCGCCATTGCCGCGCCGCATCAGCGGATTGATATGAATGAGCTGCCGGTCGCAGGCCGCCAGGATCCGGTTCAATGGCGGATGCGCTGCCGGTTCCCGCTCGCATTGCGCGGCCGGCGCGCCACGCGCGTTGTCGCCCGGCGCGCCGAACGCGCCGAGCGATTGCACGCGAACGACTTCGCCCGCCGGCTCGTCGAGCGTCCATTCAGTCATCCGGGTGATCGCGAGCGGAATCGATTCGACCAGCAATGCATGCATGTCGGATGCGAACCGCTCACTGCCGGCGCTCGAAATCACCTTCCCGAGCTTCGCGAACATCTGACTCTCCTTGTTGTGCGTGCTTGAGGACATGGCGCAACGCCAGCGCGGGCGAGCCGGCACGGTGTGCGCGGCGCGCGTCGGGTCGCGCTGCGGCGCGCGCGTTCTCAGGCGGGCAACGCGCCGCCGCCAGTGCGCGCCGATGCGTCCGGCTCGCGCGAAACGACGGCGCGCCGTTCCCGGTTCAGCCCGATGCGAGATCGCGCGCGGGCACGGGCGCGGCGGCCGTGTTCCACTCGGCGGCCGGCTGCGATTCGCCCGACGGATCGGCGACCCGTTCGCGAACGCGCCCGCCCGCGATCCGGAACACGCCATGCGCGTGCGAACGATCTCCAGGCGCGGCGAGCACCGCCTCGTCACGGACGATCGAACCGGCCGATGACGAGCGTGAAACCGGCACGGTGTTTCCTCCGTATCGGCCAGCACGAGGCGATCGGCGCCGCCTTGATGAGCGTTCATGACGGGCGAAGCCGCACGAGGCCGAAACGTCCATTTCAGTCGATGCGCGTTGCCGGATGAAAACGCGCCGCCGCCGGACGTGCTGAAGACCTGAATCGGAAAACCCGGCGCCGACTCGAAGCGGGCGCGTCCCCGGCGAATTCAACGAAAAATCTCGATCGAAAAGAGAAACGATTCTTTCCATTGAATTTGATCCATGTATATCCCAGCCGCGTATGATAGCGACGATTCAAGACATTTGCAGTTTCCGCGACATCTATTTTTTTAAATCACATCGTTCGCGAACCGGATATCAATCGATCTGCGAGCCGCTTATTAGCATTATTATGAATACACGGATAAATCGACATCCGTTTACCACGAACTTTTGTAATAATCCCCCAAGCGGCGCATACCACGAATTTCTGCCCGGGAGCCGTATTCGAGAGAGGAATTGTCGGATTTCACCATCCCCTCACTCACCGGCCTGGATTCAAGTATTATTTTCCGGACGTTATTTCGATTCATTCAACAATCGATTCAATATGCGCGACGGCAAAGCATAATTTCCGCTCCCGGCCCACGGCTGCGTGCCGCCGAGACCGGCGTTGCAAAATATCCACAAAGGGCGAAGCCATTTCTCGTCACAAAATTTCCATATTAAATGACTCGAAATTCGTCAACTCCATCGCTTGTCACCCGATAGATAAATTGCTACGCTTTCGACCGAAATACACAACGCATCATCAATCAACCTTGAACTGCGGCCGGGTTTATTTAAAAAATCGAAACATGCAGATTAATATTCACGTGAAATCATCTTTTATCGATCGTCGCGGCTAGCGCTTCGCCACACGCGATTCCGTCGAATCTCCCTATCTGCCTGCCGACAGAACAGGCCGACGGCCAATTGCAGCATTCGCCCCGCGGTTTTTCGATTTCCTTTTAGACGTCCGTGGTGATGCGCGGCGGCGCATTGCCGCACGCGCCGTCTTTTTCAATCCTCGCCCATTCACGCGCAACGCTTCCCGCGCGTCGCACCTGCTCGAATTGCCACACGAGTCTCAACGCGTCATTTGTCGTCTTTCCAATCTGCAAAACAATTCCGAAAAATTGGAGCACACCATGAGTCACGACTTCAGAGACGAACCTGCGCCGCGTCGCGCCTTCCTGGCCGACATGGCGAAGCTCGCGGCGGCCGGCATCGTCACCGGCTGGACACCGCTATACCAGATTGCGGCGCACGCGCGGACGGCCGGCGAGACACCGCCCGGCTTCCCGGCCGACATCCCGCTTTACAAGCAGGCGTTCCAGAACTGGAGCGGCGAGATCGCCGTGCAGGACGTATGGACCGCCGCGCCGCGCTCCGCCGACGACGTCGTCGCCACCGTCAACTGGGCGCGCGCAAACGGCTACCGGGTACGCCCGCGCGGCTACATGCACAACTGGTCGCCGCTGACGCTGGACCCGGGCGCCGGCGCCGCGAAGCTCGTGCTGCTCGATACGACGAAGTCGCTGACGGCCGTCTCCGTCGACACGTCGGCGCGTCCGGCGCGCGTCACCGCCCAAACGGGCGTTTCGCTGGAATCGTTGCTCGCGACGCTCGAGCCGTATGGCCTCGGCGTGATTGCCGCGCCGGCACCGGGCGACATCACGCTCGGCGGCGCGCTTGCGATCGATGCACACGGCACCGCCGTGCCGGCGGCCGGTGAAACCTTGCAGCCGGGCCATACCTGGGGCTCGCTGAGCAATCTCGTGGTCGCGCTCACCGCGGTCGTGTTCGATCCGGCCCGGCAGCAATACGTGCTGCGCCGCTTCGAGCGCAGCGATCCCGAGATCGGCGCGTTCCTCGCGCACATCGGGCGGGCGTTCGTCGTCGAAGTCACGCTGACGGCAGGCCCGAACCAGCGGCTACGCTGCCAGAGCTACGTCGATATTCCGGCATCCGAACTGTTTGCCTCGGCCGGCACGACGGGCCGCACGATCGCGTCGTTTCTCGAAAGCTCGGGCCGGGTGGAAGCCATCTGGTTCCCGTTCACGACCAAGCCGTGGCTCAAGGTCTGGACGCCGACGCCCAGCAAGCCGTTCCTGTCGCGCGCCGTCACGCAGCCGTACAACTATCCGTTCTCCGATTCGATCTCGCAGACCATCTCGGATCTCGTCAAGCGGATCGTGATCGGCGGCGAAGGCGCATTGACGCCGCTGTTCGGCCAGACGCAGCTGGCCATCACGACGGCCGGTCTCGCACTCACGCTCAGCGGGGACATCTGGGGCTGGTCGCGCACCGTGCTGCAGTACATTCGGCCGACGACGCTGCGCGTCACCGCGAACGGCTACGCGGTACTGGCGCGGCGCGCCGACGTGCAGCGCGTGATCAGCGAATTCGTGCAGTTCTATCAGAACCGCGTCGACGCGTACAAGGCGCGCGGCGAGTATCCGATGAACGGTCCCGTCGAGATCCGCGTCACCGGTCTCGACAAGCCGGCCGATGCGGGCGCGGGCGCGGTCGTGCCCGCGTTGTCCGCGCTCAAGCCGCGCCCCGACCGGCCGGAATGGGATACCGCCGTGTGGTTCGACATCCTGACGTTGCCGGGCACGCCGGCCGCCGATCGCTTCTATCGCGAGATCGAGCAATGGATGCTCGCGAACTACACCGGCTCGTATGCGACGGTGCGCCCGGAATGGTCGAAGGGCTGGGCCTATACCGACACGGCCGCCTGGCAGGACGACACGATGCTCACCACCACGATTCCGAACCTGCATCGTGAAGGCCAGCCGCCGTCGAGCAGCTGGGATACGGCGCGCGCGACCCTCGAACGCTACGACCCGCACCGGATCTTCCGGTCGCCGCTGCTCGACCGGCTGATGCCGTAGCGATCCCGGCGCAAGCCGGCTGCCATGGAACGGATGACGATGCGCGAACCGTGCAGGTTCAAGGTCATTCAGGACGTGGCGGCCGGCAGCGCGAGGCCGAAGGTGCCCCACCACACCGCCTGCCGCAGGCAGTACCGCAGGTGGACGGTCATGGGCCGTCCTTGCCGCCGGACTCGAGCAGCAGGTACTCGCCGTCTTCCGCGCGGCCGGCGCCGATCTCGACGAAGCCGCACGCGGCATAGAACGCCAGCGCCGGCGTGTTGGCGCGCAGGCACTTGAGCCGGTAAGGTGTGGCCGGCCAGCCCGGCAGCGCGCGCAGCAGCGCCCGGCCGACGCCGCTCCGGTGATGCGACCGGTGCACGTGCAGGTGATGGATGAAATGGTCGGGCTCCCAGACCGACACGAAGCCGGCGAGTCGCCCGCCTTCGTCCTCGGCGACCCTCAGCCGCTCGCCTTCCGTCTGGGCCGCGAAGTCGGCCAGCCGGAACGCGCCGGCCGGCTGCCAGACGAAGGTCTCGCGGCGCGAGCGCAGGAACAGCTCGCACAGGGCCGGCGTATCGGCGGCCACGGCGTCACGTACGATGATCTTCATGATTCGCTTGCTCCGCGCGTTCGACGGCGGGCACGTCTATCTATTGGAAAACCCGGCCGTCGTTCAGCACGCGATCGGCGAGGCATCGGCCGATGCGGTGCGATGCGACATCGCCGAGGCTTCGGCCAGCCCGTGCTGACATCGACGCGCGCGGCGATGCCGGCACTCGCGCGGGCGCCCGGGCGCCCGGGCGGCCGGTCGCCACGACGCATGCATCACGCGGCGCCGTCGCGCCCCTTCGGAAACACGCCGTGGCTCATCGCGTCGAGCTGCCGGCCGATCTCCGCGCGCAATTCGGCGGATATCTCGAGGCTGTCGAGCAGTTTCGAAATCCACAGCCCGTCGGCGGCGAGCCGGCAGATCATCAGCGTCGCGGCTTGCTCGAGCGGCACGGGGTCGGGCCGCGTCCATTCCCGCATCGGCACCGACCAGCGCGCGCGCGTGTCCTGGTCGGTAATCATCGACGCGACCAGCACGCGCAGCACATCGGTACTCGCGACCGAATGCGACTCGTCGAGCACCGCGTGCATGTAGGCCCGCGCCACCGCGCCGGCGCCACCCGCATCTGCCGCCACCCGCGTGGCCATCTGCGCGGCGAACCGCTCGGTCGCCTGACCGAACAGCGCATCCAGCAGCCCCTGTTTGTTCGCGAAGTGATACTGCAGCGCGCCTTTCGTCACGCCGGCACGCTCGGCCACCGCATCGAGCGTCAACGCGGCCACGCCGTGGTGTGTCGCGATTTCCGAGGCAGCCGCCAGCAACTGCGCACGCACCTGATCCGGCGCTTTTTTCCGACGCACGCCGGCGGTGGGGGCAGCTGGCGCCGATGACGCTTCAGGCGCCCGTGCACCGGCCGTTCCAGCCGGTTCGACGGGCGCGGACGCATCCTGCGGCGCGGGTTCGAGGTGTTTTTTCATGGAGCGGATGGTAGCACCCGGCGTCTCGATATAAACATTCCGGCCGGATGGTATGATCCGCCGCATGACTACACCGACCTCCTCCCCCTGGTCCGCGCTCGACACCGCCATCGCCCGTGGACGCGACGCCCTCGTGCGTCTCCAGCAGCCCGACGGCAGCTGGTGTTTCGAACTCGAATCCGATGCGACGATCACCGCGGAATACATCCTGATGATGCATTTCATGGACAAGATCGACGACGTGCGCCAGGAGAAGATGGCGCGCTACCTGCGCGCGATCCAGCGGCTCGACACGCACGGCGCATGGGATCTGTACGTCGACGGCGCGCCGGACGTGTCGTGCAGCGTGAAGGCGTACTTCGCGCTGAAGGCGGCCGGCGACAGCGAACAGGCGCCGCACATGGTCCGCGCGCGCGACGCGATCCTGAAGCTCGGCGGCGCGGCCCGTGCGAACGTGTTCACGCGGATCCTGCTCGCGACGTTCGGCCAGGTGCCGTGGCGCGCGACGCCGTTCATGCCGATCGAATTCGTGCTGTTCCCGAAGTGGGTGCCGATCTCGATGTACAAGGTCGCGTACTGGGCGCGCACGACGATGGTGCCGCTGCTCGTGCTGTGCTCGCTGAAGGCGCGCGCCCGCAATCCGCGCAACATCTCGATCCGCGAGCTGTTCGTCACGCCGCCGGACGAGGAACGCCAGTACTTCCCGCCCGCGCGCGGCATGCGCAGGCTGTTCCTCGCGCTCGACCGCACGGTGCGCCATGTCGAGCCGCTGTTGCCGAAGCGCCTGCGGCAGCGCGCGATCCGCCATGCCGAGGCGTGGTGCGCGGAGCGCATGAACGGCGAGGACGGGCTCGGCGGCATTTTCCCGCCGATCGTGTATGCCAACCAGATGATGCAGGTGCTCGGCTACCCGGACGACCATCCGCTGCGGCGCGATTGCGACAACGCGCTGGAGAAGCTGCTGGTCACGCGGCCGGACGGCAGCATGTACTGCCAGCCGTGCCTGTCGCCGGTGTGGGATACCGCGTGGAGCACGATGGCGCTCGAGCAGGCGCGCGGCGTGGCGGTGGCGGAAGACGGCGAGCCGGGCGACGCACGGCGCGCACTCGACGAACGCATCGCACGCGCGTACGACTGGCTGGCCGAACGCCAGGTGAACGACCTGCGCGGCGACTGGATCGAGAACGCGCCGGCCGATGTCCAGCCGGGCGGATGGGCGTTCCAGTACGCGAACCCGTACTACCCCGACATCGACGATACGGCGGTCGTCACCGCGATGCTCGATCGCCGCGGCCGCACGCATGCCAACGCGGACGGCACGAACCCGTATGCGTCGCGCGTCGCGCGCGCGCTCGACTGGATGCGCGGGCTGCAATCGCGCAACGGCGGCTTCGCGGCATTCGACGCCGACTGCGACCGCATGTACCTGAACGCGATCCCGTTCGCCGACCACGGCGCGCTGCTCGATCCGCCGACCGAGGACGTGTCGGGCCGCGTGCTGCTGTGCTTCGGCGTGACGAAACGCGCGGACGAACGCGCGTCGGTCGCGCGCTGCATCGACTACGTGAAGCGCACGCAACAGCCCGACGGCAGTTGGTGGGGCCGCTGGGGCACGAACTACATCTACGGTACGTGGAGCGTGCTGGCCGGCCTCGCGCTCGCCGGCGAGGACAAGTCGCAGCCGTATATCGCACGCGCGATCGAATGGCTGCGCTCACGGCAGCATGCGGACGGCGGCTGGGGCGAGACGAACGACAGCTACATCGACCCGAAGCTGGGCGGCACCAACGGCGGCGAGAGCACGTCGAACTTCACCGCGTGGGCGCTGCTCGCGCAGATGGCGTTCGGCGACTGCGAATCCGATTCGGTGAAGCGCGGCATCGCGTATCTGCTGTCGGTCCAGCAGGAAGACGGCTTCTGGTGGCACCGCTCGCACAATGCGCCGGGCTTTCCGCGCATCTTCTACCTGAAGTATCACGGCTATACCGCGTACTTCCCGCTGTGGGCGCTCGCGCGCTATCGGCGGCTGGCGGGCGCGGCGGCCGCGCGGGCGTCGGCCACGCACGGAGCGACGGCTGCCTCGGCAACGGACTCCGTTGCCGCCTGAGCGGTGACGTGACGGCGCAAGGCCGTCACACGAAGCCCTCTTCGACCAGCGTGCAGCCGTGCGCCGTGATCTCGTGCCGCTGGCCCGAGCCGCCGACCACGCGGCTCCAGCTCTTCGACACGAGCACGGCCGTGGCGCCGTCGGCGTGCAGCGCATAGCCGAACCCGCCGACCATGCCCGGCACCCCGAACCATACGCTGTCGGCCTGCGCGTCGAGTTCAAGCAGCGGTTCGAGTTCGGGCAGGCGCAGCGCGTCGACGCGCAGGTGTGCGATGCGGCCGAGCATCATCTCGTGGAAGTGGCGCTGGATGTCGCGCAGCGTTTCGTCGGGCACGAAGCGTCGCGGCTGCGGCGTCAGCAGATCGATCAGGTGCCGATGCCCGCGCTGCGCCGCGATATCGACCGGGCGCGCGCCGTCTGCATCGCGCAGCATGCGCCACGCGCCGAGCCGCAACAGTTCGACGACGACCGCTTGCGGCGCGCCGCCGTAGGCAGCCTGATGCAGCGGGGTATGAAGCGACTTCCCGCCGAGGCGCGTCGCGTTGACGAGCTTGTTCTCTTTTGCAATGCAGTCGAGCATCGTCGCCCAGTCGCCGTTGCGCGCAGCATCGGCCAACGCGTGCCGGCTCGCGACCTGCGCGTCGTCGAGCACATCAGCGCCCGTGATTCCATCCCATGTGATGCCCAACCGTCTTCTCCTTTCGCCGCTCGCGCATCCAGCCGGCGCGTCGTCCGCTCATCATAAGCGTTCGTCACGGCCATGCGTTCGCGACACGAGAAGCAATGCCGGCAACCGCCAAACCCGCCCGCAAGTATGGAATCATGCGAACGCGCCGTCGGCGCGTTCATTTCACTTCGACGAAGGATGCCAGCCGTGCTCGACATTACCGCCATCACCGACGCCCTCACGCCGAACGGCGAACCCGTGCAATACCGCGTGCCGCCCGAGAAGCTGCTGGCAGGCGACCCGCTGCAGACCCTCACCCCCGGCTTCGCGAGCCCGTGCGGCCGCTTCTCGACCGGCATCTGGGAAAGCACGCCCGGCCGCTGGCGGGTCGCGTACACCGAAGCGGAATACTGCGAGATCCTGGAAGGCACGTCGGTGATCACCGATGAGGAAGGCAACGCGAAAACCCTGCGCGCCGGCCATCGCTTCGTCATTCCGCCGGGCTTTCGCGGCACGTGGGAAGTGGTCCAGCGCACGCGGAAGATCTTCGTCGCCTACGAAGAGCAACCGCCGGCGTAAGCAGCACCGGCCCCGGCGGCGGAAACGTTACCGCCGGCCGTCGAGCGCGCCGAGGATCCCGTACGCGGCCTTCACGCGGTCCTCGTTCGGATAGCTGCGGTTCGCGAGCATCACGATCGCGATCCGCTTCGAGGGGACGAACGCGACATAGGTGCTGAAGCCGTTGGTCGAGCCCGTCTTGTTGATCCACGTATCCGCGCTCGGCGCGAGCGGCGGCTTGATCGCGGTGGCCTGTATCCCGTCGCGCAGCATCTTCATCGAGTTGCCTTCGAGCAGCGTCGGCAGCGCGACCGGATACGGGTACTGCTCCCAGATCAGGTCCTGCGTCAGCGGCCCCGCGCGGAAATAGCCGGTGTGCGTGCGTTCGAGCGCGCGCTGCAGGCGCGGCGCGGTTTCGATCAGCCCCATGTTCGCCTGCACGAAGCGCAGCAGGTCGGCCGCCGTGGTCCGCACGCCATAGGCCGGCTGCCACAGCATGCCGCCCGTCATCCGGATCGGCTTGCCGTCCTGCGTGTAGCCCTGCGCATAGTCGGCCTTGCGTGCGTCGGGCACGTTGATGTACGTGTGCGTCATGCCGAGCGCGGGAAAGAGCCGCTGCTCCATCAGCACCGCGAAATCCTTGTGCATCGCCTTCGCGGTGAGCCACCCGAGCATCCCGATCGCGACGTTCGAGTACGTGCGGATCGTGCCCGGCGCATACGCGGGCCGCCACGCTTCCAGATAGCGGATCAGGCCCGCGTCGTCGCGGATGCTGTCGGGCACCTGCAGCGGCATGCCGCCGGGCGTGTGCGTCCCGAGATTGAGCAGCGTCACGACGCCGAACGGCTTGCCCTGCACCGCGGGCAGGTACCTGGCCGCGGGATCGGCCAGCGACAGTTCGCCGCCCTCCTGCGCATCGGCCGCGAGTGTCGCGGTCAGCGTCTTGCTGACGGAGCCGATTTCGAACAGCGTATCGCCGGTGACGGGCTTGCCGGTTTGCGTCGACATCACGCCGTAGTCGAACACGTAGGGCTTGCCGTCGGCGACGATGCCGATCGCCATGCCGGGAATCGCGTACTGCTTCATCAACGGCGCGATGTGGCGGGTGACGGTGTCGTGGAGGTCGTCCTGTGTGACGGCGGCCGCGCGGCCGGCCGTGGCGGTGGCGCACGCGGCGACGAACAGGGTCGCGGCGAAGCGTGTCGCGTTGAATCGCATGGTTGCGGTTCCTTTGATTTCTGATGGTTGCGTGAACAACGGTTCCGGCCACGCCGTGCGGAAATCGCAGTGGCCGGCCCGCCGAAGCAGGACTATCCGCTGTCGCTCCGCCGCCAACAATCGACGATATGTTGCGCGAGCCTAAAGAAAAACTTATGAGATACGCGAAGCACTGCGTTGACCTGATGCCATTCCCGGGCCGCGCCTTGTTTTGCCGGAAAAACCTGTCGGTTTTAACAGCATGCAATCCGGCGGCCGAATCGCAACGCATCGAAAATCGGTGAAAAAGAGATAAGTCTTGTCAGATCCGCATACGCAGGCACGCGGCGCGATTGATTCCCCCGCGCGGATCGCAGTAGACTCGCGGAAGCAAAAAATAAGACCATCCTGAGAGAAACAATGAATCGCCATTCGCTGATCGCCTGCTCCCGCGTCATTGGCTGCTGCCCGGTCGCGTGATTTTCACGCATCGACCGCCCCGCAGCGGGAACACGCCACGCCGCCGCGCCCCGCTCGCGCGCCCGTTCGTCGCTTCGCCCGCCAGCCGAAAGAACCGCCAGGGTCCCGCGCGCATGGCCCGCGCACGCCCTGCCTGACCGGAGAGTAACCCCGTGACCGAAACCGTGGCCGCGTCCGCCTATCGGCCGCGCGATGTCGTCAATGCGCCCGACATCAAGGCGGCCATCGCACGCCGCAGCGCCGAGCGCGGCGATCCGGCCGACATCCGCGCGTGGCTCGGCAACCACTTCTTCCGCTGGGTCGTCGGCGCGTTCGAGCAGGCGCAGCCGCTCGATTCGATTGCCGACTACCGCGCACTCGCCGGCGCCGACCGGCCGGCGCCCGACTGGCTCGTGCGCCGGTTCCGTCCGCAACCGGCCTCCGGCGCGGCGGCCGATCCGGCGCCGCTGCCGGCCGCCGAGCCAAAGCCGCTCTACTTCATCGATCCCGAGCACATGCTGCTGACCGACCGCGAGCGCGTGCTGGTCGAATTCCTGCGCTCGCGCGCCGGCACGCGGCTCGCGCAGAAGCTGCAGCGCATCACGTGCGCGATGGCGCTCGACATGTGGGAGCGCGAGCACCAGCGAATGCAGGCCCGTCGCGACAAGGGCTGGGTGCCGAGCAGCGGCCTCGCGCTGCGTGAGGTGCTGCGCACGCCGAACGGGATCGTATTCGAATTCGTGGGCGATCATGCGGCGCTGCGCGAGGAGCTCGCCTATGAGTCGTACTACATGCAGCACTGCCTCGGCCAGTTCGCGGATCGCCGCCGGCTGCGCGGCGGGTACGGCGAACAGTACGCGCAAGCCGCGCAGGAAGGCCGGCTGCGCCTGTTCACGCTGCGCGGCGCGGGCAACCAGCCGCACGTGACGATCAGCCTGCAGGTGACCGGCAACGGCCTGCGCATCGACCAGATCAAGGGCAAGCAGAACCGCCATCCGGTGCGCCGCTATGCCGACGACGTCCGCCAGTTCCTGCGCGCCCTCGCGCCGCGCGGCGAGCGGCATCCCGATTGCGAAGGCATGGGGCTCGTGTTCGAACCGGAAACGAACGGCGCGGCCGGCGGCGAATGGACCTTCGTCACCGACGTGCGCTCGCCCGACCATCTGCTGAGCGTGATGAGCCAGAACTTCCACCTGGTCGAGCATTTCCCGCACCCGCCGGCCGTCCTGCAATGGCTGCTGCTGCGCAACGCGCCCTATGCGCTCGGCCAGCTTCGTCAAATCGATCCGGCCGTTGCGGCGGCCGCGCGCCACGCATTGCCGGCCGATGCGCTGCCGGCCGCGCAAGCGCCCGGCGACGCACCGCCGGTAACAACCGCGTTCGAGATCGAAGGCATCGCGATCGATCCCGCGCTGTGCGCGACGTTCGCGTTGCCTGCGCCGGCGGACGGGAGCGCGCCATGCTGAAATGGCTGATCGGCGCAGCCGCGCTGTGGGTCGTGTGGTATGTGTGGCGGTCGGTCCGGGTCGCCGCGCGGATGGTGCGCGAAGTCGATGCCGACCAGGTCGCGGGCGCCGACGCCGCGGTCACGGTCCGGCAGACCGCCGCCGTCAAGCTCGCCCAATCACTGGCCGACCAGGCGCCGCCGAACCGCCGCCGCTGGTCGCTTGCGCTCGCCGACATCCTGCTGATCCGCAACGGGCTGCGCTGCGATTGCGACGAGCTCGTGTACGCCCTGCCCGACGCGCAGCGCAACACGCTCGCCGCCCAGTTGCGGCGCGAACTCGACCTGCCGGCCGACCTGCCCGAGTGGCAGGTCGTGCAGCGCGTGCCGGCCATCCTCGCCGGCTGGATACGCGGCGTCGGCCGCTCGCACGAAGGCTTCTACGAACAGCTCGCGGCCGAAGGCCGCGTGCGCGATGCGCTGGCGTTCGATTGCGCGCGCACCGCGTTTCTCGTGCGCTGCATCGCATTGCTTGGCTGGGCGTCCGAACAGCATGCGTGGGTGGTATTGCTGCTCAATGCCCAGCGCGCGCAGGACAGCTTCGACAGCTGGGAAGACTTCGGGCTCGCGTATGCACGCGCGCGCCAGCACTGGCTGCGCGGCAGCGGCCAGGACGGCCCCGCGTCGTCGCGCGCGACGCAGGAAGTGCGCGAGCACCTGCGCAATCCGTCCGGAAACTGGCTTTCGCTGCCGTGGAAGCGCTACCGCATCTTCGATCCCCAACCCGTTTCGTCATGACCGCCGACACCGACATGTCCTCCGTTCCCGCCGACCTGATTCCGCCCGCGAAATCCCGCTGGTTCATCTGCGACGTCGACGCGCTGCTGCGCGCAGGCGAGTTTGCCGCGCTCGACATGCAACTCGATGCCGCGCTCGCCGCCAGCTTCACCGACCGCACCGCCGAAGCGCGGTACGTCGACGCTTTGCCGGCCGACGTGCAACCGTGCATCGAAGCCGGCGCCGAAGGCCTCGCGCGCCTGCGCGCATGGCAAGCCGCGAACCCGCGCTCCGCGCATGCGTGGCTGTGCGAAGCGCATTACTGGCACCACTGGGCGTACGAGTATCGCGGCGGTGGCTGGGCCGAGACGGTGACCGAAGCCGGCTGGATCGGCGCGCATGCGTGCGCGGCGCTGACGATCGTCGCCGCGCTGCGCGCGCTGGTGCTCGCGCCGACGATGTGGAGCGCGCCGAAGGTGATCTTCACGAGCGTGTCGTCGTTCGGCGAGCCCGAGTGGCTCACGCAGCTCGTGCGCGAGCGCCGCTGGCCCGTCACCGAACTGCACCTGAACGTCGGCGCCGAAGACGAAGCCACGCGCGCCGAACTGCAGCGCATGCTCGCGCGCTCGGGATTGAATCCCGACGAGCCGGTCGCCTGCCCGGCGGAATTTCCCGACGCGCTGCCCGGCCCCGTCCAGGGCAAGAAGCTGCGCAAGGAAAAGTGGTACTGGATGGAGGCGACGCTGCACATCCACCCGACCCAGTACTTCTCGATGCGCACGTTCATCTGGTACATGCAGCCGCGCTGGGGCGGCTCGCACGACCACGTCCGCGCATTCATCGATTCCGACGCATGTGCGCATCTCGACGCGGTCGAGAAGGACCGGTTGCGCCACGAGATCTGGCGCGACGAGTACTACGGCGAGACGCTGGATTCGGATGATGACGACGACGCTACCCGCCGCGCGATGGCCGCGACGCTCGCACGCGCGAACGCCGCGCTGCATCCGTATCACCGCTGGGAGACGCTGCACTGGCTCGCGCGCAGCCATTTCATGCGCAACGAAGACGAACAGGCGTACGCCCGCCTGCAGGAAGCCGAACGCAACGGGCCGATCGACGACAACCGCGCGATGGCGATGGGGTTGCGGCTGATGCTCGCCCTCGATCCGCATGGCGACTGGTTGACCGGCGCGATCGAGCGTGCATCGGACGCACGCGCCTGCACGTCGGCGATGATCCTGCGCGGCTACGCGCATCGCACCGGCACGTTCGGCTTCGCACAGGACGATGCGCGCGGCGATGCATGGCTGGAAGCCGCGCGCCTGAACGAGCCCGGCTCGCTCGCATGGAACCAGCTCGCCACCGCGATGGAAGATGAAAACCGGCGCCCGGCCGATGCCTTTGCAATCTGCCAGCTCGGCTACGAGGCGGGCGGAGATTCATGCGGCTACCTGCTCGGCTGTTTCTACAGGGACGGCACGCATGTCGAGGCCGACCCCTACCGCGCCGCCCACTACTTCCGCGAGTCGATGGAGGCCGGCGGCAACGTGGCCGCTTATAAGCTGGGATACACGTACCACCACATCGGCCAGACCAGCACGGATCGGGCCGAGCGCGCGCGCATGCAGGTCGAGGCCGTCGAGGCCGCGCGCAAGGCGCACGAGATGGGGCATACGGACGCGCTCGAGAGCATGCTGATGTTCATCAGCGACATCCACGATCATGCGTCGCGCCATCGCTATCTCGACGAACTGCGCCAGCATGCCGAAGCCGGCCATCCCGCCGCGATGGCCACGCTGTCGTTCTGCCTCGCCGACATCGGCGACAAGTCGCTCTACGACTATCGCGAAGGCGTGCGCTGGATCATGGGCGCCCAGGCAATCGCACCGGACAACGAGTTCGTGCGCACCATCACGCGCATCAACTACGAGGACGGCATGCTCGCGAGGCTACGGTTCAAGATGCAGCGCAAGCAGATCAAGGCGCACGAGATTCCCGGCGCCGACAACGCGATGGTCTGAGCCCCGGGCGGCGAATGCGCGGGCCCGCGGCCGGGCCGCGCGCGCCGTCCGAATCTCGACCGGAAGGTCAGCCCGCGGTCGTCCCGCGAATTACCCCGGCAGCCGGTCGAGAAACGCCAGCATCGCCGCGTTGAACCGCTCGGGCCGCTGCAGCGGCGCGAAATGGCTCACACCGGGCAGGGTCGTCAGCGTCGCGCCCGGAATCGTGCGCGCCAGGTACGCCGCGTGTTCGGGCCGGATGAATTCGTCGTGCTCGCCCAGCACGATCGTCACCGGCACCGCAATCGCCGCAAGATCCTGCGCGCGGTAATCCGGTTGCGTGCGCATCATTTCGCTGACGGCCGCGACGAAGGCATCGAACTGGTCCGGCGTCGCGGACAGTGCTGCGTAGTCCTTGCGGTGTCGCGCGAAGCAGCGGTCGAGCAGCGGGCTCGGCACGATCTCCTTCGTGCCGCTCGGGTCCATGTTGCACGCGAAGAAAAACACGCCGGCCACCCGTTCCGGCGCGCGATCGGCCAGCACGAGCGCGATGCACGCGCCGTCGCTCCAGCCGACGAAGCGCGCACGGTCGACGTGCAGCGCGTCGAGGACCGCCAGCACGTCCGAGGCCATGCGTTCGTAGGAATAGGGTTCATCGTCGCGCGTGCTGCGGCCGTGGCCGCGGCTGTCGATCACGATCGCGCGGTAGCCGGCCGCGAGCAGCGCCGGCACCTGGTTGCCCCAGTTGCCGCTGTGGCCGAGGCCGCCGTGCAGCAGCACGACCGCCGGGCCATGGCCGAACGACGCGTGCCAGATGCGCGCGCCGTCGTGTTCCAGCCATCCTTGCTCGTCGGCCGCCGGCAGCGGCGTGCCGCCTTGCGACTCGAAGCGGGCGAGGTCGTCGTCGTTGCGTTCCGCATTCATCGTTCAGCCGTCCTGTCGAGGGAGACGTGCTGGCGATTGTAATGCGTGCGACCGGCACGGCCGCGACCGGTCAGGCCTGCGTCGACACCAGCCCGCCCGCCTGCGAGCCGCCCGATTTCTCGATCGCCGCCGCGAGTTGCGAGATCGCGGTCGAAAGCGCCCCCGAGATCGCGCTGGCTTGCGCGCTGAGCGACTGCTGTTCGATCGCCGCGGCCGGGTCGTCCTTCGCGCGCTGGCCCGCGCTCGCGATCTGCTGCTCCAGTGCCGCGAGCTGCTTCTGCAGCCGCTCGATCAGCGCCTTCAACTGGCTGATCGCCGGGTCGTCCGACGACGCGCCCGATGCGCCGAGCGTTTGGCCGGTAGCGCCGGTCGAATCCTTCGCGCCGGAGGTGCCGGTCGCGTCAGTCGTGCCGGTGGTGCTCGTGGCGTCGCCGCTGGACGACGTCGCGGCGGGCTGGGTTGCGGTCGCGCTGCTGTCGGCCAGCGGGGATCGCGTCGTCGTGGAGAAGTCGATCTGCATGATGTCGGTCCGTGTGTTGGGAGGCGTCATGACGGAGTAGAAACGCCTTCCAGAATGTTTACGGCATTCGTCACACGAAACTTGAGTATCGGGGACGGACTGATTTGGCCGAGGATCGCCGGTTTTAGCCGCGAAAGGGCCAGATTGGCGGCACCGCGGCGCTGGTAAAATCGCGGCTTCGCCAGCGGCATTCGCGCGCCGATCGCCTCCGGGCACGAGCGTGCAACGCCGCCGGCATCGACTCCCGCCCTTCCGGGCGCGGCACGCAGCACGTGCCGGCGCCGCGGTCGCGGCTGCGCGGGTCGCCTTTCCGTCCGCCCGTGTGCCCCGCTCGCCATGTCGAGCGGCGAACGCCGTGCGGCGCACACGCACTTCATCACGCATTCGAGGAACACACGATGGCCCGCATCGGCGCCTTCTGCATCACGACGTGGCTTGCCGCCGCGATTCTCTACTTCGGCCAGCACTCCGTCGCGATGATCGTATTGAGCGGTGTCGTCGTATTCGGCGGGTTCGACCTGCTGCGCCCGTAGACACGCCTGGCGACGCCACCGCGCACGGCCGCGATGGCCGATGCGATTGTGATAGCCTCTCCCGCACCATCCGTCAGACGCACGCGTCGCTGGCGAGAACAGGAGAACGGGAATTGAATCACGACCTGAATCGCCACCCGGCGGCCCTTGCCTGCAAAGTGTGTGCTGCCCACGCGCCCATCTGCGGCCTGGTCGATTTTTCGCGCTGCGGCGCCGACTTCATTGCCGGGAAAAAGGTCGACCGTATGCGGGGGTGCCGGTCTACTACCATGCGTGCGAGCAATGCGGCTTCACGTGGGCCCCGATGTTCGACAGCTGGACCCACGACGATTTCGCGCAGCATGTCTATAACGCCGACTACCCGCGCCACGACCCCGAGTATCTCGAGATCCGTCCGCAACAGCATGCCGACCTGATCTGCACCAGCTTTCCGGAAATGCGGGAAGGCCGGGTGCTCGATTTCGGCTCGGGGCTGGGCTTGCTGGAACGGAAACTGGCATCGCGCGGCTTCACGGACGTGACGTCGTACGATCCGTTCTCGCACCCGGTTCCGCCCGAAGGCAGCTTCGATACGATCCTGTCATTCGAGGTGTTCGAGCATCATCAGGCGCCGGTCGACCTCTTCGACCAGATCATGCGCCATCGGAAGCCCGACGGCGCGCTGCTGTTCCAGACGTCGCTGATCACCCGGGATATCCTCGATCAAGGCATCGATCAGTGGTGGTACTGCGTGCCGCGCAACGGGCACATCTCGTTTCACACCGCCCAGTCCCTGACGCTGCTTGCCCAACGCCACGGGCTCGAATATGGCGCATTCGGTGAGTCGCTGCACGTCGTCTTCGATCGCGCTGCGACACCGCGCTGGCTCGACAAATTCCTCAAGCAGTAGCGGCCTGGCGGCCATCCGGCAGGCAACGACCACCGCGCGCATTCACGCGGCGCTCACCGGCTCGCTCCCGCTTGGCGCGCCCTCACGCAGCACACACCGCCGTCAGCAGGCCGCGAACGTCGGCACGGCCGGCGCGACCGCCAGCGCGCGCTCGTTGAACACGACCGGCACGCCGCCGAACCCCAGCCGCAGTTCGGGCGATCGAGCCGCCACCCGTCGACGCGCAGCGCGACGCGCGACACCGGCGCGCCCCGCGCATGCGGCAGGTCGATCGTGATCTGCCGCTTCCCGCCGGGTAGCAGGTTCAGGTAGTTGTCGCTGTGGAACGCCGGCAGCACGCGCGCGCCGGTCGACGGATCGAACACCTGCAGGTGCGTCATCAGCGCGACGGCGGCGCCGATGTTCGCGACGTCGACCGTGATGCGCGTCGTCACGTCGTCGGCCTCGGCCAACGATGCACTGCCGGACACGGCCGCACCCGGCATCGTGTCGAGCGACGCGTATGTGTCGTCGCCCGCGTCGCGCTGCCGCCAATAGACGTTCTCGGCCAGCGTATTGCCGCCCGAACGCCGCGCCGTTGCTGGCGGTATTCACCGCCGAGGTGCCCGCCTGCTTGCGCAGCGGCTTGTCGGAGGTCGCGTAGAAATATACGGGCGCATTCCACACCGTGCCGTACGGCGTGCAGAATGCCGGCGCGACGGCCTGCCCGCTCATCGACTTGCCGTCGGCTCGCGAGCGCCAGCGTGACGTTGTTCGCGGTGACCGATTGATCCGGCGCCGACGATCATCCGGCACGCCGCCTGGCTTGCGGCCCTGCGCGGCACATCGATGCCGCGCGGCGTGACGTCGACTGGTCCCCCAGGCGACGTCATGCTGACTTTCACATGCGAACACCCGGCGACGATCGTTGCTGCCGCAACCGTCTCCTACACCGCCCTGTCTCCCGGTACGTCACATGCTTCCCAAGGGCTTACAGTGCCGCAACGACTGTTTATTCACTACAAGACGTTTCCCGAATTTTCAGTTTTCTTAACTAAACAATCCGGCGTTTAAGTGGCTTTGAGTACAAATTCCCGCCATTTGTTGCGTTGCAAGGGCGGCGCACAGGGGGTGTGCTTTGACGGGCGCCCGGCGAACCCGGGCGCCGCATGAATCGACGAAACCGAACGCGTCAATGCCGTGCGCGTCAGCGCGGCAACGTCCTCAACGACGACGGCCCACCCGTCAGCGCGATCCGCTTGCGCGTATCGTGCAGCTTGCCGCCTTCGACCGAATAGAGCGCCAGTTGCCGTTCGACGTTGAACTGCACGATCACGTGCCGGCTGTCGGCGGTGAACACGATGCCTTGCGCGGCTTCGCCGCCGGGCAACTCGCTCACCTTCACGGCCTGCCCGTCGCGGATCTCGAACAGCAGCACCTTGCCGATCTTGTGGCGGCCCGGGTTGTCGGCCGTCAGGTTCGAACCGTCCATCGCCTGCACGGCGATCCACTTCCCGTTCGGCGAGATCGCGACGCCTTCCGGCAGCGACGGCACCGTCAGATACTGGACCGTGCGGAACGGCATGCGCGACACGTCGATCAGCGCGACCGAATCGGCGTCGCCCGCCAGCGTGCCCGTATAGCCCGGCAGCCCCGCGAGCCCGACGTTGCTGACGACGGCCCAGCGGTTGTCGCTCGACACGTCGATCGTGTAAGGCGCGACGCCGGTGCTCAGGCGCGACCCGCTGTCGGTCACCTTGCCGTCTTCGACGTTCAGCACCGCGATGCCCTGCTCGTCGCGCAGCGACACGAGCGCATGCTTGCCGTCATGGGTGAAGCTGATCCCGGCCAGCCGCTTCTTGCCGATCTTCAGGTTGCCGTCAAGCGTCACGTTCGTGCCGTCAATGCGCAGGATCGACACGCTGCCGTCGACGTTCGCGACCAGCGCGAGCTTGCCCGAGCGATCGATCGCGATCCCTTGCGGATGCGTGCCGAGCTCGATGCGCGTGATCGACGGCGGCGCGGCGTCGAGATTCACGACCTGCAGGAACGTGTCGAACACGAGCTGCTTCGCGGCCGTGTCGTAGCGCGTCGGCGCGCCGACGAGCGCGAGCTTCGCGTCGGGCGTGATCGCGACGGCCTGCGGCGGCCCCTGGATGCCGTTCTCGACGTCGACCTGCAGCGCGACCTTCGGCGGGAACGTGCTGGCGTCGAGCAGCGTCAGCGTGTCGGCGGGCGGCGAAGCCAGATAGGTGTCGCGGCCCTCGACGCGCTGGTACTTGCCGTCGTTGCCGGACACGATCCAGTCGGCGGCGTGGGCGGCAACGGCCGTCGTGGCGAGGGTCAGCGCGGCGAGCAGGCGCGCGCTGCGCGGGCGGAAAGGATTCGAATGCATGTCGGTCGATTCTCCGGATCGGTTGCGGACACAATGGATGGCATCGACCCTGCTGCTCGACGGGTCGGTGCCATCGCATGATGCCCGAAAGCCGGCAAATCCGGCGCCTCGCACCCGGTCGGGTTCCGTCAATCCATCCGTCGCACGCCGGACGACGACCATTCGCCCACATCGTCGAGCGGATACACGGGCCGCGCAAGCCGCTCGTAACGGAACAGGCCGTAGTCCGAACCCGTCACGCCGCGGCTGTCGCATTCGACCAGCGCGGCCGCGATCGGCACGAACACCGGCCGGCAATACATCCGCGACTTCAGCAGCAGGAAACGCGCGCGGCGCGGATCGACGCCGACGCTCTCGAACACGCCGAGATCCCACGGCTCCTGCGTACGCTCGGTAATGACCAGCGTGGCCGCGCCGATGTCGAGCACGGCCGTGCGGCCCATGTACGCACGCTGGCCCGTGTAAGTGGGCCCCGTGATCACGTATTCGCCGTCGGTGAGCGCGCGCACGATGCCGGTCGCGCGGAACGGCGCACGCCGCACGCCGCCGTGCGACGGCAGGCGGTTGCCGACCGATACCGTGGCGGTCGCGCCGACACCCGCGTCGATCAGCGCCGCGACGGCCTGCGGGTCGCACAACGGCCCGCTGACGATGCCGTCCAGCCCGTGCGCAAGCGCGGCCTCGAGCAGGTCCATCGTGTCGCACGGCCCGCCCGACATGCAGTTGTCGCCGTGATCGAGCATCAGCACCGGGCGATCCGCACCGCGTGCGAGCGCTGCGGCCTGCGCCACCGAGTCGGCAAGCGGCGCGCTGCGATAGACGAAATCGTCGCGCTCGTCCCAGATCTGCCGCGCGATGCGCTCGGCCACCGCGTCGGCGGCGGCCCGATCGCCATCGGCCACCACGACCACGCTGATGCACGGCGCGGGAATGTCCGCGAGCGAGAAGCCGGGCAGCACCGAGACCGCGAGCATCCCGTCGGCCTCGGCCGCGCGCGCGGCCTCCACCGCGCGCCGCATCGCGCCTTCCGCGCTCGCGCTGCGCAGCGTCGACGTCATCAGCGGCGGCTGCCGCCACGCGAGCACCGGCCGCGCGCGGCCGTGCAGCCGGTCGAGCAGCACGCGCGCCGCATGCTCGCCGGTCTCAACCATATCGACATGCGGGTAAGTCTTGAAACTGACGATCACGTCCGCGTGATCGATCATCTTCTGCGTGACGTTCGCGTGCAGGTCGAGCGCGACCGCGATCGGCGCGTCGGGCAGTGCCGCACGCACCCGCGCGAGCAGGTCGCCCTCGCCATCCGCGCTCTGCTCGGCGACCATCGCGCCATGCAGGTCGAGCATCACCGCGTCGCAGCCCGGTGCGGCCGCAACGATCGCGTCGCAGATCGCCGTGTACGCGTCGGCCGCGACCAGCCCGCTCGGGTTCGCGGCCGCCGATACCGGCGTCACGATCTCGGCGCCTTCACGTTCGGCCGCGTCGAGGAACGCGGCCATCGCGGTGCGCATCCCCCGATTCGCGCGATACGCGTCGTCGCCCCAGTCGGGGCCGTTGCGGCCGAACGCGGCAAGCGGCGTCGGCACCGGCGAGAACGTGTTGGTCTCATGGTTCATCCGGGCGATCAGGATCTTCATCGCACGCGGCCCTCCGCGCACGCCGTCGCGCTGCGCCTGTCTTCGGTCGTCTCCATCATCTGCATCGTCGAATTCCTCCCGATCGATCCATCGGTCCATCGATGAAAAGGCGCGGCGGCGCCCATCAGGACGCCGCCGCCCGGCCAGCGCATCCGCGCGCCGCTCACGCGTACCCCGTCGTGCCCTTCGTCTCCAGATACTCGACGAGGCCGAACTCCGCATACTCGCGGCCGTTGCCCGAACGCTTGTAGCCGCCGAACGGCGCGGCCGGGTTCCATGGCGGGTAGTTGATGTGGACATTGCCCACCCGCAGCCGTGCCGCGATCCTGCGCGCGCGCTCGATATCCTTCGTCTGCACATAAGCCGCGAGCCCGTAGACCGAATCGTTCGCGAGCGCGACGGCCTCGTCCTCGGTGCGGTAGGTCATGATCGCCAACACCGGCCCGAAGATTTCCTCGCGCGCGATCGTCATGTCCGGCGTGACGTTCGAGAACACCGTCGGCCGCACGTAGAACCCGTCGCCGAGCCCGTCCGGCCGCCCCGGCCCGCCGGCGACGAGCGTCGCGCCTTCGTCGATCCCCAGCCGGATGAAGTGCTGGATGCGGTCGAACTGCGTGCGGCTGACCACCGGCCCGATGCCGGTTTCCGTCGAACGCGGATCGCCGACGACCGTGCGTTCCGCCTCCCGTCGCGCGGCCTGCTCGGCCAGCGCAAGGTGGTCGGCATGCACGAGCATGCGCGTCGGCGCATTGCACGACTGGCCGCTGTTGCTGAAGCAGCTGCGCGCGCCGCGCGTGACCGCCTCCTCGATATCGGCATCGGGCAGGATCAGGTTCGGGCTCTTGCTGCCGAGCTCCTGGTGCACGCGCTTCACGGTATCGGCGGCCGCCTTCGCGACCTCGACACCGGCGCGCGTCGAGCCCGTGAACGACACCATGTCGACATCCGGGTGCCGCGACAGCGCGTCGCCCACTTCATGCCCGTAGCCGTGCACGAGGTTGAACACACCGGCCGGCACGCCGGCTTCGTGCAGGATCTCCGCGAACAGGATCGCGCTGAACGGCGCGATCTCGCTCGGCTTGAGCACCATCGTGCAGCCGGCCGCGAGCGCCGGCGCGACCTTGCACACGATCTGGTTGATCGGCCAGTTCCACGGCGTGATCAGCGCGCACACGCCGATCGGCTCGTGCGACACCAGCAGCGAATCGGTCTGCGTGCTGAAGCGGAACGACTGCAGCGCACGGATCGTCTGCTCGAGGTGCGCGGTGCCGACCGCGGCCTGCGCCGCACGCGCAAATGCGATCGGCGCGCCCATTTCCTGGCTGATCGTCCGCGCGACTTCTTCGTAGCGGCGCTGGTAGATCTCGAGCACGCGCCGCAACAGCGCGACACGCTCGTCCACCGGCCAGCGCGAATACGTGTCGAAGGCCTGCTTCGCCGCGCCGACCGCGCGATCGACGTCGGCTGAGTCGCCGATCCTGAGCTGCGCATACGGCCGTGCAGTGGCTGGATCGATCACGTCGATCGATCGTGCATCGGCCGGATCGAGCCACTGGCCGTCGATATAGGACTGTTGTGACGTTCTCATCGAATGCTCCTGAAATGAAGGACGCCGCGCTCAGCGCGTCGCCCGCGCATAGGTGTCGACGAGGATGTCGCGGATCTTCGCGACGAACCAGACGATCTCGTCGCGCGACATCACGAGCGGCGGCGAGAACTGCACGATCGGCGTGCCTTCGTGATCGACGCCCGCGCGGCACAGCAGCCCTGCGTCGAAGATCGCGGGCGCGAGCAGCGTCGACACGAACGCCTGCGCGCTGATGCCGGCCGCCCAGCGGCGCGCGGCCTTGTCGGTCACGAGTTCGAGCGAGTAGTGGTAGCCGTCGCCGCGCACGTCGCCGACGCACGGCAGTTCGAGCAGGCCGTCGAGCGTCTGGCGGAATACCGCTTCGTTGCTGCGGACGCTCTCCAGCACGCCTTCGCGCGCCATGATCGCGAGGTTCGCGAGCGCGGCCGTGCATGCAACCGGGTGGCCGCCGTAGGTCGCGCCGTGCAGGAACATCTGCTGCGGGCCGTCGAGCACCGTGTCGACCACCGCGTCGCTCGCGATCACGCCGCCGAGCGGTACGTAGCCCGACGCGATGCCTTTCGCGAACGTGATGATGTCCGGCTTCAGCCCGTAGCGCGTGGAGCCGAAATATTCGCCGAGCCGGCCGAACCCGCAGATCACTTCGTCGGCGACGAGCAGCACGCCGTGCCGGTCGCAGATGTCGCGCAGCCCGGCCGCATAGCCGGCCGGCGGCGTCAGGCTGCCGCCCGCATTCTGCAGCGGCTCAACGACGATCGCGGCGACGGTATCCGGCCCTTCCTGCACGATCAGCGATTCGATCTCGTCGAGCAGGTGGCGCGTGAACTGCGCTTCCGTCTCGCCCACCGGTCGGCCGTAGCGCTTCGTATTGCTCACGTGCCGCACGCCCGACATCAGCGGCTCGAAATGCTTGCGGAAGTTCGTCATCCCGTTCAGCGCGAGCGCACCGAACGACGTGCCGTGATACGCGACGCGCCGCGCGATGAACTTGCGCCGCTGCGGCTCGCCGCGCGACTGGTGATACTGGCGCACCAGCTTGATCGCCGATTCGTTCGACTCCGAGCCGCTCGATGTGAAGAACACCCGGTTCAGCCCTTCCGGCGCGAGCGCCGCGAGCTTGTGCGCGAGCTTGATCGCCGGCTCGTGGCCGACACCCCAGTTGGTCGCGAACGGCAGCCGCACCATCTGCTCGCGGATCGCGTCGCCGATTTCCGCGCCGTGGCTGTACCCGACCTGCACGCAGTACAGCCCAGCCAGCCCGTCGAAGTAGCGCTTGCCGTTGCGGTCGACGAGCCAGCAGCCTTCGCCGCGGTCGAACACGGTGAGCGCGTGGTCGCGATACGCATCGGCGTGCGTGAAATGCATCAGCAGGTGGCGTTTGCCGAGGGCCTGCAGGTCCGCATCGAGATTGACGTCAACAGCGTTCATGGATGGTTCCTCCTTCAGGGTTTCAGAGCCGGCGGCCGGCGGCCGGCAGTCGGCCACCGGTCATTCAATTCATCGACAGCGTCGGCGCCGGGCGCGTAAAGCCGCGCGTGAGCCACACGAGCTGGCAGAGTCCGAGCACGAGCCAGCCGATGCCGACGTAGAACGTCTGGCGCGACAGGCCCGACCAGAGCCACACGTTCATCGCGAAGCCGATCGCCGGCATCACGCCGAACGTGATCCAGCACGCGAAGCGGCGATGCTCGGGCCGGCACAGATAGCTGCGCATCACGCACAGGTTCACGACCGCGAACGCGACGAGCGCACCGAAGCTGATCATCGTCGACGCGAGATCGAGCGTGATGAACAGCGCGGACAACGACACGATGCCGACCGCGAGCGTCGCGCGCACCGGCGTGCGCAACCGCGCATGCAGGTGGCCGAAGACGCGTTCGGGCAGCACCCGGTCGCGGCCCATCGCGAACAGCACGCGCGTCACGCTCGCTTGGCCCGCCATCGCGCTCGCGAAACAACCGGCCACGTACACCGCGACGAAGAACGCCGACAGCGTGCCGCCGCCGATGCGTCGCATCAGTTCGAGGCTGGCCGAATCGAGATCCTTGAAGGCGTGCCAGTCGGGAAACACCACCTGCCCGACGTAGGCGACCAGCATGAACAGCACGCCGCTCGCCAGCGTGCAGAGCAGGATCGCGCGCGGCACCGTGCGCTTCGGCTCGCGTGTTTCCTCCGACAGCGTGGTAACCGCATCGAAACCGAGGAATGACAGGCACAGGATCGCGGAGCCGGCGAAGATCGCCCGCGCATCGCCCGACGACGGCAGCGCGACGGCCATCGACAGCCCTTCGCCCGCCGCGACCCGCGCGGAAGCGATGAAGAAGATCACGATGAACACGAGCTGGCTCGCGATCAGGATCAGGTTCACGCGATTGACGAGCCGGATGCCGACGATGTTCAGCCCGGTGATCAGCACGATGCTCCCGACGATCCATACGCTCGCCGGCACACCCGGGAAAATCTGCTTCATGTAGATGCCGATCGCGAGGTAGCTGATCATCGGGATGAACAGGTAGTCCATCAGCAACGCCCAGCCGACCATGAAGCCGGCCGACGTGCCGAAGTTGCGGCTCGCGAACGTATAGGCGGAACCGGCGCTCG
Organism: Burkholderia sp. HI2714; assembly: GCF_002223085.1. Taxonomy (NCBI): domain Bacteria; kingdom Pseudomonadati; phylum Pseudomonadota; class Betaproteobacteria; order Burkholderiales; family Burkholderiaceae; genus Burkholderia; species Burkholderia sp. HI2714. The sequence goes on along the minus strand of NZ_NKFM01000062.1, from coordinate 152,545 downwards.
GCATCAGCCGCGCCATGTGGCCGTAGCTGCGTGCGGTGAACAGCATCGCGACCAGCGTGACCGCATACGCGGCGGTCAGGTGCCCGTTCGTCTCGCTCGTGACGATCCCGTAGGTCGTGAACACCGTCATCGGCAGCATGTACGCAAGGCCGAAAATCACCAGCGTCGCGAGCCCGAGCAGGTGCGGCTTGCGGCGTGGGTCCGCGTCGCCTCGCATCGCGTGCGCGCCGAAGTCATGCGTCGGGGCGGCTGATGCGTATCGACCTGGGCTGTCGTTGTCCATGCTGTCCTCACGTGGGTGGCGTTCACGGCTTCAACACTCGTTCGCCCGGCACGGCCGGCGGCGCACGACTGAGAGAAAGTGTGGTGCGCCAAAAAATCCGCCACGAATGAGAAAAGCGGACGTAATCGGGGGATATTTCCGGACACATCGCCGCGTGTCGCGCCGTCGAGCCATGCATGCTGCTGTGCGGCACTGGCGTTATGCGGACATTCCGGCTATGTTCTACGCGATCCCGTCACCCCGTCCGCACCATGAACAGCCGCGCCCATCCAGACCAGAGCCGGGCCGAGCGCAGCCTGCGCTCGTCGCTCGGCCTCGCGCGTCCGGCCGGACGCCAGGAGGACATTCCCGCCACGGTCCACGCGATCGCGGTCGCGCTGGACGAGTGCCGCGTGCGGCATATCGACGGCGCCGCGCTGCTCGAAGGCACGGGGCTCGGCGCGGACGAAGTCGCGTCGCCGAATCTGCACGTGAATCGCGGCCAGGAGCAGCGCTGCTTCCGCAACCTGCTGCAGCGCAGCGGCGTGCCGTCGATCGGGCTGTCGATCGGCGCACGGCTGCACGTGTCGACGCTCGGCCTCGCCGGCTACGCGATGCTGATCAGCGGGTCGGTGATGCAGGCATTCCGGTGCATGGCCCAGTTTCCGCTGTTCATGGGGCTGTATTTCGATGTGCGTATCGATGCGCACGCGGACGGCATGAGCGTGACGATCAGCCGTTACAACGGCGAACCCGATCTCGAGGTGTTCCAGGTAGACATGTGCCTGTCGAGCCTGCGCCTGATCGTGTCCGATCTCGTCGGCAAGCCCGTCTGGCCCGCGCAGGTACAGCTCGCGCGCCGCACGCCGCGCAATGCAGCCGACTACACGCGCCACTTCGGCTGCAAGGTCGCGTTCAATGCGGGCGACAACCGGCTCGTATTCACGTCGGTGAACGGCACCGAGATGCCGCTGCTCGCGAACGAAGTCAGCTTCAACGCGCTGCACGGCCAGTGCGAGGCGCTCGAACGGCAGTGGGCCGCATCGGTCGGCACGCGCTTCGCCGATCGCGCGAAGGAGCTGATGGCGCGCGACCTCGCGCGCTTCAAGTCGATGACGTCGCTCGCGGATGCACTGCACCTGACGGAGCGCACGCTGCGCCGGCGGCTCGACAAGGATGGCCTCACGTTTCAGATGCTGCTCGACGACGTGCGCCGCGACGAGGCGGTGCGGATGCTCGACGATCCCGAGCTGACGGTCGCGGCCATCGCGGAACGTCTCGGCTACAGCGAGCCGCGCAGTTTCCGTCATGCGTATCGACGCTGGACCGGCCGGACGCCGCGCGCCGATCCGGACGTCAGCGAATAAGCCGGACGCGCCAGGGCTGCGTGCGGATACGCGGTGGTGCGTGTCGGTAGGGCACGAAGCGAGGCCGCTCGCGAAACCCGCTTCAATTCCACGGCCTCGCCTATCGATTCGGAATTCGAATCATTTTCCGTGCACTGGATCCGCCCCCGCTTCATCGCTACCGCACGATCGTCGGCACGCAATCGCGATCGCCCCTCAAGGTAGACGCGATCATTCGATTGTTCTATACTCGCCCCAACTTCATCACAAAATGCATGATCTCGTGCGCAACGTGATGTCATTTCGCAATTCATTGCGCATGCATCCGTTTCGCCACGTCAAGGGGGCCTCCGGCTCCAGCGGCCGGCTTCACGCCAGCCGCATCGATGCCGTCTTCACGAGACGGTGCCCTGCTCGAACGCGCCTCGCCGTTACGGCGCCGCCGGGCTGAACATGACAATCAGACGAACGCAGCATTGCGTTCACTCGACCGCCAGTCGCACCTCGTTGCGGCCGGCATGACTGTTTCCGTCAGTTCAAATCGCGGCCATGCCGGGATCACGAACTTCCATCGCGGCGCCATCCGGCGTCTACGCGGCGTGCGCCTGCGCGTGTGCCGCACCGAGATTGAGGGGGTGTATCTTCATGACTCGACGCACTGTCCAGCTGGTGGGCAGCCTGATCGCCATCGTCGCCATCGCCTGGGCGCTCGCGCGCGGCATCGGCGCCGACACATTCAGCCAGCGCGCGGACGATCTCGCGTACTACGCGGGCCAGCACATGCTGCTGGTCGCCTATTCGATGGCGCTCGCGATCGCCGTCGGCGTACCGGCCGGCGTGCTGCTGAGCCGGCCGCGCTTCCAGCATCAGGCCGAGCGCTTCATGCAGGTCTTCAACATCGGCAACACGATCCCGTCGCTCGCCGTGCTCGCCATCGCGCTGGGCATCTTCGGCATCGGCAACGTGCCCGCGATCGTCGCGCTGTTTCTCGCGTCGCTGCTGCCCATCACGCGCAATGCCTACGAAGGCATGAAGAACGTGCCGGCCGCGCTGCGCGAAGCCGCCAAGGGCATCGGCATGACGGGCTGGCAATCGCTCGTGCGCGTGGAGTTGCCCAACGCGCTGCCGATCATCGTCGGCGGCGTGCGCACCGCGCTGGCGATCAACGTCGGCACGGCCCCGCTCGCGTACCTGATCGGCGCGGACAGTCTCGGCTCGCTGATTTTCCCCGGCATCTATCTCGACAACCAGCCGCTGCTGCTGCTCGGCGCGTCGCTCACCGCGATCCTCGCGCTGGTGCTGGATGGCATCGTTGCGGCCGGCAGCCGCCATTGGCTCGCCCGCCACGGAGGTGCCGCATGACGCTCCACCGCACCATTCGATCGCTCGCGCGCCTGTGCGCCGCCGCCGCGCTGTGCATGGCGGCGAGTGCACCGGCATGCGCGGCGAAGCTCGTGCTGGGCGCGAAGAACTTCACCGAGCAATACGTGCTGGCGGAACTCACCGCGCAATACCTGCGCGCGCGCGGCTACGACGTGGAAGTCCGTTCGGGTCTCGGCAGCACGCTCGTGCGCAGCGCGCTGGAGAACGGCCAGTTCGATCTCATGTGGGACTACACGGGCACCGCCGCGCTCGTCTACAACAAGATCAACGACAAGCTGTCGCCCGAGGAAATGTACCGGCGCGTCAAGGCGCTCGACGTGCCGCGCGGGCTCGTCTGGCTCGACGCATCGCCGCTCAACGACACCTACGCGATCGGCCTGCCCAGCCCGCTTGCGCAGGCCACCGGCATCCGGACCGTCTCGCAGCTCGCCGAGCACCTGAAAACCGACCCGGCCGCGAAGCACTACGTGTTCGGGATGGACGCGGAATTCGCGAATCGCCCCGACGGGCTGAAGCCGCTGCTCGCCGCCTACGGCATGCAGTTCAGCCGCGCGCAGCTGAAGCAGATGGACCCGGGGCTCGTCTACACGGCGCTGCACAACAACCAGTTGAAGATCGGCCTCGTGTACACGACCGACGGGCGCGTGAAGGGCTTCGGCATCGTGCCGCTCGAGGACGACAAGCACTTCTTCCCGCCGTACAACGCGACGCCCGTGGTGCGCAAGGACACGCTCGATCGCAACCCGAAGCTCGCGACGCAGCTCAACGCGCTGTCGGCCGCGCTCGACAACGACGTGATGCAGGCGATGGCCAAGGAGGTCGACCTCGACGGCAAGTCGCCACGCGACGTCGCCGACGCGTTCCTGCGCACGCACAAGCTGCCTTGAAGGAGAACCGATGAGCGTATTCGACTATCTCGCGTCGAGCTGGCCCGAACTGCTGCAACTCACGTTGCAGCACATCTGGCTGGTCGGCATCGCCGTAGGCTGCGCGATCGTGGCCGGCGTGCCGCTCGGCGTCCTCATCAATCGCCACGACTGGCTTGCCGGGCCGCTGCTCGGCGTCGCGACCATCGTGCTCACGCTGCCGTCCATCGCGCTGTTCGGCCTGATGATCCCGTTCTTCTCGCGCTTCGGCCAAGGGATCGGCGCCGCCCCCGCGATCACCGCCGTGTTCCTGTACTCGCTGCTGCCGATCATGCGCAACACCTACCTCGCGCTGCACAACGTGGATGCGGGCATCAAGGAAGCCGGCACCGGCATCGGCATGACGTCGTGGCAGCGCCTGCGGCTCGTCGACCTGCCGCTCGCGGTGCCCGTGATTCTCGCGGGTGTGCGCACCGCCGTCGTGATGAACATCGGCGTGATGACGATCGCCGCCGTGGTCGGCGCGGGCGGGCTCGGCACGCTGATCCTGCGTGCCATCGGCCAGAGCAGCATGATGAAACTGCTGGTGGGCGCGGTGCTCGTGAGCCTGCTCGCGATCGTCGCCGACCGGCTCCTGCAGAGGCTGCAGCGAGCATTGACACCGAAGGGAGTGCAGAAGACATGATCGAACTCGACAAACTGACCAAGACCTTCACGCGGAAAGACGGCCAGGCCGTGCGCGCGGTCGACGCCGTGAGCCTCTCGGTGGCCGAGGGGGAGATCTGCGTATTCCTCGGCCCGTCGGGCTGCGGCAAGACCACCACGCTGAAGATGATCAACCGGCTGATCGCCCCCACGTCCGGCCGCGTGCTGATCAACGGCGAGGATACGGCGCAGCTCGACGAGGTCGACCTGCGGCGCCACATCGGCTACGTGATCCAGCAGATCGGGTTGTTCCCGAACATGACGATCGAGGAAAACATCACCGTCGTGCCGCGTCTGCTCGGCTGGGACAAGAAGCGCTGCGCCGAGCGCGCACGCGACCTGATGGCGATGGTCGCACTCGATCCGAAGCTGTACCTGAAACGCTATCCGCGCGAACTGTCGGGCGGGCAGCAGCAGCGTATCGGCGTGATTCGCGCGCTGGCCGCCGATCCGCCCGTGCTGTTGATGGACGAGCCGTTCGGCGCGGTCGATCCGATCAATCGCGAATCGATCCAGAACGAGTTTTTCCAGATGCAGCGGCAACTGAACAAGACCGTGATCATGGTGAGCCACGACATCGACGAAGCGATCAAGCTGGGCGATCGCATCGCCGTGTTCCGGCGCGGCCAGCTCGTGCAATACGATCACCCCGACACACTGCTCGCCCGCCCGCGCGACGAATTCGTCGCGCAGTTCGTGGGCCAGGACAGCACGCTCAAGCGCCTGCTGCTCGTGAAGGCCGGCGACGCCGCCACGCAACCCGAAACGGCACGAGTCGATACGCCGCTCGCGCACGCGCTCGCCGTGATGGACGAAACCGACTGCCGCTACCTGACCGTGCTCGACGACGCGGGCCGCGCGCTCGGCTATGTGACGCGCCGCGCGGCGCGCACCGACGGCGGCGTGTGCGGCGAGCGCGTGACGCCCTTCCCGGCCGGTGTCGCGGCGGACGACAACCTGCGCATCGTGCTGTCGAAGATGTACCAGTACAGCGCGTCGTGGATGCCGGTGCTCGATCCCGACGGCGCCTGGCTCGGCGAGATCACGCAGGACTCGATCGCCGCGTACCTCAGCTCGGGCCGCTCACGCCGGCAGACGGGCCAGCCACCGGGCAGCCCGGCCGATGCGGTCGCGGCAACCGCCACGCACTGACTGTTCTCCGGGCCGGCGCGCCATCGCACCGGCCCGGGGAAGCGATTCGATGACGTGCGCGGTGGCGAAAACGTGCGGCTACGTCCGGCGATAAAACACCGGTTGACCCGCCTTCATCCGAACCTCGTCAAACCGGAACCGGCGAGCGGACGCCATTGCCGTCATCCGTGTTTCCCGCATACATAATCCATGACCAGCGTCTGAATGGAGTCACGTTCGACGTAGCGGTAATCATCCGAATCTTCGCGAGATACGTAGACCTGGCCCGGCTGCGTTCCGACCATGCTGGTCTTGCCCATCGCCCAGGTTTTGTTGTCGCAGCCGAACGACCAATCGGAAACGAGGCTCTTCACCGGAAACGGCGCCGAGTAACGGCGAGGCTCGGCATAGACGATCTTGACCGTCACCCACGAATTGAGCGGATGACGCTCGACGGAGGCGGGATCCACATAGAGCGCGATAGCCGGGCCCGGGCCCAGCGTGATCCAGTTCTCGGCCCACGCACCGCTTGCGACGAGCGCAAGCCATGCCCCCGCAATCCAGCGTCTTTTCATTTTCATTCCTCGAATCCGGCCCGGTGAATTCCGGCGGCCTGATTCTACTTTCTCCGGTTGCGTGACGTGCGCGATTCAAACCGGATCGTTCACCGGCTTCGGCTCATTTCTTCCAATCGACATCCGGTCATGCCTGTCGAGCGCGTATAAAAAATCAGCGCGCCGAATGATTCGCGAATTGGATGAAATCGACTCGCGTAAAATGCCGGCAACAATCAAGCATCAAGCCGAGCGGGCCGCCCTTCCATTCCACTCGCACCGGCGCAACGCGAACAAGACAACACGGACACGACCCGTGGCATCCGCAAACGGCGCCGCCCCGACCCGGCACGCGCCATCGCGACGATCGCCCGCCGACGAAGCCTCCATGAGCAAACCGATCCTGTACCTCCTCGCCGGCAACGGCAGCGCGGCCGACTGGTGGGACGATGCACTGCCCCACTTCCGGCATTACCGTCCCGTGCCGCTGGAACTGCCGGGCTTCGGCGACAACCCCGCGCCGCCCTGCGAAGATCTCGCCGCGTATGCGCAAGCGCTGCTGGACATGACCGAACCGGGCCACGCGATCATGGCGGTCGGCGTGAATGCGCTGCTGGTGCTGCACGCATTGCAGCGACGCCCCGGCCACTTCAGCCGCAGCGTGCTGCTCGCGCCCGTCGGTGCGTTTCTGTGGGAACGGCGCCTGCCGAAACTGATGGCGCCGAAGCCGCTGCGCAAGACCATCCACTGGCTGCTCGCGCATTACCCGACGCTGTTCGCCCGCAAGTTCTCGAACCGGACCTGGACGCCCGCACAGTACCGCCGCATGGGCGCCGGCTATGCGCGCTGCCGGGCGTTCCTGCCGCACTGGGATCTCGTGCGCGCCGATACCGCGCTGCCGCTGCTCGAGTGGGTCACCGATCGCATCGAACTCGTGTGGGGCGACCAGGACAACGTGCTCGGGGTGCGCCAGGCCGCCGCGTGGTCGGCCATCCTCGCGCGCGCCGACCTCACCGTCACGCTGCAGGCCGGCTGGGGACACTATCCGTGGATCGACGCGCCGGCGGCATTCGTGCACTGGCTCGAAGCAGGCGATGCCGGCTTCGTCGCGCATACCAAGGGCGGGCGCCTGGCGCTGGCGACGATGGCCGGCCTGCCCGTGCCGCCCGCGCTGTCGCTGACCCGCGCCGACGATCCGCGCCTGCCCGGATTTCTCGCGAGCCAGCCCGACGCCGAGTGGGCGATCCGCTCGTCGAGCCACGGTGAAGACCAGGCCGATGCGGCCAACGCCGGCCTGCATACGACGTTCCTGCGCGTACCGGCAGCGCAAGCAGCCGCGCGCGTGGCCGAGCTGCTCGACGGCGGCCTCGAGGAAGCGGTCGTGCAGCGGTTCATCACGCCCGTGCTGTCCGGCATCGCGTTCGTGCGTCATCTCGCGGTTGAAGTCGAGTGGGTGGAAGGCCACCTCGAAACACTCGCCGACGGTCAGGCCAGCCCGCAACGCGCGATCCTGTCGCGGCTCGGCGAGCCCTGGCAGCGCGGTACGTTCCCGACCGCGCAAAACTTGAGCGCGACGCAGCTGTGGGCCTTCCTGCAACGCGTGCTGCGCGCGTTCCATTACGTGCCGGGCGACGTCGAATGGGCGTGGGACGGCCGGCAGCTGTGGCTGCTGCAGTACCGTCCGATCAGCAGCTACGGATGGCATCGACACCTGACCGCCGCGAACATCGCCGAGATCCTGCCGCCCCAGCCGAGCCGGCTGGTCGAGTATGCGCAACGACGCGCGGCCGGCAGCATCCCGGCGATCATGGCGCGCTGGGATGCTCGCGTACTGCAGGACAACGAACCATTCACCGCACTCTATGGCGGCGCGTCGTACATCAACAACGACCTGTTCCTCGCCCGTCTCGCCGACTGGGGCGTGTCAGCCGGCAACTACAGCGGCGAGATCGGCGGCGCGACGCCGCCGCTGCGCTGGCGCCCGCTGCGGCTGCTGCGTTCGCTGCCGGTGTTCTGGCGCATGCTGCGCGTCGCGCGCGGACACCTGCCGACGCTCGAGCGCGGCTTGCAGCGCTTCGACCAGGAACTCGCGACGCTCGTCGAGCAACACGCCGACGGCCGGCAGCTGGCCGACTGGTTCACGCGCTTCTACGTGTTCGTCGTGCAGGGCAACCTGTGCATCGCGTCATCGCTGGCCAGCAGCGGCGGCGCACTGTGGGGCCGTCCGCCGACCGCATACGGCCAGCTCGACGACAGCCCGCATCGCCTGCCGTGGGAAACCGATCCGGGCACCGCTCGGCCCGCGCCCACCCGCCTGCCGCTGCAGGCGTTTCCCGACTGGCCGCTGCCGGTCCGCGTGCTCCACGCGCTCGGCGCGCCCGGCATGCGCGGCTGGTATCTGCAGGTGCGCGAGTGGTACCGCGACAACCTGATGCGCGTGTTCTTCCGCCTGCATCATGCAATCCCGGCCGCCGATCGCGACGCGTGGTTCGCACCCCATCCCGATCGCCGCGAACGCAACGGCAGCTTCTGGCAGGACGGCAGCGAAGGCACCGACGAGGCGGCCGGCTTCATGATCTATCCGGGCCACACGCAAGGGGTGCTCGGCCACGACATCCTGCTGGAAGACACGCTCGATCCGGGCCGGCACGCGCAGTACCAGGCCGCGCGCGCCGTGATCGCGCGCATGGGCGGCCGGCTGTCGCACGGCGCGACGCTGCTGCGCGAGCTGCGCAAACCGTCGGCCGTGCTGCCGCGCGTCGATGCGGCGTGGGTCGGGCGCGAGGTGCAGCTCAGCGATGGCCAGCTGACGCTGGTCGAATGAACGCGAAGCGGTTGCCATACGCCTGAGCCTGAACTGCTGGTCAGCGTACCGGCGTGCGGACTACCCCGTCGACCTTCAACGTGCGCCGGTCGTGCGCGGCTTCGTATTCGACCGTCTGCGCGGGCGTGACGGCGCCGTACGAACGGCCGTTCACATAGACGGTGCCGTCCCGCAGCTCGACCCGGTCGCCATTGACCGTCGCGGTGGCTCGTTCGCCCTGCAACACCGCACCCGAACAACCGGCGGTCGAAAAGCTGCGGACCGACGTGCCCGGCATCGCGGCGATCCGGCCCTGGTCCGCCGCATGCGCCGCGCTGCAAGGCGGCGCATCCATGCTGCCGGCAGCGTGGGCCGCGCCAGCGCTGATGCCGCATCCGGCAAGCAATGCAATCGTCATCGGCTTCAGATGGTTCATGGTGCGCTCCGTTGTCCGCCACCGCGGATCGATGACCGGCCGACGCCCGTGCTCGCATCACAGGCAGGCCGGATGCACCCAGTATGCGTCCGGTTCGCGGCACGCCGCCATCCGCGCCAGTCCCACTCATCGTCGCCCTGGTCCACGCCGACACCGGCCTCCGGAAACCCCTCCGGCGGCATAACCCGTCCCCATGAAAAGCCACCTTGATCAAGTTGCGACCCGCAACTATTATTGATTGCGATCCGCAACCTTTCCGGGCCGACCATGGACCTCATCGACGCTCCCGCCAAGCCTCGCGAAGCCACGATCCTCGAGCTGCGCGACTTTTCCCGCAAACTGGTTCGCGAGCTCGGCTTCATGCGCGCGACGCTGGCCGACAGCGACTGGGCGCCTTCGGCCGTTCACGCGATCCTCGAGATCGGGATGGCGCCCGGCATCAACGCCCGCGACCTGGGCAACATCCTGCGGCTGGACAAATCGAACACGAGCCGGCAACTCGCGCGGCTCGAGGCGGCCGGTGTCGTCGAGCGGCGCGTGTCGAGCGACGATGCGCGCACGATCGAGCTGTACCTGACCGCCGACGGAAAAAAGCTCCAGAAGAGAATCGACACGTTCGCGACGGACCAGGTATCGAATGCGCTGCGCCGCATGGTGCCCGCCGACCAGCAGGCGCTGCTGCGCTCGCTCGCGCTGTATGCCGATGCGCTCGCGCAGGACAACGCCGCGAAGGCGCCCGTCGCGGCACTCGACGCGCCGGCGATCCGCGAAGGTTACCAACCGGGCTGCATCGGCGATATCGCGAGCCTTCACGCGCGTTTTTATTCGGAACACTGGGGCTTCGGCGCCTTTTTCGAAAAGCGGGTGGCGACCGAACTGGCCGAGTTCGCCGGTACGCTGCCGGCCGACGGCAAGGCGCTTTGGCTATGCCAGGAAGACGGACGGACGCTCGCTTCACTCGCGATCGACGGCGACCCGGCAACGGGCATCGCACACCTGCGCTGGTTCATCGTGAACGATGCGCTGCGCGGGTCGGGCATCGGGCGCCGGCTCATGACGGAAGCCATGCGCTTCGTCGACGCGCAGCGGTTTCGCGAAACCTATCTGTGGACGTTCAAGGGGCTGGACTCGGCGCGCCATCTGTACGAGTCGTTCGGTTTTGCGTTGACCAGCGAATCCGCGGGCACGCATTGGGGAACCGAGGTGGTCGAGCAGCGCTTCAGCCGGTCGGGGCCGTCGGGCGGTTGAGGGGTGACGGGACATCGCTGTCTCCGCTGCGAATGCCCTTATAGTCTGTCGACGCAACCTTCCCGCCTCGACAACCACGATGCCCTGCATGTTCGAACGTCTCGCCGCCCTCGCGCTCTGCGCGGCCGCCATCGTGCCGGCCGCCGTTGCCACGCGAGCCAATGTCGCCGCCAATATCGATCCGATCGACCGAACAATGACGCTGTGCCTGGACGACCCCACGCACGCGTCGACGGCCGGCCAGAACGAATGCATCGACGACGCGGAGCGTGCGTGGGACGCGCGCCTCAACACCAGCTACCGCGCGCTGCAGGCGTCGTTGCCGGCTGCCGGCCGCCCGGCGCTGCTGCATGCGCAACGCGCATGGCTCGCACGCCGCGACGCCGACCTGAAGCTGATCGGCGCCGTCTACGCTACGACGCGCGGCACGATGTACGCAACGATGAATGCGAACGACGTAATGCGCGTGACGCGACAACGCGCGCTGACGCTGCAGCGCTTTGAATCTGATCTCGCGACACACAACTTCGATCTGGCCGGTCGCCTGCCGCCGCAGGCCGATGCGAAACCCGAACGCGTCGCAACCGTCCCGCAACGCGGTGCGCATTTCGAGCGAGAGCACTGCGTAGCGCTCACGGGTCTCGATGCGCTCGGCCGCTGCGCGGCGCAGGCCACGCCACTGTACCGCCAGGATATCGACGACATGACCCGTGTGATCGAGCATCGCCTGCCGCACGCGTCGCGCGAGGCCATGCGGATGTCGGCGCGGAAATGGCAGGCGTTCGTCGCCGCGCAGCCGCCGCTGATCGGCGCGCTTTACCCGGCGACCGACCCGGCCCGCGTGCCGCCGCAGGTCGCGATCGAACTACGCGACGAAGCCGCCGCGCGCCTTCAACAACTCGTGTACGCCGCGGACAAGATCGACGCCGATTGACACGGCCGTACTATGCCGCCGCGCATGAAGCGCGACGCGTAGGCAACGCATCACTTGGTACGCTGCACGCGCAAGATTCCCCACACGAGCATCGCGGTCATGACGGCGGTCACCACGATCGCGTCCTGCCAATCAGGCGGCAGGCCGGGCTGCGCGACGCACACCCGATGCCTTCGCGAACGGCGTTCCCGAATCCGTCAGCGCGCCCTTGACACGAGCAGCACGTCCCGCGACATTCCTAGGCCACCCCTGATAAAAAAGAAGGCCGACGTGGGGCCGGGGCCTAGTCGCGCTGCGTCGGTTCCATCAACGAAGCGATACCAATAATCGTCATGGCCGACCGTCTCACACCGCGAGAGCGCGATGTGCTGTCCCTGATCGCAGATGGGTTGGCCTGCAAGGCGATTGCAGCGCGCCTGTGTATCAGCGAGCAAACCGTTCGCAAGCATCGCCGGCGTCTGTTGGGGAAAACGGGTGCGCCTAACGCGGCAGCACTATGCACGTTGGCAATTCGACAGGCAGACACCGCCCCAAAGCCCTTCCTTCCGTCCATTCACCTCCCGCGAAGGCCAGCCTCTCCGCACGAGAACTGACGATCGCGCAACTCGTCATCTCGGGACGATCCAGCAAGGAGATCGCGAAGGCGCTCGCGATCAGCCCTGCCACCGTCCGCAAACACCGGGAAAACATCTTTCGCCGTGTGGGCGTTCATTCGGCCGTGCAGTTGTCTGTCTGGTGGTCACAGCCCTGAAGAACCGGGGATCGGGGGTCTGTCGATGCGCCGTGTCAATACGCCATCGGAGCCACAGATATTTGCTGTCGGGCGACCTATATTTCCCCTGCATTCATCAGATGAACGCCCGTCAGGGCCGCCCTCCGGTGCTTGCACGTGCTGCCATTCCGATTCCGAAACGAACCGTGCAGCGCATCCAACGAAGCAACGACGACTATCTGGAGAAAAAAATGACCGACATCAGCAAACAGGTAATGGACTTGAACGCCGGCTGGTACAACGTGGTCCGTCAAGCGCTGAATCTCGACGAGAACACGTTCCAGCTTGCGCAGGGGACGCTGGCGCTCGCCTCGACCGATTCAAGCGGACTTTTCCTGATTTCCAACGCCGTTCCGCCCGTCAGCGCCGTGGCGCATTACGATGCGTCGGGACTGTCAAGTCGCGCGAGCGCTTACGACATGCTGCTGCATGCGCTCCGCGGCGAAGGAGGCAATACGCTGCAAACTGCACTCGGCGACCAATATGCGAAATGGATCGCCTATCGGGATGCGGACACCTCGAGTCTTACCCAGCTGCAGCTTTTCCAGAAGTGGGCTGACCGGCATCTCGATCCGAACAAGGCGGCAGCGGCCGTGACCGTCTTCAAGCAGCAGGCGACGCTGCCGCTAAATGTCGCGCTGGATGCTGTTGCGAACGCCTCGAACAAGCAGTCGTTCGTTGATTCCGCCGGCAATCCCTACTCCCTGTACAAGTATTCGGCGACGCTGGACGAAGCCCAGCAAGCGATCGCGAACGGTGCGTCTGCCGATATCGCATTCGATTCGCAGTCGATGAACACTTCGCTGAGCCACGTCTGGGTCGAAGGGGCGGCTTCCGGCTTCTACGACATCTTTTCGGCAGGCGCACGAGGCAGTTTCGAGCAGCTGAATACGAAAGCCGCGAGCTCCCGCCTGTCGATCGAGGGGCACATCGGTTCGTTCGCCACGCTCGCTACGCAACCCGGCGCCTGGTTCACGTCGTCGGAATTCTCGCGTGCCTACAGCGCGAAGAACGACAACACGGTCTGGACGCCGGGCGCCAGCGCAGGCAACTGGGATTCGTTCTTCTCGCAGCCCAATGGTTCGCTCGCGCGACGCGTGTCGCAGCTCGTCCTGGTGAGCGACTACAAGATCAGCGTGACCAGCCACGCGTCGTACAGCGCATCCGACCAGCAGACGATCACTGCGGCAGCGGAGTTCGGCATCTGGCCGTTCTTCAGTGCGTCCGCGAAGAGCTCGGTCACGACGGGAAAGACGATCAATAACGACGGCAGCCTGACCGTCACATACACGCTGAACAAGGGCCTCGTCCAGATCTGGGGCGTCACGGTACAGAACGCACCGAACTGACCGGAACTCAACGCAGCGATTCGCACGCAACGCGCGCATTTGCGTTGCGTGCGGCACTTTGCATCCTCACTTTTTCATGGTTTGCCGAGGTATGACATGGACGAGATACAGAGCTACTTTGCGACGCTCGCGAGCAACGCGGCATCGACCCTCCGGGCCCGGCACCCATCGATGCCGGCCGATGCCCTGAGCGTCGCCAACACGGGACAACAGGCGCAGATGACGGGATGGCAAGCGGTCGCCGTGCATCCGCTTCAGTCGCTGGAGACGGGGTATCAGGCAGTCGTCAGGCGCCTGACTGCCACGGCGAGCGGGGACGATGCCCGCAAAGACGCTGAGCATCAGGCGCTTTCCCGCTTCTTCTTGCTGACGACAGACAAACCCCGCCTTCTGAACGTCGACGATGACGGTATCGACGCAGACCTGCGACGGTGGCCACTCATCGATGACGAACTTGACGCAATCAAAAGCCGGCTCCATCTGGCACGGCGACTCATCAACGAGCCGTCCGCCGACCGCAGCCCACTCGGCGAAATGGGCACCGTGGTCGACCGTGCCGTAAGCCTCCTGATGCGGATGGCGCCGGGCAAGTCGACCGACGCGATGGCTCCCGAGCTGCAAAAGGCAGCGAAATACCTGGGCTTTCCCGATAACACCGAGCCCGCCGATATCGCGCGGCGCTGGATCTACGAGCGTCAAAATGTATCGCAACGCGACGACCTGCTGGCACTGGCCGACGAACTCGAGAGCAAGCTCGTGCGCCCGCTTTCGGACCCGGGCAATGTGGTGGCGTCGTCCCGTTCGCTGTACAACATCAGCGCGTTCTATCTCTATCGACTGATGCACCGCTTCCACGGCGGTTCCTCGATCGAGGCCATGACCCACGCGATCAAACAGGAAGCGAGCGGGTTGGTCACCGGATCCATGCACCCTGCACAACTGGAATGGCTTTGCGCCTGGCATGAAAAGCAGATCGCCGCGCTTGGTGAACAGCTGGACAACCTGAGCCGCAAGCTTCAGGCGAAATTCGGCCGGCCCGGGCCCGTCCTCCGCTTCTATCTGAAGGGCGGACGAGCGATGTTCACGGCACTCGGCACGCCGCGACTGGGTACGAACGACTGGGATACCGGGGTGCTGATAGACCCCGAGCTTCCTGCCGAGGCGTGGTACACGGCTTTCGCTGCGGTCAACGATACCGTGATCAAGACACTCGACGAACTTCGCTATGGCTATACCGAACTGCTGTACGGCAACAAGGCGGCGCTCGCCGCGCCTGCGACGGCAACGCTGGCGGCAGTCGTGCCGCGCGACGAAGACGAAGAGCCCAACGAATACACCCTCGCCGGAGCACAGGCGGAAGCGCTGGCCGAGGCCGCCCAGGATACGCGTGCGCCACAGTCCCAACTGACGCTAATGTCCATGGCCGGGCTGCAGGCAGCCGCCAGCGGGACCGCGCGACCGACCGGCATCAACGGGGAGCTGATCGATATCGGGATCTCCACGCGAAGCTCGGTCGAGTTGCGCGAGCACTGGGCTCACGTTACCGTCACAAAGACGAAGGGGGTGTCCGGAGCGTTGGTACCCGTGCCGCAACTGGGCTTCTTCGTCGACGACTTCTCGACGATCTTGCGCGACGCCGTGGAAACACCCGAAACGGTGGACAGAAAGCTCGCAAAACGGCTGGATCGGCTCGGTCTTGTACTGCAAAGCGGTGGCGACGCAATCACCGGCGTTGTCGCCGAGAAACTGGCGCGACTCAAGCAGCAGGTCCCGAAAACCATCGGCGCGTTA
Organism: Burkholderia sp. HI2714; assembly: GCF_002223085.1. Lineage (NCBI taxonomy): Bacteria > Pseudomonadati > Pseudomonadota > Betaproteobacteria > Burkholderiales > Burkholderiaceae > Burkholderia > Burkholderia sp. HI2714. The sequence goes on along the minus strand of NZ_NKFM01000062.1, from coordinate 136,965 downwards.
AAGCCTGTCGACAGCACCGCCGAGGGCCGTCTTCAGATCTGGACGCTTGACGCCCTTCTGGAATCGCTCGACGTTGACGCCCCGGGTCACCGGTCGTGGGGCGAAGCGCTCGACACATATGTCGCATCGCTCGTGACGAGCGGCCAGCTTTACGATGAACGATCCGATGTCTTGAGATCAATCTGGGCGCGGATCTCGGATGAGTTGGAATCGGCTTCGGATAAAGGAGCCAATGCCCGAAAGTTGCTGGGCGTCTTTACCGGTACTCGCGCGCTCGTGTCGACGATCGTGAAGGATCTCAAGCGTCTCGAAATCGCGTTCGGCATGCCGGATCTCGGCAAGCCGCTCCCAACCGGGGCGTGGGAACTGGTCTCGAACATCGTGACAGCGCTGGCGCCCACGCCCCGCCACGTCACGGGCGCCAATGCAACCGTCGCGATCGTCGGTGCCTTTGCGGCGCGACTGCATCTGCTGCACGCAGGCCTGTCATCCGAACTTGCAGACGGCACATGGCCGGTTGAACAGATCGAGCTCGAGTTGTGGCTCACACCATCCAGCTTGCCGCAAAGTGTGCAGATTCTGAACCAACTGGCCACACGGTTGGGCTCGCTCGCGGGTCGCATCGACACGAAAACCGTCGGTGAAGCCGAAAGTGCGGTATTGCTGGTGATACCGAAGCCCGGTGTCGTGAGTCCGGCAACGGTGATCGAAGACTCGCAGCCCGTGCTGGCTACGGTGAGCGTGGTCGATGCCAGCCTGCGCTCGGGGCAGGTCAACGACTCGATCAATGGCTGGCCGGTCACGCCCGCGAGAGTTCTCGCATTGCGGTTCCTTGAGGCTGCCGCTGCCGCCGAGGACTACGGCATCCGCCAATTGCGACGCAACTCGATGAAGCTGATCGTCAATGAGATCCTGGGACGGCAGCTTGAATAGAATGCGTGCTGCTACGCGTGCAAACCTGCCGCTGTCGGGGGCCCGTTTCCGTGGACGGTTACGCCGTTTAATTCCGGTTCGGTCGATTTTTCAGGCCGGGCGATTGCGCGATTTGTCCACGATCAATCGGCGGGTCACCCGTCACGACTACGATGCCGGCCGGCAGCCGGCAACCCGCTGGTGACTATTCATGGGCGGTCAATCTGTTGCCACACCTAAATGTCCAGCCCTCTGTTGCCAGCCACGGCAGGCACAGCAGTTCCGTGATCGTCGGCAGATGTCGCAAAGAGTTGGCACTCGGCCTCACCAAGTAGTCGGATACCCGCGAGAAAGACGCAAGAGTCCGCACTCCGGGGCTGGACTGGTCGGCGACCCAATCACGGGCAGGATCGGATGAGGCCAACCGGCGGATTCTCTCCGCGCTAAAGCGTAAGCGTGTCATCGCGTCTCCCGCCAGCCGAAGCATAGGCAATCACCCATAAACCGGACGGATTCGAATGTTTCAAATATATGCAATTCGATTCGCATTGTTTTAATTTAAATTCGCCTCTTTCGCATACCTTGTCATTCGTCATTTCATTTTCTATAAATCACTGGTACCAAATCGATCGGCAATAAAACGGTGACGCCCAACACAATCACGCCTGCATGACGCTTCGCCCGTTGGCTTGAGTTCCTGGCGTCGACACAGCGCAGGAAGCGGGGATCCCCGCGGCAACACGGGCGGGATACCCGCCGGGTTGCGACATTCATATTCATCTCACAATCAAAAGAGGAAACACGATGACCTTCAAAATTCTCAGTTGCGATGGTGGCGGTATCCGGGGATTGATCACTGCCCTGCTCATCCAGGATCTTGACCAGCGCAGTCGGATCATCGCGAGCGCCGACGGCTTTGCCGGCACATCCACGGGCGGCCTGATCGCGCTAGGGCTCGCGCGCGGCGTATCCATTTCCGAGATCGTCGATATCTATAGGACGAAGGGTTCGGTCATCTTTCGTGAAAACGGGGCATGGCTGGCCCAAAAGCAAGCACCCGAACAGGACACGATCCTGGCTGGACCCGGCGTGTACCAATGCCAGTATGTCAACACCGGGCTACAGGAGATCGCCAAATCGCTGGTCGGCAACGGCAAGCTGGCCGATCTGTCTCACTTCGTCGCAATCAACTCGGCACGCCTGTGGGATCCGCCGACCAAGAGCTGGGCTCCGTGCACCCTCTCCAACGGAAACGGCAACACCTATCGCAATGTCAGCCTGTCCGATGCCGCACTTGCCACGTCGGCTGCACCGACGTATTTCCCGCCGTACGAAATCGCCGGGCTCGGCTATTTCGCCGATGGCGGCGTGTTTGCGAACAATCCTTCCGTGTCCGCCATTGCCGAGGCGCTGGCCAGCCGTCGCGCAGGCAATCTGGACGATCTGCGCCTGCTGTCGCTTGGCACCGGAACCATCCCCGCAGGTATTCCCCGGGACGCTGTCGGCAACCCGTTGGCCTGGGGCGTTTCGAAATGGCTGTGGCCGTTCGAAAGCGGGGGCGTACCGGCAGCAGCCCTGCTCGGGCTGACGATGGATACGACAGCGACGATCGCCGCACAACAGTGCGGGCAGATACTGAACTCCCACTACCAGCGCGGAAATTTCGAGCTCAGTCAATTCGTCGGCCTGGACGAATGGCAAAAGGCGCCGGAACTGGAGAAGGAAGCCCAGGCGTACATGAGAACCGCCGAGTGGCAACGTGTGTGCCAGTGGGTGGAGCAATTCTGGCGCTGATGGCGCATCGATAGCCAGGCTTCGCCGCGATGCTTCCGGCGGTTTGCAGGTATGCGGGCGGATACTACGCGATCGGCGTAGACAGGCACTCGTTTAATCCCGGGGCGGGTTCTACGTTCCGTGCGGCCCCGACATGGTCAATCACGCGATGGGGAAAACAGGGGTTCGTGTTGCTGGCGATCGGGATGGGCGATGATCAATGAAGCGCTGGTTGTCGTGATCGCATCGCTTGAAGCTGGATCTGAGGATCCGTATTGTGGGTATACAAAAATGTCCGTTCCTCCGTTGCCAGCCACGACAGGCACAGCAGCTCCGTAATCGTCCGCAGATGTCGCAGAAAGCTGGCACGCCACCTCACCAAGTAGCCGCATACCCGCGAAAAAGGCCACAAGAGTCCGCACTCGTATCCGGATCTCGCGCACGCCGCTGCGACCGAGCGCGTGCGCGGTCACCTTCAGCGTCCGCGTCTTGAGAATGTGATCGTCGTGCGCTGCGTGCCGACGCGATCAGTCGACCGCCGGAATCCATGCGGCAGTCGCCGCGTCGCTCGCGCGGAACGCCGGAAACTTCGCGCCGAGTTCGGCCACGGTATGGATGTCGTTCTTCACGAGATCGTCACGCGTGATCAGCGTCGGCTTCACTGCGATGCGCGCGCCCGGGTCCTGCCCGGCGACCAGCAGCGCCGCGGCCCGCACCGACACCGCGCCGACGACCGCCGGATTGGTCGCGGCCGTCGCGACCCACGCGCTGTTCGGCGCGCGGATGGCCTCGATGTCGGCCGTCGACACGTCCGCGCTGTAGATGCGGATTTTCGACGAGAGCCGGGCCTCGTCCGCCGCGAGCTTTGCGCCGCGCGCGAACTCGTCGTACGGCGCGAACACGACCCGAATGTCGGGATTCGCGCGATATACGGCCGCCGCCTGGTTCGCGACCGATTGCGCGATCGGATTGTCGACGGTGCCCCAGCGCGCCTTTTCCCGCACCTTCGGGTGCGCACGCTTGAAATCGCGCCACGCGGCATCGCGCCGGTCGAGCGGCGCGAATCCGGCCACGTACACGTACCCTGCCGCGAACGCGTCGCCGTTGTCCTTCAACGCCTGATTCAGCAGCAGGTTCGCCAGGTCGCGATCGTTCTGCTCGATCTGCGGCACCTTCGGATTGGCGAGATCGACGTCGAACGCGACGACCTTGATGCCTTTGTCGAGCGCGCGCTGAACGACGTCCTTCAGCGATTCCGGCAAGCCGTGATTGACGATGATCGCTGACACGCCGCTGCTGATCGCCTGCTGCAACTGCTCGCGCTGCTCGGCAGCGTCCTGCCGCCCTTCGTAGATGCGCAGATCGACGCCGAGCGCACGCGCCTGCTTCTGCGCGCCGGCTTCGTAGGCCTGGAAGAAATCGCCGGTCGACAGGTAGTTGACGAGCGCGATCTTCACGCCGCCCTTGTCGAACGGCGCGGGCGCCCCCTTGAGCGGGCCGGCATAGGCCGCGGGCACACCGAGCACGAGCGCGGTGCCCAGCACGAGTGCACCGAGTTTCAGTTCGAAGCGCGACTTTCGGCGAAGCAACGAGCGCATGGCGTGTCTGTCTCCGTACAAGGACGATTTCGGCTCAATCTATCAGCGCGCCAAGCGAATTCAAACCGACCGATTCGGCAATGGATATTACTTTGGATAACAAACGGTCCTGCCTGAAGATCATTCGAACCGTGGGTGCCCGAGCCGAGTCTCGGGGGCCTCACGCATCACGCCCGGGCATCCGTACGGCGACCGATGCCGAACGTAAATGCAAGGGCCAGCACGAGCAGTACGCCCTTGATGAAATCCTGCATATAGTAGGGTGCGTTCAGCATCGTGAGCCCGTTGAGCAGCACGCCGACGAACACCGCCCCGACGACCGTACCGAATACGTTGGGCCGCTTCGCGCCCCACACCGCGTAACCGATCAGCGCGGCCGCCACCGCATCGAGCAGCAGCGAGTGGCCCGCGCTCACGTCACCGCGGCCGACCCGCGCGGCGATCAGCACGCCGCCCAGCGACGCGATCGCACCCGACACGACATACGCGGCGACGCGATAGCGCGCGGCCGGCGCACCGGCCAGCCGCGCGGCCGTTTCGTTGCCGCCGATCGCGTAAATCACGCGGCCCCAGCGCGTCGCTTCCATCGTGATGCAGGCCAGCACCGTCACGGCCGCGAGAAGCAGCACCGGCAGCGGTACCACGTCGAACACGCGCAGCCGGCCGAGCGCGAGAAAGGCGTCGGGGAATACGCCCGTCGCGTCCGTGCCGTCGGGCAGCACGGAGCCGGTCGCGAGCGAGCGGCCGCCGGTCGCGAGCGAGCGGCCGCCGGTCGGGATCAACTGCAGGCCGGCCAGCAGGAACAGCGTGCCGAGCGTCGCGAGCTGGTCGGGCACGCGCAGCCGCGTAATCAGCAAGCCGTTGAACAAGCCGGCCGCCACCCCAAGCACGACGCAGGCGAGCACGGCCGCCCATGCGCTGCCGTGCCAGACGACCAGCACGTAGCTCGCGGCCATCTGCGCGGTCGCGGCCACGCTGCCGACCGACAGGTCGAAGCCCCCGGCCGCGAGCGTGATCGTCACGCCGATGCCGAGCAACGCGACGATCGACACCGCCTGCAGGATGCTGAACAGATTGTCGACGTTCAGGAACGCGGGCTCCCTGAGCGCGAACACGACCACGAGGACGCCCAGCACGAGCAGGATGCCGGTTCGTTCGAGCACATCGCGGATGCGCGCCGGCCCGGGGCGCGACGGCCGTTCGACGGATGCGGCATGGCGTACAGCGGAAGAAGTCACGGGTTTCATGAGCAGGCACGCACGATGGAAGAAGTGGGAGGCAGGCAATCGAGCGTCGCGCGATCGAATCGCACGATACGATCGGCGATCTCGGCCGCTTCCTCGAGATCGCTGACGAACACGATCGTCGTGCGCTCATGCGCATGACGCCGCAGCGTATCGACGATATCGGCGCGCGCACCCGCATCGATGCCCTGGAACGGCTCGTCGAGCAGCAACAGCCGCGCCGGCTCGGCGTGCCAGCGCGCGAGCACGACCTTCTGCTGGTTGCCGCCGGACAGATGCGCGACGCGATCGTCCGGCCCGTCGCAGCGAATGCCGAACCGCGCGATCGCCGCCGCGGCCGCCGTGCGTTCGCGCGTTCGGCGCACCGCGCCGCTCGCGAACCAGCGCGACAGGAACGGAAAGCCGATCGTGCCCGCGATCGAGGCGAACGGCACGCTGTCGGGAAACAACGACGTGCGCCAGCGGTCCTCGCCGGCCAGGAATACGCCAGCACGAATCGCGTCGGCGGGCGTTCGTGGCCGCCACGGCCGGCCGTCGAGCGTCATCTGGCCGGCCGCCGCCCGCACCGCGCCGAAGATCGTCCGCGCGAAGCGCGACTTGCCGCCGCCGACCGGGCCTGCGATCGCAACGATCTCGCCGCGCCGCACATCGAGGTCGAACGGCGTACTGGCCGGCGTCAGCCGCATCTGCCGCACGCTGAAGCCTGGGCCTGGGCCTGGGCCTGCCCCGGCTCCGGCCAGCCCGGCACGCTCCGGCGCCGGTGCGCGCGTACGCGGCAACGGCCGGCCGATCATCGTTTCCACAGCCGCGTCGAAATCGATCGGCGCGGCCAGATCGGCGACGATCCGCCCGTCGCGGACGATCGCCGCGCGGTCGGCGATGCGGCGCAAATCGCCGAGCCGATGCGACACCAGCAGGACGGCGACGCCGTCGCGGCGCAACGCGTCCACCAGCACGAACAGCCGCTCGGCCTCCGCCGCCGACAGGCTCGCGGTCGGCTCGTCGAGAATCAGCAACGATGGCTGCCCGGCCAGCGCACGCGCCAGGGTCACGCGCTGCTGGTCGGCCAGCGACAGCGAGGCGAGCGGCGCCGTCAGGTCGACGTCGAGCCCGACCCGTGCGGCAAGCGATCGCGCCGCGGCGCGCCGCGCGGCCGGCGGCACGCGCCACGGTGAGGCCGGATCGCACAGCCGGTCCAGCAGCAGGTTGTCGGCGATCGACAGCGTCGGCACGACGGCGTCGGCCACGGACTGGTGCACGGTCGCGACGCCGAGCCGCTTGGCCGCGTGCGGCGACGCCGGTCGATAGGGTTCGCCGCGTAGCGTCAGCGCGCCGCTGTCCGCTTGCAGCGCCCCGCTCAGGATCTTGACGAAGGTCGACTTGCCCGCGCCGTTTGCGCCCATCAACGCGACGACTTCGCCGGCGCCGATCGACAGGTCGAGCGCCGACAGCGCGACGGTCGCATCGAAACGCTTCGCGATGCCGCTGGCGCTCAGGACAGGCGGTGACGCCGATCGATGGGGCCGATCGTCGCGCGTCACGTCCATCGTCTCGTTCGTAGCGCTATTCATACCGAAGATTCCGGTCGGCGCGATGCGGTTGCAGGAGAAACAGGTCGTCGTGGGTCATGTCACGCCACTCCGCTGAGGGTCGTCCGGTATCGATCGGCGCGTCAGCCCGCTTCCGGCACGGGAAACCGGAACGATGCGCCATAGGCGCTATCCGGCAGGCGATCGCCGCCGCCGAGTCGCGAGCGGAAGGTACCGACCGGGGACGTCATCCGGTACAGGCCACGCTTTTTCAGTTCCGGCACGATCAGTTCGGCGAAATCGTCCAGCGTACCCGGGCTGATGAGCGGATTGAGCATGTAGCCGCTCGTCGTCGATTGCCGCGCATGCTCCGCGAGCTGGTCGGCGACTTCGTCAGGCGAGCCGACGAGAATCAGGTCGGTGCCGCGCGTGACATTCGCGAACTTGCGCCGCACGTCGCCGGCGGTGAGCGGCTTGCCGCTGCCGTCCGGCCGCACCACGTAGGACGTGAGCCCTTCCGTTTGCGTCGTCAACGGCTCGTCGTCTGCATAGCGATCGATGTCGATTCCGGTATCGCCCGCATAGCTGACGAGTTGAGCCTGCAGGTGATAGTGCTGCTGCAGCGCGTGGTACTTCTCCTTCGCGTCGGCCGACGAACGCGCCGTCACGATCCGCAGCACCGTGAGCGCCTTCACATCCTCCGCTGCCCGGCCGTTTTCGACCGCCAGCCGCCGGATTTCATCGAGGCCGGCGCGTATCTCGTGCGGATTCGACTTCGCGACGAACACCACTTCCGCATGCTTTGCCGCGAATTCGCGCCCACGCCCCGACCAGCCGGCCTGGATCAGCACCGGCGAGCGCTGCGGCGACGGCGCGCAGACGTGCGGGCCATGCACGCGATAATGCGGGCCCACGTGCTCGATCGACCGCACACGGTCGCCGCGCGCGTAGCGCGGCTCGCGCTTGTCGGCAACGACCGCGTCGTCCGCCCAGCTCCCTTCCCACAGCTTGTACACGACGTCGAGAAACTCCTCCGCACGGGCGTAGCGTTCGTCGTGGCCGATCATCCGGTCGAGCCCGAAGTTGCGCGCCGCGCTCGTCAGGTAGGAGGTCACGATGTTCCAGCCGATCCGGCCGTTGCTCAGGTGGTCGAGCGTGCTGAAGCGCCGCGCGAGCGCGAATGGATGTTCATACGTCGTGCTCGCGGTCACGCCGAATGCGAGCCGCTCGGTCTGCGCGACGAGCGCCGGGATCAGCATCATCGGATCGTTCGCGGGCGCCTCGACCGCCCACTGGACCGCCGCATCGGCCGACCCGCCATAGACGTCGTACAGGCCAAGCACGTCCGCGAAGAACAGCATGTCGAGATCGGCCTGCTCGGCCGTGCGCGCGAGATCCGACCAGTACGCGAGCGTATTCGCGCGTAGCCGTTCATCGGCGGGATGAGTCCAGAGGCTCGGCGCGCCGCCGCAGCCGACGCTGGCTTGTTCATAAAGGGAAAACAGCAAGGGGCGAGGATCGGACATCGTCGTGTTCAGTGCAAAAGCAGGAATCAGTTGGGTGCCGCCCATGCGCCGGACGATGCGCCGCGGCGCCGTGCGGGCATGCGATCGTCGGGCTCGCGCGTCAGGTAGCGATTGAGGTGTTTCTCGAGACGGGCGGCGGGAATCGTCAGCAGCGCGACCAGCACGACATAGACGATCGCCGCGCCGGCCAGCGGCTCATAAACTCGCAAGGTTTCGAAACGCAGCGTATTGGCCGTCCCCATCACGTCGAACACCGTGACGGTCGAAGCGAGGACGGTCGATTTCAGCAGCAGGATCGCTTCGCCGGTGAGCGCCGGCAGCGCGAGTCGCCACGCACGCGGACCGACGATACGGCGCAGTACACCCGCCCGCGTCATTCCGTATGCATGGCCGGCCTCGATTTCGCCGGCCGGCACCCCGGCAATCGCGCCGCGCAGGATCGTCGCGACATACGCGCCCTCGTTCACGCTCAACGCGACGACGGCGTACCAGAACGCGTCGCGCAACAGCGGCGACGCCCAGCTGTCACGCATCCATTCGCGCGGGACGATCTGGCCGAAGCCGTAATACAGGAGATAAAGCTGCACCAGCAGCGGTGTACCGCGAACCAGCATGATCCAGCCGCGCGCGGGCCAGCGGTAGGGTGCGTGACGCGAACCCGCCGCAAGCGCGAGCGGAATGCCGATCACCACGCTGGCAATACCCGACAACAGCAGCAACGCCAGGGTCGTGGGCACCGCGGCGAGCAGCTTCGGCATCACCGTGTCGAGCAGGAACGTCAGCGAAAAATTCATGCGCAGGCGCGCCTCGTACCACGATTCACGTAACGTTCGAGCATCGCGAAAAGGCCCGTCGACGCGACGCTCAACAACAGGAACAGCGCGGCCGTGACCAGGTAAAAGAAAACGTAATGCCGCGTCGCGCCGGCGGCGAGCTGGCTCGCCTTCAGCAGATCCGTGAAAGACCCGAGCACGCTGATGAACGACGCATCCTTGGTCGCGTTCAGCCACACGTTGCCGACGCCCGCCAGCGCGAGCCGCGCTGCAACCGGAAGCCGGATGCGGGTCAAGGTTTGCCACGGGCTCATTCCGTACGCGTGCGCGGCCTCGATATGCCCGACCGGTACGTTGACGAGCGCCGCGCGGAAGATATCGGTCAGATAGGCGCCCTGGATGAAGCCGAGCGACAACGCGGCCGCGATGAACGGATCGAATGCGAAGCCATCGGGCACCAGACCGCTGCAGTGCAAGGCGGACTCGAGCGCAGGTGCGACTGCATAGAACGCGAGCAGCAGGCACAACAGTTCGGGCAGGGCGCGCACGAGTGTCGTGTAAAGCCGTGCCAGCCACACGAGCGGGGTGTGCCGCGACAGCTTGCCGAGCGCGCCCGCGATGCCGAGCAGCGTCCCGGCGCAGAACGACGCTGACGCGACGCCGAGCGTCAGTGCGAACGCGCCGGCGAAGATTCGCCCGTAACCGCCGTCGCCGAACGCAAGCAATGCCAGCAGCGAATCGTCCGCGGCCATCGACTCAACGCCCCTTCTCGATCGTACCCTTCAGGTTCGGATAGCGTGCGGTGATCGCATCCCACGTGCCGTCCTGCTGCAGTTGCGCGATCACGGTCGACAACCGGCCGCGCAATGCATCGCCTTGACGCACGCCCGCGCCAATGCCGAGACCCAGCACGGGGTTGTCCGCACAGGTGGCCTTGACCTCGAAATCCTTCCCGTCACGCGACGACAGGAAGGCCGTAAACAAGCCCTTCGCTTCCTGCACGTAATCGACACGGCCCGAGACCAGATCCGCGAGCGCGTTGTCGAATTTGTCGAACGCCTTGATCTGGGCGTCGCGCTTGAAACGTGCATCGAGGAACGCCGAGAAGTTCGTGCCCGCCTCCACGCCGATCACGCGATCCTTGAAGGTTGCCGGCGCTGCGCAATCGACGCGGCGCCGATCGCTTTTCGCGCCGACGAAAACCGTCGGCGACTCATAGTAGGCACGACTGAAGTCGATCGCCTTCTGCCGTTCGCCGGTGATCGTCATCGACGACCAGATCACGTCGATCTTGCGGTTCTGCAGCGCGGGGATCAGCCCGTCCCATGCGATGTCGGTGAGTTCGCAGCGTACATTGAGCTTGCTGCATGCCGCGTCGAGCAGGTCGACCTCCCAGCCCTTCCACTTGCCGGTTGCATCCTTCGAGAAGAACGGCGGGTACGACTCGGCGTCGATGCCGACGCGCAGCGTCGGTTGCGCCGCGTGGGCGGCTGGCAAAAGGCCGATTACGAACAGCGCGGCCGCGGCGCGGCGGACCGTTGAAGGCATCAAACGATTCATTTGGCAGACTTCTCGGATAACGTCGACATCGCCGGTGTCGCTCCGGCATCGGGATGCGTGACTTTAGTGCCTGCCGAAGCGTGTACCAAATGGTTATTTTTTCGATGGATATCTGATCGCGCGATATGGCGGAATGGCGCACCGTCGAACGCGCCCCACGGTGCATCGTTCCACTGTCCGGCCGCTCACGCCTGCGCTGTTTCGCGCTGCACCGCCGGCAGCTCCAGATTCGCGCGGAAATCGCCGCCCACGTAGTCGGTATCGAGCAGATCGCGACGGCGAGCTGTTCCGGCGTGCCGGCGACGGACCAGTGGCCAGTCTCCTGCGCACGGATGATCAGCTCGCGCAGTGTCAGCCGCTATCGCGCGCAGATAACGAATCCCGTGTGCGTCGCGCAACCCTCGGCATCCCGTCCGAAACGCGGGTCACTGACGAGAAAGGCCAGTCAGGGCGACCCGACCGGCCTTTGCCTTTCTCATTGCGCCGCGCCGACGCGGGCGCGGGCGCGGGCGCGAACCGATTCAACCGTGGAACACGAGCAGCACCAACGGCATCGTGACGGCCGCAAGCGCGGTCTGCACGGTGATGATCCCGGCGGACAAGCGATGATCACCGCCGAGCAGCTTCGCCATGATGTATGCGGACGGTGTGCACGGCAGCGAATTGAACAACACGATCGTCGTGAGTGCCGGGCCCCGGATGCCGAGGCTGAAGCCGATCCAGAAGGTCAGCAGGGGCACGAGCAGCAATTTGATCACCGACGACTGGAACACGGGGCCGCGCGCCGCCTTCGCGGCCTTCACGTCGAGACCTGCGCCCACGGCGAGCAGCCCGAGCGGGAGCGATGCGGCGCCGAGAATCGACAGCACGCTCGACAGCACGCCCGGCAAGGGCAGGCCGCCGAGATTGAACGCGGCGCCGAGCACGACCGACATGATCACCGGGTTTCTCAGCAATGCGCCGCCGATCTGCCGCGCCGATGGCGCACCGCCGCTGCCGTGACGCATCAGGATGATGATCGACGCGACGTTCAGCAACGGGATCGCGACTGCGATGCTGATCGACGTGAGCGTGAGACCCACGCTTCCGTACAACGCGGCGGCGGCGGCAACACCCACATACGTATTGGGTCGCAGCGCCCCCTGGATCACCGACGAAAACACAGCCCCCGGCTGCCGGCTCCACGCTCGCCATGCATAGAGCAGCGCCGCGCTCGCGACCACCGCGCCGAGGATGGCGACCGCGATCGGCCGCACCGGAAACTGCGTCAGATTGGCTTTCGCGACCTGACTGAACATCAGCGCGGGAAACATGTAGTAGTAGTTCAGCGTTTCGCACGGCAGCCAGAATTCGTCCGGCAGCAGGCGGCGCTGCCGCAGCACGAATCCTGCCAGGATCAGCACGAAGATCGGAATGAGTGCGGTCAGGACATTCTGCATGGGCCGCTCCGTCACGCGAAGACCAGCGTCTTCGCGAGCACGACCGCGCCGTAGACGCCGATGAATGCGGTCATCGCGCGCTCGTACAGGGGTGCGCCGGCGTGCGCGAACAGCACGTTGCCGACCGCGAAATAGATCGCGACCGCCACGGGTGCCATCGCGACGCCCTGGACACTGAGCGCCGCCGGTCGCAGCAGCGCCAGCGTCCCGAGCTGGATCGCACCGAACAGCAGGTAATAGCGCGAGATCGCCGCGCGCACTGCGTGCTTGTCATCGTACCGGCTGGCCGCATAGACGGCGAGCAACGCACCGCCCATGTTGGTGAGGCCGTGCACGACGCCCATCGCCCCGACATACAGCCGGCTGCGCGCGTGAACGAATTTGCGCAGCCTGGTCTGCAGGCGCGACGAATAGCGCATCGCGGCGGCGCTCAGCATTGCGACACCGATCAGCAGGTCGGCGCGCGCCTTCAGGTTCAAGCGCACCAGCATCGCAAGCGATACAAGCACCGCGATCGCGCAGATCACCATCGTGACCCGTTCGGCGGCCGGCACCGCACGTCGCCGCGCGGACCCGGCCTGAACCGCCGATATCGATACGGAAGCGGGCAGCAGCAGTCCGAGCACCGACGTGAAATCGTATCCCATCAGCAGCAGTGTCGGCGTGCCGAACACGAGGATGCCCATGCCGAATACGGACTGCACGATCGCAAGCAGCGCGACGATGCCGACCAACAGGTGCGGATCGTGCATGTCAGGCCTCCACGCCGCTGTCCACGGACCACGCAAGTTGCGCGGCAAGCTGACCGACGCGGACGGTTTGCAGCGAACTCAACGACGCTTGTGCATCGTCGCTGGCGGCCAGCACGACGAGCACGACGTCGTCGACCTGAAGCCTGCCGCCCTCCCACAGTGACTTCAGCGCGGCGGTGCCGGCGCCGTCCGCCGCCAGATCGAGGTCCGGCAGGAATACCGCCGTCGTGCCCGGCAGCAGGTTCCAGCTGCGCGCGAGCGCCGCATCCCTGCCGACCGCAATGACAGGCTGCCGCACCTGGGCCATCGACACGAGCCGAGCCGCGTAGCCCGTGCGCGACAACACGACGACCTTCGAGATCGGCAGCGTGCGCGTCAGCGCAAGCGTCGCGGCTCGCAGATCGTTCGGCGCGTCGGCCAACCCGCCCGCCGCCGGGAGCGACGCATGCCGATGGGCTTCAGCAAGCGTGACGATGCTGCGCAGCCTCGCCACCGCTTCCACCGGAAACTTGCCGACGGCGGTCTCGCCGGACAGCATGACGGCCGATGCGCCGTCGATCACCGCATTCGTGACGTCTCCGATCTCGGCCTTGGTCGGCAGCGGGCTCTCGATCATGCTGTGCAACAACTCGGTCGCAACGATGACTGGCCTGCCGTGCTGCCGCGCCGCCGCAATGATCCGTTTCTGGTACAGCGAGACATGATCGATGCTGGTCTCCACCGACAGATCGCCACGATCGATCATGATGACGTCCGTCGCGCCGGCGATTTCGTCGAGGTGATCGAGGCCGCCCTGATTCTCGACCTTCGCGACGATGCGTGGCGACGGCGCGTCGATCAACGCTCGAATCGCCGCCACGTGTGCCGCCGATTCGACGAAGCTGATCCCGACGAAGTCGACGCCCGCGTGCTTCGCGAACGCGACCATTTCCCGATCGCGGGGCGTGACGAGTTGCTGCCCCAGATCGACCTCCGGCACGTTGATGCCCTTGCGGCTCTTCAACGTTCCTGCCGTCTCCGCGACGACGTGGACGTCCTGTCCACGCACCGCCTCGACCACGAACGACAGCGTGCCGTCGTCCGCATAGATGCGCACCCCGGCGCGCAACTGCAGATGAAACCGATCGTAGTTGACCGGCACCTTGCTGCTGCCGTCATGTGACAGATCGGTCGTCAGCACGAGCCGGCCGCCGACCTCGAACGACGGTTCCGTGCGCAGTTGCACGGTACGAATCTTTCGCCCGGGAATATCGAGCAGGATCGGGAGGTCCGGCAAGGTCCGCCGGATCAGCTCGATGGTCGCCCGATGCCAGTCGAGTGAGCCGTGCGAACCGTTCAGGCGCGCGACGGTCATCCCCGCACGGTGCAGCGCGAGCAGCGTTTCAGTGGTATTCGACGCCGGCCCGATCGTCGCAATGATGGTGGTCTTTGACATTTTTCTGATCCGATGAATTCGGTGCACAGAAATATGACAGAACCGTGAAATTCTCAGAAAGAATTAAAAATGCGAAACCTAGATCCGAAAGTGATTTAGAAAACGCGCACCTTGTCCGATCGACTGACCGCGCATGGCCATTGCCACGGCCCGCGGCCAAACGCACGTTTAACCGACAAATCGCGCTTCGACACCGCTTCGCACCACCAGGTCGAAGCGCTCCGGACGAATATGAAACACGGTCGATTCACACGTGCGACCGTCGGCCAGACGCGACGTGCGCCGCAATACGAGCAGCGGCGCCTGCTTTGCGGTCTTGAGCCGGACGGCGATATCGTCGGGCGCGGCCACGGCCGTCACCGACATGTCGGCGTCGGCAATGCGCCAGCCGAGTACTTGCTCCAGCAGCTCGTAAGTCGGCAGGCTGTCGGCCCGCGCATAAGCGACGTCGCTCGCTTCGGGCAGCAGGCAGGTCTGCGCGAGCGCGATGGGCTCGTCGTCGACCCAGTGCAGGCGTTCGAGATAGACGCAGCGCGTCACGTCGGCGGCGAACGCATATCGCAAGCCGGGCGGCACGTCGCACGTCTCCATGCGCAGCAGTTCCATCCGTGCCTGCGCGCCTTGTCCCGCGATCGAATCGTGCAGTCCACGCAGCACATCCAGTCGATGCCGCAGCCGCTGCTTTGCGGCGAACGTGCCCTTGCCCTGCTTGCGCTCGACGATTCGCGCGTCGGTCAGCCGGTCGAGCGCGAGCCGGACGGTCACGCGACTCACCTGAAAACGCTCGCTCAATTGTGCCTCCGAGGGCAGCTTGCCGGTCGGCTCGTACGCGCCTTGCTCGATCTCGTCGCGCAGCGTTGTCGCGATCTGCTCGTAAAGCGACGTCGCGTCATCACGCAGCAGCGTCATCGAATCTTCCTCTCCGTGCTCGGCTCGCGCTATGCGCGAATCCTGATTTCGATATGAAAAGCAATTGGATCGCCCAACTTGTATTAATACGTATTATGACATCTCGATAGACGATCGGGCCTGCTGTCTCAGGGCCCGACGCACGGGGAGCATACCAGTGACTGAAAACGCAATCGGCACGCCGCCGCTCGACAGCACGCACGCCAGCCGGCCGCCACCGGCCGGATCGCCGGCGGCACGACACGCCGATCCGCACGCGACAGGCCGATCGCGTCGCGCGCACTGGCGTGCCGCGATCGGCTTCGCCGCAGCGTGGCTCGCGTTCTTCGCGATCGCATGGTGGCTGCCTGCCCCCGCGCATCTGTCCGCGGAAGGCAAGGCGACACTCGCGGTGGTGTCGTGGGTTGCGATCGTATGGATCACCGACGCGGTTCCGGTTGGCGTGAGCGGCATCCTGCTGCCGATGCTGCTCGTGCTGTCGCACGCGAGCCCGTCGTTGCCGAAGGCGGCCAGCGGCTTCGCCGCGCCCGTCGTGTTCCTGTGCCTCGCCGCGTTCCTGTTCTCCGCGATCATGCAGGCGTGTGGACTCGACCGCCGCATCGCCCTGTTGCTCCTCGACCGCCTGAAGGTGCGAACCGCCAACGGCGTGATCTGGGCCATGTTCGCGGTGAATTGCGTGATGGCGCTCGTCGTGCCGGCCGCGAATGCACGGGCCGCTACGCTGCTGCCCGTCACGAACGGGATCGTCCGGCTGTTCGGCGAGTCGCCGCGCGAGCGTGCCGCACGCAAGGCGATCGTGATCCAGACGCTCGTCTACGGCGCGATGATCAGCGGCATGTGCATCCTGACGGCCCACCTGCCGAACATGGTCGTGTCCGGGCTGCTCGAGAAACAGCTCGGCATCCGGATCTCGTATCTGACCTGGCTCAAGCTCCAGTGGCCGTACCTCGGGATGTTCGCGATCACGCAAGCCTGGGTGCAATTCCATTTCCGCTCGCGCGCCGTCGCGATTCCGGGTGGCCCGGGCGCAATCGCGGCCATGCGCCGTGCGCAGCCGAGCGCGACGCGCAACGACTGGGCCGTGCTCATGCTGTTGGCCGCCGTCGCCGTATTGTGGGCGACCGAGCCGCTGCATCACCTGCCGTCGGAAATCGTCGCGCTGATCGCGCTGGCGCTGCTGTTCGCGCCCGGCGTGCTGCGCTTCGGCTGGGCTGAAGTCGAACAGCGCACGATCTGGGGCACGCTGTTCCTGCTGGCCGGCGCGCTGTCGCTGTCGTCGGCGATCAGCGCGTCGGGGCTCGCGAGCTGGGCCGCCGATCACATCTATGTCGCCGCGCGCGGTCACGGCTGGTGGTTGGCGATCGCGATCGTGATGCTCGGTACGCACGTGATCCGCATCGGCATGCTGTCCAACGTCGCGGCCGTCACGATGATCGCGCCGATCGCGCTCGCACTCGCGCCGCGTCTCGGGCTGCATCCAGTCGCCTTCACGATGCTCGTCAGCGACACCGACAGCTTCGCCTATCTGCTGCCCACGCAGATCACCGCGGGCGTCATCGCGTACAGCAGCGGCGCGTTCTCGACGGTCGACTACGCGAAGGTCGGCGCGGTGTCCGTGCTGATCGCGATCGTCTACGGCCTCTGCGTGATTGCACCGTGGTACGCGTACATGGGCATCCCCGTCTGGGACCCGGGCGCGCCCTGGCCGTTCGCGCATTGAAGCGCTCGATTTCCCTCGCCATTTCTTCTGGATTGACCATGAACGAATCCAACGACGCCCTCGATACCGTCGATGCCCGCGCCGCCGCGTTGCGCGACCGCCTGGGCCCGCACGTCGCACCCGAAGGCCTGTATGAGCGCCACAAACGCCTGCCGTTCGCCGGACGCGTGCGCTGCAACGTTGCCCAGCTCGAAGCCGGCGCATGGAGCGAGATCGTGCTCGATTACGAAGTCGGCTCGTCGGGCATCGCCGACGGCGGCTGGCTGAAGGCCACCTTCAAGTTCTATTCGGATTGGGCGCTGTTCCAGACCAGCGATCCGAGCGCCGC
Organism: Burkholderia sp. HI2714; assembly: GCF_002223085.1. Taxonomy (NCBI): domain Bacteria; kingdom Pseudomonadati; phylum Pseudomonadota; class Betaproteobacteria; order Burkholderiales; family Burkholderiaceae; genus Burkholderia; species Burkholderia sp. HI2714. The sequence goes on along the minus strand of NZ_NKFM01000062.1, from coordinate 119,467 downwards.
GAACTACATCAGTGCCGAATACCATGCCGCACCGCCCGTGCCGGGCCAGAGCCCGGCCACCGTGCAGGCGCTGAACGTGCGCTTCGACCAGAAGGGACACGAGCGGCCGTTCCAGAAGGCCGTGATCGTCGACATCGTCGACGGTTACGTGAATGCCGGCGACCGGATCGTGATCCGGCTCGGCGATCGTCGTCGCGGCCCCGGCACGCGTGTGCAGACCTTCGCCGAGGACAACTTCCGGTTCCGGCTCTACGTCGATCCGCTCGGTACGTCGCGCTTCGTCGCCGTGCCCGGAGACATCTCGATCGACATCCGTGCCGGCGCACCTTCCGACGTACTCCTGAATGGCCCGCGCTTCGTGCGGCCCGGCACGCGCGCGCCATTCCGGCTATCGCTGCAGGACCGCTGGGGCAATGCGTGCCGAGACGCAGGCAGCACCGCACGCGTCGTCGCATACGACGTACGCGGCGAAGCCGTCTACCGACGCGAGCACGCGCTGCCCGATGCCGGGCTCGCGACCTGCGCGGTCGACGACCTGCCGGTCGATGCCGGCACGCTGCGCATCGTGGCCGACATCCCCGCCCGCCCGGACGTGCGCGCGGCCGAAGCGTGGCTCACGAGCGACGCTTCGCTGCCTGCGCCCCGTGCGTTGTACGCCGACCTGCACGTCCACGCCCACGATACGGTCGGCACCAACAGCCCGGCGTACAACGCGCGCTACGCACGCGACATCGGCGGCATCGACGTGCTCGGCTATACGGCGAACGATTTCCAGATCACCGACGAGAACTGGCAACTCGGGGTGGAGGCGGTCGAGCAGTTCAACGCCCCGGGCCGCTTCGTCGTCTATCCGGTGCAGGAATGGTGCGGCAGTTCGACCGCGGGCGGCGACCACAATGTCGTCTTTCTCGGCGACGCGCGGCCGGATTTCCCGTACAACGCGCGCGGCGAGCACAACCGCACGCTGGTCTGGAACGAGGACATGAAGGGCAATGCGGTCGAGCTCGGCCGCTGGCCCGTCGAGGAACTGTGGGATGCGTATGCGGACGATGCCGCGCATCATCTGGTGATGCCGCACGTGGGTGGCCGCCGCTATATCCCCGACTGGCACCATCCCGAGCTCGAACGGCTCGTCGAGATCGCGTCGTCGTGGGGACACTTCGGCTGGCTTTACCAGGACGTGATCGCGCGCGGCTATCGGCTCGGCGTGGCGGCCAGCGGCGACGAGCATCGCGGGCGGCCCGGCGGTGGCGCGCCCGGCGTACAGGTGTTCGGCGTGCGTGGCGGGCTGACCGGCGTGCTGGCCGAATCCCTCGACCGCCGCAGCATCGGCGAGGCGCTTCGCGCCCGTCATACCTGGGCGACGACGGGAGAGCACACTGCACTGCTCGTTCAATGCGGCGAATACCGGCAAGGCGACGCGTTCCGGCATCGCGGGCCAGCCAGGCTCGATTACCGCCTGCTCGGCAATGCAGGCTGGGAATACGTGGCGGCATACGACCATACCGGCGTGATCTGGGAACGCGATCTTCACGCGGAGCTGGGATACGCGCAGCGGCACATCCGGATTCGCTGGGGAGGTGCACGCATTCGCGATCGCTATCGCTGGGCCTCCTGGCGCGGCACGATCCGCGTGCTGAACGGCACGATCCACAATTTCAGATCAACCGGTTTCGAGCACCTCGAGGAGGCGGCCTGGCGTTCCGGGACGACCGACATTGGCTTCGCAAGCGATACGTACGGCGATGCCGACAGCGTCGAGATCGAAGTGGGCGGCCTGGCCCATGCCACGATCGTCGTCGAAGGCACCATTGACGGTTTCATCAAGGTCGGCGATCCGCTGGCCGGCAATCCGTTTGCGCATGCGCCGACGTTCCGTCATGAGATTCGTGGTGCGGATCTGCTGGCAGCAGGCTCCGCGACGCACCAGCTCGGTGGCACCGAGCTGTTTCTCGCCATCGAACGGCTGACGGAGCAGACCTTGCCGACGGACCTCTCGGGAAGCATCGAGATCGACCCGGCCAACGCCTCGTTCGGCCACCGCCCCGTGTATTTCTTCGGGCGGCAACGCGATGATGCGAAGGTCTGGTCTTCGGCGCAGTTCATCACGTTCGAAGATTGAGCGCGTCCGACTCGACCCACCTTGTCACCGGGATCTTTCGACGGCCTTTCCGACGATCGCCTGGTGACGATCGCGGCAGCGAACCGTCGAATATTCTCATCACTTCGAGCGTTTCCTGATCACCCAAAGCAGCGTTGCCTGCGCGGTTCCCCCGCCATCACCACCGCGCCGAACGCGCTCATGGGCCCTCCAATCCCTAGGGAAAATCCCGAGACATCCTTACAGCGATTTACCTGATGATTCATGGAAGCGTCATGTTTCAACGATTCCGACGTCCGCCGAGCTTTCAATCGGTGTCATGCAGCCGATGCCGCCGCGCGGCAAATGCGCTGACCGAAACCTGAAACGGCAGCCGCTGGCGAATCGTCAGGTGTTCAATACTTTCAACAACCCGGTCGAGAGTAATCGTGAGATTCCGTGGCCCGCTGGTGCGGTGGAGACGAGGCGATGCGCGAAACCTGCGCGCTACGATCGCGTCCCCCGACGACAGTGACGGCGGGCAAAGCCCTCGCCTGCCTCTGTCGATCTACACCATCCTGTCCCGCCGCTCCGTTCGCCGCCACAACGCCGTCGCCGCGCGTGCGTACGTCGCGATCCATACCGACGACGTGGCATCGCTGCTGCCTTAGCGTCCCGCCTCTTTCCCTGACTCCGTTCGACCCATTCGCCGTGTCACCCGACCGGTGAAGGGATCGGCTCGCGCTTCGTGTTCCGCGCGAGCCGGCTCGCCGTCAAATGGACTCCTGATCGTTGTGCACCGCGTTCGCTCACTGCGAGCGTTGGCTGCGCACGCCCGCTTCATCCGATGAACCATCGCGCAACGACCCGCGCCAAGCGGATCGACACGCGCACCGAAATGGAAGACTCCATCATGCGAATCCGCACGCTTCGCCGCGCCCTGGCAACCGCCGCCCTCCTGTCGGCCGCCGCGGCCGCCGGCACGACCGCCCACGCGGCCGGCGAACTGAACATCTACAACTGGTCCGACTACATCGCGCCGGACACGATCCCGACCTTCCAGAAGCAGACGGGCCTCCACGTCCGCTACGACAACTACGACAGCGACGACACGCTGCAGGCGAAACTGATGTCGGGGAATTCCGGCTACGACATCGTCGTGCCGACGTCGAACTACATGGCCAAGCAGATCCAGGCGAGCGTCTACCAGCCGCTCGACAAGTCGAAGCTGCCGAACCTCGCGAACCTCGATCCGCTGCTGATGAAGATGGTCGCCGACGCCGATCCGGGCAACCGGTACGGCGTGCCGTGGGCATACGGCACCGACGGCATCGGCTACAACGTGCAGGCCGTGAAGAAGGCGCTCGGCGACAAGGCGCCGGTCGACAGCTGGGCGCTGGTGTTCGACCCGGCCAACATGGCGAAACTGAAGAGCTGTGGCGTGTCGTTCCTCGACCAGGCCGTCGACGTGTTCGCGGCCACGCTGCAGTACATGGGCAAGGATCCGAACAGCACGAACCCGGCCGACTACCGCGCCGCGTACGAGGTGCTGAAGAAGGTGCGCCCGTACATCACGCAGTTCAACTCGTCGGGCTACATCAACGATCTCGCGAACAACGACCTGTGCGTGGCGTTCGGCTATTCGGGTGACGTCGGCATCGCGCACCGCCGCGCCGCCGAAGCGAAGCGCCCGTACGAGATCGGCTTCGCGAACCCGAAGGAAGGCGGCCTGCTGTGGTTCGACATGATGGTGATCCCGAAGGACGCGCCGAATCGCGACGCCGCTTTGAAGTGGATCAACTACGTGCAGGATCCGAAGGTCAACGCCGGCATCACCAACGCGGTGTTCTATCCGACCGCGAACAAGGCCGCGCGGCAGTACGTGAAGCCGGCGATCGCGCGCGATTCGTCGGTGTATCCGTCCGACGAAGTGCTGAGCAAGATGACGCTGCTCAAGCCGATGCCGCCGGAGATCCGCCGGCTGCAGAACCGGCTGTGGGCGCAGTTGAAGACGGGCCGCTGAACCGCGCGCCGCGGTCACGAATCGTGCCGCCGGCGGCTTGCTCGCGCCGGCGGCACGTGGTCGCATCGAAACCGGTCACATCGCGTGCCGAGGCGCCGACCCTGCCACGCGAGCATCGCCACGACCGTAGCCGAACCGGCCGCGCGAATTATCGAAGCGCCTGCTCCGCAGAGAATGCGTCGTCCACGAAGCGGATCACATCATCGAGCGACGACGTGCACGTGGCCCCCGCCGCAAGCTCGCGAAACGCGCCGTCCGGCCCGAAGCAGATGAGCGGCTTGCGCCAGCGCCGCGCGAGCGCGATCTCCTCGGCCGTGCCGTGGCCGCCCGGCAGCGCAACGATCAGGTCGCTGCTCAGCACGTTCACGTAATTGCGGTTGATCGTATCCGGGGCGGCGTCCGGCTCCCGGCGCGGCAGCGGCGTGAGGACCGGGATGTCGACGAACGGATGCGGATAGCCGTCGAGCGGGACGAAGCCCGCGAGCGGATCGGCCTGCGTCGGCAGGATGCCGATCGACCGGCCGGCCCGCCCCGGCACGCCGGCGAACGCGCGCGCGACCGCCAGCATCACGCCCTGCCCGCCGCCCGTCAGCAGGTTGAAACCGGCCTGCGCGAGCCAGGTGCCAAGCGGCTCCGAAAACGCGAGCCACGGCTCCTTGCCGGAGCCCATCACGCCGATCGTCTTGTTCTTCTGTTGCATCGTGGTTATGAGTGAAGTCGTTGGTCGGTGGGTGGCGCGCGATGGCCGCGCTCATTCGAGCTCGACGCCCTTGAGCTCGGGAATCAGGAACAGCGTCGCGACCATGTCGAGCACGTAGAGGCCGGCGAGCAGCGCGATGGCCGTCTGGAACGAGTAGTGCGCGGCCAGCGCGCCGACCGCGACCGGGCCGAAACCGCCGACCGCGCGGCCGATGTTCCACAGCACGTTCTGCGCGGTGGCGCGTGCGGCCGTCGGATAGCCTTCCGACATCAGCGTCCCGTAGCCGCCGACCATCCCGTTGACGAACATACCCATCAGCGCACCGGCCCACAGCATCGCGGTCGGGTCCGACAGCCGGGCATACGCGAGGACCGTCACGACCGCGCCGAGCTGGTACAGCAGGAACGTCGGCTTGCGCCCGATGCGGTCGGCCAGTTGCCCGAACACCCAGACGCCGATCATCATCCCGACGACCGTCGCCGCCGTCCACAGCCCCGACTTCGTCAGCGAGAAGCCCATCTGTTTCGACAGGAAAGTCGGCAGCCAGATCATGATCCCGTAGTAGCCGAAGTTCTGGACCGAACACAGGATCACGATGCCGACGCTCATGCGCGCGGTGCGGCCGTCCGCGACGAGCAGGCGGAACGCGTTGGCCTTCGGCTGCGCTGCGCGCTGCACGAACGCTTCAGGCTCGTGCAGCTTGTTGCGCATCACCCACGCGAGCAGCGCGGGCAGCACGCCGACCACGAACATCCCGCGCCAGCCGATGTGCATCAGCAGGAACGGCGTCAGCAAGGCGGTCAGCAGTACACCGGCCTGCCAGCCGAGCGCGACATAGCACGACACGCGTGCGCGTTTGCTGGCCGGCCACGCTTCCGCCGCGAGCGCCATGCCGATCCCGAACTCGCCACCCAGCCCGATGCCCGCGATGGTGCGGTACACGAGCAGATCCTCGAAGCCCTGTGCGAACGCGCACAGCCCGGTGAAGACCGCGAACAGCAGGATCGTCCAGGTCAGCACGCGCACCCGCCCGTAACGATCGCTCAATGCACCGAACAGGATGCCGCCCGCGACGGCGCCGATCAGCGTCCACGTGACCAGCGCGCCGCCCTGCCCGGGCGTCAGATGCAGCGCCGCCGTGATCGCCGGCAGCATGAAGCCGAGGATCAGCAGGTCGAAGCCGTCCATCGCATAGCCGATCGCCGATCCGGCCAGCGCTTTCCACGCGTACGCGCCGACCTGCTCCACGCGCGGGGCCGACGGGCCCTCGAGCGCCGAAGATTTCATGTTTGCTGCCATGGTGTCCTGCCACGATTGTCCGGCGACATTCTAAGGCCTGTGCCGGTGCCCGACGGGCCGGCAGACCCGCCGGCGACGAGGGTCCGCGCGCGCGTCGACACCCGCTGCGGGACGGCGAGCGGGAATCTGCGGGCAATGAAGGGGGGAAAAACGGCGATCCGGTGTCGGCGGCGAGGCCGGCGAGGCCGCGGTCAGGCCGGACACCGAATGAAAAGCAGCATGCTTGCGGAGTGTTGCCGTCCGGCCCGCTCGCGCGAACCGGACGGCGCCGGGTGGCCTGGCGGCCCGGCCGGCTTCAGCCTTGATCGTCTCCGGGCCACCAGGTCTTGGCCTCGCGGTCGACGGCGAGCGTATCGAGATCCTTGCCTTCGAGCCATTTCGGGCGCGGGCCGCGGCCCGACCATGAGCGGCCGGTCGTCGGATCGTAGTACTTGGCAGGCGCCTTGCGTTTTCGCTGGACGATGTAGCCAAGCGCGCTCAGCACTTCCTGCTGCGAAATTCCCAAAAGCTCGACCTGTTCCTTGAATGCCGCGAGCGCGGCCTGCTTCTCCTTCTGCTTCGCATCCGACAGCTTGATATTCAGGTCCCGAAGTTGTGCTTCGAGTTCCTGCAGGGCCTGGGTCATGTATTCATCCTCTTTGGGCATGTTTTCGCAAAAAGCTCCGATGGCGGAACCTACCACGAAGTTCCGCCGATGGGGGCTGTCAAATGGGTGAATCGGTTGCCTGAGCCGGCGTGGCTTGCGCGATACGCACTAAACGACGTCGCGCGTCAGTCAATGACAGCCAGGACCGGGCCGGCAACGCGCAGCCCGCCATGTACGAAGGCACGGCGAACGGCTGCGGCAAGTAAGCGCCGCACCTGGCACCGGCGCGGCATGGCGCGAATGATAGCAGTGCTGTGCACCGTTTTTGCAGAAGGTGCCGGCCGGCGTCGATGCGGATACGTCCGATTACTGGCCGACGTCGCAGGTGTCCCACGCGATCCGGTCGAACAGCGCGCGCAGTTTCGCGCCGCGCGCCGCGTTCAGCGCGGCCGCATGCGCGACGCGCCCGGCGAGATGCGCGCGGAAATCCGGATGCGCATCGCGATTCTGCGACGCCGGGCCGCTCCGGATGCAGTTGGTCAGGATGGCCTTCAGGAGATCGAACGCATCGCGCGCCAGGTTCGGATGACGATTGACGACCACGCCGGCCAATTGCTGCCGCGCGCCGCGCCGCATCACGCGCGTCTTGCGCAGTTGCAGCGCAAAGCCTTCCTCGAGCGCGATCGCGGCGACCCGGACCTGCAGCCGTTCGACGTCGCGCGCCAGCGTGCCGCCGCCGGAAAAGGCGAGATCGTCGGCATAGCGCGTGTAGGTTGCACCGAGCGAACGCGCGAGCGCGGCGAGCCGCATGTCGAACCGGAACGCGCTCAGGTTCGCCAGCGCCGGCGACGTCGGGGCGCCCTGCGGCAGATGCCGTTCGCGATAACGCTGGCGGCCGATCCAGTCGAACCGGTCGCGCAGGTCCGGCGCGAGCAGCCGTGCGGACGGCACGCGGTTGGTGCACAGCCCGGTGAGCGTACGCGCGACTTCGGCCGGATACCCGAGCGTGACGAACAGCGCGTGCACGCGTGCGGCGCGTATCGATACGAAGAAATCCGCCAGATCGAAACGGACGACGACATCGCGATCCGCATGGGGGGCCGCGAACGACACGATTCCGTGCCCCTTGCGAAAACCGTGTACCGCACCGTGCGGCGCGATGCGATCGAGCAGCCCGTGCAGGATGCGGCGCTGCGCTTCGCGCAGCCGGCCTTTCGGGATTTCGACGAGGCGGCTGCCGCCGCTGCGCTTGTCGTGCGCCACGTACGTGTAGTGATGCAGCGGGGTGGCGCTGCCGCGCGCGTCGACGCGCCAGTGGTCGGACAGCCAGTCGAGCGCCGGCGGGCTCACGCCGAGCCAGTCGGCAAGATCGCCGGGCGTCGCCCATTGCGGCACGTCGCAGCCGGCGAGCGGCGCCGGCAACGGCCGCTGGACCGGGGGACGCCGCACGACGCGGATCACGGTCGGCGGATCATCGCGATACCAGGCGCGCACGAACGCGGCCGCATCGGCCAGAACCGCCGCCAGCACGTCGATGTCGACGTCGTCCCAGTTCGCGCCGAAGCGGGCGAGCGCGGCGTCCGCACATTCGTGCGCCCACGGCTGCGCATCGCCGAGCACGGCAGCCATACGCGCGATGACGCCGCCGCGCTCGGGCGACCCGGCGAGCATCGCCTCGGCAATCGTGCGGGTGGTATCGCGCAGGGATGAATGCATGGAGAAAGATGGGCGGGACGATGAGCCAACGTGACTGGTGCTGCGAGGAGTCGCGTTGCGCAACGCGCAACCGTCCTCCTTGCGACGCATCGGGGTGTCAATTTCATCCACGGGGTAGCCCCGTAGTCCTGGAACATCGGCTGCCTGTTCCGGGCATGTGCTTGACCCACCGGCCCGCGATGCGACTTTAATGGCCGCGAACACGGCGTGTCAAACCGGGTGGCGATCCGGCGCCGCGGCGGCGCGCCGGATCGCGACGCGCAACCTACGCGTGCCGGGAAAACAGCTCGCGGTACGCGATCGGCGCGACGCCGACGCCGGCCATGTTGTTCAGCATCGTGGCCCAGGTCGCGTTGTCGACGCTGACCGGAAACGATCGCACACGGTTGGCGAGCAGCCAGAAGGTGCGCGTCATGCCGTTGCTCATCGCGACTTCATACCCGCTTCCCTCGAGCCAGTAGCCGACCGGCGGCAGCGCCACCGGTTCGAGGCGGCCGGCCCGGAACGCGGCGGCGGCCGACGCGTATTTGCTGTCGAGCGGCATGACGCGGCGCGGCACGCAGTCCTGCGAGTTCAGTTGCGGGAACGCCGGGCTCGTGCCGAGCCACAGGCCGTAGAACCTTTGAGCGTCGAGATGTACGACGAAGCGCTCCGTTTCGGCGGGCGTTGCCGCCATGTAGCAGTCGGCCTGGCCCGGAACGGAAACGCGCCACATCGCGCGCTGTGCGCTCAGGTCGACCAGCTCGCTCGGCAGCGGCCGCGGCTGGACGGGAGACGGACGTCCCGTTTCGCGCAGGTCGCGTGCGCGATCGAGTCCGATACGAAGACGTGTCAGCATGGGCCCTCTCTTTCTCTCTTCACTTGTTCGAATGAGCCAGGGGATGGGCGATTACATCCTCACGTGTTTGCAATCCGTGGGCCCGGTGTCCTGACGCTCCCGATGTGTTCGGGAACAGGCGCAGTTTAGCGTCTTTCCGGGTCGGCACTAATCAACCCGACCGGCGCCCACTGCAGCATCGACGGATATGTGCTGTGCAGTTCGCGCACCGGACGAACCACGCGCCCGAACGCTCGAACCCTCATGAACGCCCATGCGCTTCGCCCGCCACACCATCAACCATCGAATCAATATTCGTCGCTGATCATTTAAATATCGAAATAATCAAAGAACAAAAACAACAGCCATCAGAATTCAATAAAATCAAATTCAAACAAAAATTATCGAATATGATTAACGATAAATTAATACGATTGGCGCCCTCAAAATCAAATAAATAGTCTGTGTTGTGCGCCGCAACACCGTGATTCAAAGATCAACGAGATACGGAGGCGCAGCATGAATCACTTCATTCATGCTTGGTCGCAGAGTTTCCCCTTATCAGGCCACCGTTGATTTCCAGACACTTGTGAATCAGCAATCCGGAAAGACAGCCACGTCTTCCCGGGCGTGACCGACGTCGTCAGATCGCATTAATTCATTCAATACCAAAGGAAAGTCATGAAGAAGATTGCAACCGTGCTGTTTTCAGCACTGATGCTCGCCTCCACGTGCGCGTCCGCACAGGCGCTTTGCAAAGCCGGCAAGATCGACAAGATCGAAACCGACGCCACCGGCAACCTGCTGGTGACCATTAACGACGGCGTCTACTCGTTCAGTGCCAAGGAAGTTTATTCAATTATTTACCAGGCATACTCGGAAAACAGAAATCTTTTTATTTATGGAAACAATTGCTCGAATGGCTCGCCGGCAACCCGTTTTGCCATTCGCTAATCGACCTTAAACGCTCGACGATTACCAATGCGTAGAGCCCGGGGCTGGGTTGACGTTCCGAATCCAGCGCCGCCGCGGGCTGTGGTGTCGGCGCTGCGCGTCAGGACACCGGCATGCCCGCGGGCTGCGTCGGCCGTGAAAGATGACTGGCGGAGCACCCGCCAGCCAGTAGTTCGCCATGCAACTCGATGCCGGACATCTCCGGCATGCGGACATCCGCAATCAAGAACGCGATGTCGCGAACATGGGCGGAATCGAGAAGCGACAGCGCCGAATCGAACGTCTTCACGCGCCATCCCGACGAACGCAGAAAGCCTCCGATCGCGGAAACTACCGCAGAAACGGCGCCAGTGCGTCGGAAGCTTCGGAGAACCGCTGCTCGAGGAAGTCGAGCAAGGTGCGCACGCGTGGCGCCATATAAAGCGTTCGTTGAAAAAGCGCGTTCACCGGCACGTCCGGGCAACGCCACTCCTGCAGGAGCAGCTTGAGCCGCCCGGCCTGAAGATCGGCGCCGATGTCCCAGATCGACTTCATCGCCACCCCGCGCCCCTCGATCGCCCATTCGCGGGCAAGCGAACCATCATTGGTCTGACGTGAACTGTCGAGCGGCGCGGTGAACAACGCGGTCTCCCCGTCGCGCGCGAAACGCCAGTTGTTCGCCGCGCCGGCCGCCGAGGAAAGGACGATGCATCGGTGCTCACGCAAATCGTCGGGATGGCTCGGCATGCCGTGCTCGGCGATGTAGTCGGGCGACGCGCATAGCGCGCGGCGATTGTCGGCCATGCGCTTGGCGACCATCGAGCTGTCCGCCGGCACGCCGAACCGGATTGCGAGATCGATATCGTCCTGCAGCAAGTGCGACAGCGAATCCGAGAGCACGAGCGTCAGCGTGACGTTCGGATGGCGTTCGTTGAATTCGTCGAGCCATCGACGCAGCACGGTGCGCCCGAAATCGGAGGTGGCCGATACGCGCAACGCCCCGCTCACCGATGCACGTCCGGCCTGCAACGCCGCGCGCGCATCTTCCAGCGTTTGCAGCGCATGCTGGCAGTGGACGAGATACATACGGCCTTCATCCGTGAGGCGCAGCTTGCGGGTCGAACGCTCGAACAGCTGCGTGTGGAGTTCTCCCTCGAGCTTGACGAGCCGGGCGCTCGCCGCTGCGGGCGACAGTCCGAGCTTTCTGCCGGCCGCCGAAAGACTGCCTTGGCCAGCCGCTTCGACGAAAAGGCGAATGTCACCGAGATTATCCATGGTCGCGTCACGCGAAAAGAATGTTGGGTTGTGCCGCATGATGCCCCGTGGGGACCCGGGCATGGTAACGCGATGCGGACGGACGAAGGAAAGGCCGACCGGCAGGATCGGCCCCCGGCCCGCTTACCTGGCGACCACGCCGAGCTGTTGCAGGAACGTCAGGTTGTCTTCGAGATGCCAGTTGTCGGTGATCTTGCCGTCACGAATGCGATAGATGTCCGTGGCGATGAAGTCGACCACCTGCCCCTTCCCCTGCACGCCGTTGAAGGTGCCCGTGAAATGACCGGTGAAATGCAGATGGGTGACGACGCGGTCGCCGGCGACGATCATCTGTTCGACTTCGGCGTGGACGTCCGGCACGGCACGATGGAAGCCCTTCGATGCAGCCAGCGGCCCGGCGATGCCCTGCGGCCGGCCGGCGGGCAACGTGCGGTCCGTGAAATCGGCCGCCAGCGCCTCGCGGGCCTGGGCCTCGTCGCCCGTGCTCCAGAAGGTATCGTAAAGGCGTGCCGCGCGGATCTGTTGCTCGGCCTGCTGCTTCGAGAGGCTCTTGTCGACGATCAGCGTTTTCGGCTGTACGAGATCGTCGCCGGTCGCGGCGGCGGCAGGCAACGCGGCAGCGGCGGTGGCGGCGGCCAGCGCGATGCGGGAAACGGCGGAAAGGACGGTGCGGGTTTTCATGGCAGGCTCCTTGAGTGTGTGCTCGATGAACGAATTGAATCCGGCAGAGGTGCGACTTGGGTGATTCAGGCCGGGAAACGGGCGGGATGATTCGCTTGTGCAGTCTCGCGTCGATCAAGCTGGGACGCGAAAGCGGTCACCGCGATGGCCAGCAACGTCACGGCGGCGGCCACGAGCGGCAGCGTGTCGAGTGCGTGCCCTCGCGAAAGCGCCATGCCGCCGAGCCACGCACCCATCGCATTACCCACGTTGAACGCGCCGATGTTGAGCGTCGATGCGAGGTTAGGTGCGCTCGCGGCCTTGCTCAGCACGCGCATCTGCAGGCCCGGAACCGTCGCAAATGCCGCGACGCCCCAGACGAAGATCGTCAGGACCGATGCCACGGGGTGATGCATGGTGCGACTGAACATCACCATGATCGCGACGAGCACGACGAACACGCCCGTCAGCGTCCGCATCACACCGCGATCCGCAAGCTTGCCGCCGAGCGCGTTGCCGATGGCCAGACCGATGCCGAACAGCACGAGAATCTTCGTCACGCCGCTCGGCGCGAATCCGCTCGCCTGCTCGAGCACCGGGGTGATATAGGTGAACACCACGAACATGCCGCCGAAGCCGAGCACGGTCATCAGCAGGGCGAGCCACACCTGCGGGTGCTTGAGCACGCCGACTTCGTGCGCAAGGCTCGCGGATTGCGCTTCGTGCGTGTTCGGCACGAGCGCCACGAGGGCCAGCGCAGCAAGCACGCCCGCGCCGGCGACGGACCAGAATGCAGCACGCCAGCCGAGCATCTGGCCGATGAAGGTGCCGAGCGGCACGCCGAGCACGTTGGCGAGCGCGAGACCGGTAAACATCAATGCGACGGCACTCGCACGCTTGTCCTGCGGTACGAGCGACGCAGCGACGACCGACCCGATGCCGAAGAACGAACCATGCGCGAACGACGTGACGACGCGGGCGATCATGAGGCTCGTGTAACCCGGCGCGACCGCGCACAGAATATTGCCGACGATGAAGATCCCCATCAGCAGCAAAAGCGCCCACTTGCGCGGCATACGGCTCGTGAGAACGGCGAGCAGCGGCGCACCCACGGCGACGCCTAGCGCATAGCCGCTCACGAGCAGCCCCGCCGACGGGATGGAAACGGACAGCGACTGCGCGACATCGGGCAGGATGCCCATGATGACGAATTCCGTGGTACCGATCGCAAAAGCGCTCAGGGCCAGCGCGAGAATGGGAAGTGGCATGGCTATCTCCGGGAAGGCGGCGAAGCCGCAGTGGATGTGCAGCCATTCTGCTTGCCACCGTGCCGATTGATAATTGGCCTCCGTCTTGAATGATTTTCAATCCAGACAAGAAAATCAGAAGAAGAGCGGCACGTGCCTGATCGCCCCGATCATTCTTCGCTGGTCAATGCGTCGATCAGCGCACGTATGCGCTCGAGCCTCGTGCGCGAGCCCGGCATCACGAGATTGACGGGTAGCGGCTCGGGGCGACAGGTCGACAACACTTCCACGAGCGTGCCGCGGCGCAGGCGGGCTTTGGCGAGAAACTCGGGGAACTAGCGCGGCAGCTTCGGCGAGCGCTTCACCGTGGTTGATGTGGAAGCGGGCCTCGATGGTCAGCGCGACCGTTCGCCCGTGTTCGACGAACGCGAGTGGCCGATCGCGGCCCGTGGTCGGCATGCGAAACGCAATGAGGCGATGGTTCCGCAAATCGTCAACCGCACGAATCGTCGGATTGGCCGCCAGGTAATCCGGATGCGTGCAGAGGATCAGCACCTCTTCGCCGATACGATGGGCGACAAGCGAAGCGTCGTCGAGCGCCTTCGCACGATCGCACCGGTGCGAAGGCGCTCGGGCAGCCCGCTAGATCGTCTCGCTTTCGCGTACCGTAATCGGGCTTTGCAGGACGAACCGCGCAATGTCGTCCTTGCGCATGAACGCAACGCCCGGATGGCTCTTCGCATAACGCAGGAACGCATCCCATGCGCGCGTCATCTGCGGCGTGCCGCTGATACGGTCATGCGCGCTGATCGACATCATGCGCCGACGCGTACCCGCTTCCTCGTACAACTGATCAAAATCGAACTTGATCTGTTCGAGGAACTTGTCCGGCGAGTAATTCCGGCCCTCCACCAGCAGGATGTCGTTATTGCGCAGCGTATACGGAATCACGACGAAATCCTTGCCGTTGACCTGTTCGATGAACGGCTCGTCGCGGCTCGTATCATCGATGTGATAGACGTAGCCCAGCTCCTGCAGCAGCGACAGCGTGTTCGGCCCGCGTCGCAGCCAGTTCGCGTTGTAGCCGATCGGACGTTGGCCCGTCACCGCCTCGACCATCGATCGCGCCTGGATCAGGAATTCGCGCTCCTGCGGTCGCGACATCGCATACTGCGAGTTCCACGTCGGCCCATGGCCCGACGCTTCGTGGCCGCGCGCCACGATTTCGCGCGCCACCTGCGGATGCTGCTTCGCCGCCTCGCCGATCATGTGCGTCGTCACCTTCACGTCATGACGATCCCACAGATCCAGCATTCGGGGAATGCCCTCGCGATACCCGTACGCAAACCACGCTTGCGCGGCAAGATCGGCGGGAACGCTCGCCGGGAAATCGACTTTCGGAAACGGATTGTCGGCGCCCTTCGGCGGCTGTCCACCCGCCTCGAACTGCATCGAGATCGAAATGACCAGCCGTGCACCGTTCGGCCAGAATTCACCCTGCACGGGCGCGGCTACCGGGTTCGATCGAGGGCTGCCCGTTTGCGCACCGGCCTGGGTGGATTGAAGCATCGCACCGACGGCGAACGCGCCTGCGCCGATTCCGGCCTTGGTCAGGAAGGAACGGCGCGTCGGTTGGTCGGGCGCCGGCTCGGCCGGGTCACGATCCACATGATCGATTTGAATTGCCATGGACAATCTCCTCATGACGCGCAAGCGCGTCTCTCGCACCGCAACGCGATGCATGATGACGAATGAACGAGTTTGGAATGTCACGCAGATTGGTGCGTGTACAACCAATTTTCGGAAAACAGTCTCTTTTCGAAAATGGGCCTTGAAATGAATAGACTTTCAATCCAGACCGAAAAATTCGGTGTTCCGTCCGGATTCGGCAAACCCGCTCGGTCTACCGCGCTTCAATGCGTCGATACCCTTCGGCACCCGACGGTGAGCGGCATCGCTGCCGAAGCGCTCAGCGCCAGCAGCAAGGTCGGCGCCGTCGCATCGTGATGGCGATCCTTCAACCATCCGAACACGATCGGCCCTGCAAAATCAGTAAGGTTCCCGAAACAATTGATCGTCGCGCCCCCGCCGCCGCCGCCGCGCCGGTCAATCGCATGGTCGGCAGGTGCCAGAACAGCGGCAGCGCCGTCAAACGGAAGCGGCGCAGACGCTCATGCTCACCCGCGCGCCCGAGATCATCCGGCGACGCACACGGCGCGCGGAATCCGGGCACGCACGTACGGACAACCGCCGACGCATCGCGATTCGAACTTCAACCGACCGGGCCGCTACGCGATCGCGCCGCCACCGTCGACCAGCACCGTCGAGCCGGTCGCGTACGGGGTCGACGCGAGGTAGAGCACGGCGTTCGCAACGTCCTCGGGTTGACCGACACGGCCGGCCGGTAATCGCGCCGCAGCACCTTCGTACATCCGGTCACGCGCCTGCGCATCGAGCTTCGACCAGAGCGGCGTCGCGATCAGGCCCGGGGATACCGTATTCACCCGCACGGGCGACAGCTCGAGCGCAAGCCCCCGCGCCAGCGATTCAAGTGCCGCGTTGATCGCGCCTTGCAGGACCGAGGTCTTGCTCGGCCTCACACTCAGGAAGCCCGACACGAACGTGAGCGACCCGCCCTGCCGAATGCGTACGGCCCGCGCAACGCGATAGGCCCCCCAGAACTTGCTGTCCATCGCCGCGTACGCATCGGCGAGCGCGAGACCACGCATCGGACCCGTGGGTGTCTGCGCGGCCGACACGACAACGTGGTCGAATTCGCCCGCCGAATCGAAAAATGCACGTACGCTGGTGTCGTCGGTCGTATCCATCACACCGGTTCGCACGCCGTGACCAATCCTCGCTGCGCTCGCCGCCAGCCTGGCCGCGTCGCGCGACGCGATCGTCACGCTCGCCCCGCCCGCCGCAAAGGCCCGCGCGGCCGCTTCGCCGATCCCGGAGCTTCCGCCGACCACCAGCACGTTTTGTCCATCGAATTGCATCGCTCGTTTCCTCCGATCAAAAGCGTGTTCTCGAGCGTGAAGCAGTGCCCGCCGCACGCGTCAAATGTTCTGAATACCGCTTGCGGCCAAGGGTTGTCGGCCGCCCACGCCGAATCGCCGCTGTCGCCGCCTGTCGCCGGCGAAGTCGGCAAGCGCCATGCGTTTCGCAAGACGATTCGGCAGATCCGGTCATCCGTTCGGAATCCCGTGCAGCTTGTCGGCGCCGAGCGTCGTCACGAATTCGACGGAAACCCCCGGCGCAATGGACACAAACAACTGCAGCTCGTTGGACAACGGTACTTCGCTGAGCGAGTAGTCGATCCGACTGCTGGACAGTCGATCGATCAACGTCGCCCATTCGCGGTGTGTGTCGACGCGAAGCGCAATGTGATCGATGCGCGGCGTGCTACGGCCTTCGTGCGCAGGCAGCGTAGCGCGCGTGACATGAATCATCGGGCGACTATCGAGGTACAACCAATAGCCATCCACCCTGAACGGCGGTCGGGGCCCGGTATCGAGGCCGACGACCTCATCGAAAAAGCGGCGTGTACCGTCAATGTCATCGGTAACGATGGTGGCGTGGTCGAAATGCATGCCTCGTGTCCATGCTGTAAAGCCTGGTACACATTCTGTCGCACGTCGGTCGGTCTTGATAATTGGCTTCGCCATTGAATGATCTTCAATGACGACAGGAAGATGGGGGGCCGCGGGATGCTCGGGGTCCCGGTTTCGTCGCACGCAAGCGGATTCACGAGACACGACGTCACCGCGACGTCATGCGTGCACGACTTCGGCAATGTCTCGAACGGCATTCGTGGCGCGGCCCCCGCAATGGACGCATGTGCGCGGGCCGCGAGCGGCGCCCGATCCTACAGCACCTACAGCACCTACAGCACCTGCGGCGCATCGCGCAGCACGGCGCGCAGCGCGGTATCGAACGGCGTCGCGTGATCGATCCCCGCGGCGCGCACGCGCGATGCGTCCAGATGGCAGTCATATGGGCGCGGTGTCGCGTCGGTCGGCCGGTCGATCCGCTTGAGCGCGGCTTCGATGCCGAGTGCGGCCGCGATCCGCTGCGCGATGTCGTACTTCGTCATCGGCTCCTCGCCCGACCAGTGACGGAGGCCCGTGATCGACGCACCCGCGAGATGGCGCAGCGTCAGGTCGCGGATGACGTCCGCGACATCCGGCGTATACGTCGGGTACCGGATCGCCCATGCGTCCATGCCGACGGCTTCGGCGCCTGGCTGCGCAGACGCGACGATCGCCGGCACGAGGCTCGTGACGGCCGATTCGCTCCAGTCGACGATCGGGCCGAACAGCAGCGGCAGGCGCAACACGCACGACAGCGGCGACGCGGCGAGCAGCGCCGCCTCGCCTTCCAGCTTCGTGCGGCCGTAGATGTTCAGCGGGTTCGGTGCGGCGTCCTCGCGGTACGGGGCCGCCTTGCCGTCGAAGACGTAGTCGGTGGAGATGCCGAGCGTCCATGCGCCGTGGCGTGCGGCGAGCGCGCCGATGCGGGCCGGGGCGGTGACGTTGATCGCCCGCGCGCCGGCGGGGTCGCGTTCGCAGACGTCCGGGCGGCGCTCGGCCGCGCAGATGATCACGGCGGCCGGTCGGCAGGTGGCGAAAAGGTGTTCGAGGGCTGGCTCGTCGAGGACGTCGAGCTCGGCGAGGTTTTCCGGGGGCAGCGCCAGGCGTTTTGCGCCTGCGCCTTGCGGGCTCCGGATCGTTGCGACGAGGTTCAGCGACGATTCACGGGCCAGGGATGCGGCCACCGCGCGGCCGAGCAGGCCGGCGGCGCCGATGAGGAGGACGGTCGAGTGCGGCACGGTAACGATCTATGAAAGGAGAACGGGGATCCTCCAATCTATACAAGAACAGGCAGCCGATGTCGACTCCCCTGCTACGTCGGCTGCGTACCTGCCATCTCAGGAAATGTGCGCAAAGAGGCGATCGACGCCGAACACCTGCGTGAACAGCAGCCACAACAACACCGCATCGAGTGCGAGCATCACCACCGTGCCCATCGCAACCGATACACGGCTATAGGCCTTCTTCCTGGGCTGCATGGGGGCATCGTCCGGTGACACCTGACATTGCGCGAGCACCTCTTCCTGCCAGCGCGGCAGGCGGCTCATTCGCATGGCCAGCCAGCGGAACAGGCCCGCCAGCGTCGTGACCGGAGCGAACAGCACCGCGAACGGGCCGAACATCTGCCACAGGCGGTACACCCCATAAAGAAACGGTTCGCGTCGGTTTTCAATGGGCAAAAGCACATCCGGAGCCGGCACGCTCGCCGGGCCTTCCTCCATGTAGCGACGGAAGTATTCCCAGTGTGCAAGCAACGGTTCGTCCGGCCCGATACCCTTCGGATGAACCGGCATGACAGCGCCCAGGTAGAACGCATGCGTCACTTGCCCGTTCGCGTCCGGCAAATAGCCGAGCACGCCCCAGTTCAACCCGCTCTTCTTCAAGCAAAACACCAACTTGTCCCAATCGAGCGACCACGTGCCGCCAGGGCCGCTGTGCTGGAACACGTGAACTGTGCGTGTCGATCGCACCAGCCGAATCGGTTTGTAGGTATAGCCCAACATGTCCTGCTTCCACTGATATCCCACCCAAACAAACAAGGGGATGAACAATAGAAAAATCAGCAAGGAGGCCAAAACCAGAGGAAGTGTCGCTCCGTAATTTGCAAAGCCATAAAAAGGAATAGCCAAGAAGGCAGCAGTTGGCAATTCAAACAATGAAAACACCATTCCACCGAAACCACGCCGCGCATATTGACTGTCGGCGACTTCCATGTAGGTTCCATTGCGTACGACTACCATGTCCAGCGAATCCGGTTGGCAATCTACTTTCGCGGGCTTTGCTTTATTGAGGACGTAAGCAAGCATCTCCACCGTCGGTGCCCAAGGTTCCTTCGCCGGCAAGCCGATCACCACCTCACGCCAATAGCGCTTGCTGAACAGTTGGGCCCAGTAGGCCTTTGCCGACGCGTCTTCGCTCATCTCGGTGGCCGCACTTTTATTCACTTGATCAACGACGCCTCTCGGAGTGCAGGACGCTCACGGAAAAAGGCGATCGATTTCGAATACGCGAGTAAACAACAGCCAGAACAACACGACGTCCAGCGCCAGCATCAGCACGACACCCATCGCGACGCCGACACTGTTGTCCGTCGCTTTCTTCTTGGGTTGCCCGGTTGCATCATCCGGTGACACCTCACATTGCGCGACCACGTCCGCCGGCCAGCGCGGCAGGCGACTCATTCGCATGGCCAACCAGCGAAACAGGCCTGCCAGAGTCGTGAGCGGAGCAAACAATATCGCAAACGGTCCAAACATCTGCCACAGTCGATGCACACCATAAAGAAACGGCTCGCGACGATTCTCAATGGGCAGAAGCAGATCCGGCACCGGTACGCTTGCCGGGCCAGCCTCCATGTAACGACGGATGTATTCCCAGTGTGCAAGCAGCGGTTCGTCCGGCCCGATACCTTTCGGATGAACCGGCATGACAGCGCCCATATAGAACGCATGCGTCACTTGCCCGTTCGCATCCGGCAAATAGCCGAGCACGCCCCAGTTCAACCCGCCCTTCTTCAGGCAGAACACCAGCTTGTCCCAGTCGAGCGACCATACTCCGTCGGGGCCGTTGTGCTGGAACACGTGAACCTTCCGCGTGGACCGCACCAGCCGGATCGGCTTGTACGTGTAATCCCACATATCCTGCTTCCAGTGATAGCCGATCAAAAGAACCACAGGTGTCCCGATCGTGCATGCAAACAGTGCAGCTGGTACTGCCGCCGCCAAATTATCAATGGCCTTGAAATTTAAAATTACATCAATCAATGCAGCATATGAAATAATCAATACCGGCAACAACATCAGCGTATAGACCATTCCGCCAAATCCACGCCGCATATAGTTTCCATCTGCCATTTCCATATAGGATTCGTTGCGAGCCACTACCATTTCCATCGATAATGGATCACCTTTGATGGATGTTGGTCGTGTTTTATCGAGCGGGTACGATAGCATGTCGACCGTCGGCGCCCACGGGTCCTTCGGTGGCAATCCGATCACCACTTCTCGCCAATAGCGTTTGCTAAACAGTTGACCCCAGTAGGTCTTTATCGACGAATCGTCGCTCATATTTACTTTCCTGCAGTTGCCTTAAGGAAATCGGATTGCTCTTCCGGCCCGTCGCTATAGCTATTTTCCGGCCCCCACAAACAATTGCGGGTCCATCGTATCGTAGGTGGATCCTTGAATATGTCGATCACGACTGTCAGCGCCAGAATGATTGCCGTTGCAATCCATGCTGGCGGGCCTAATGCCTGGACTTCAGCGCTACTGACTATTGCGATGTACAGCGCACGCGTCAAGGCAGCCCCGACAACCGCTTCGATAAGGCCCCGTGCTGCGTATAAGGCGAACATGCCGTATTCGCCGTCGTGCCACGACTCACGAGTATTCTCGACGTCCATCCCCACCGCAATCCACATTGCCACAACCCCCGCGCCCGCACCACCCGCCTTTACAAAACTCAGAAACCGTCCACCCAGACTCTTGGCCACCGGCCCGAGCAACGGCAATCGTCGCACGCCGGACGACTTGATGCCGGTACTGACCATGTCCAGCGTGCCGCCCACCAAACCGACCGTCGCAGTCCTGAATGCCCACGTCACGCGCCCCTGTTCGCTCTTCAGCGCCGTACCCATCGCGTCTTCTGCCGTCGCCCACCCCAGCGTCGAAAACACCAACGACACCGACGCGAGCATGCCGGGCGATCGCGCATAGCGCAGCACCGTGCCCATATAGCTGTTGACCGAGACCTTCGTGACCACCTCCGCGCCCGGCGCCTTCCCGAGCGACAATACCCGGTCGGCTGCGAGCTTGCCCTGCGCTTCGGAAGGCAGCCGATACAACGCGTCCTTGTCGGCCTCGCTGGCGTCCAGCAGCAGGTTCCACGACCTGACTTCCTCGTCGAGGCTGTACCCTGCCTTCTTCGCCTCCTCCTCCAGGATGGCCATCCTCGCCTGGACGATCATCGCCCGATCGGCCTTGTCCGGACCGCTCGCGGCAGGTTGCAGGGTTTCCAGCGCCTGGTGCATCGCGCTGAACACGTCGCGCCGCGTGCCCACCACCTGCAACCGCTGCACCGGCATGCCTGCGTGCATCCCCAGTACCGTCTTCAAATCTTCGGACGCCGGGTTGCGTTCCTTGATCACGGCCACCATCCGCGGCCCGAGTTCGACGATCAGTTCCGGCAGCGTATTCTTGCTGTCGATCGTCTTGTACGCGTTTTCCCCCGCCATCTTGAGCTTGCTGATCACGGTCTTGTACAGCGAAAACAGCTTCGACCACTTGCCGGGGTTCGGCAGATTGTTGGCCGTATCGGCCGTCTTGCCGTCATTCTTCTGCGCGCCCCCGCTGACCTCAGCGGCATGGGCCTTCAGCTCGGGATGGTTGAAGAACAGCGATCGCCATATCAGGTTGTGAGCCGCCATGCCGCCGTGCAGCCATTCGTCATAGAGCTTCACGCACGGTCCATAACCGCCCGTCCCCATCACGCACGCCGCAAACAACGCGGTAAAGCCGACCCCCGTGTTGATGTCCTTCGCGTCGAAGTGGTAATCGAACACCGTCGTCATCCCGGCGCTTCGCATCCATGCCACGTGGGCTTCCGCGAGCGGCCGCATGATCCGGTTGTCGTATTCGTCGGACGCCTTTGCGTACTGCTGCCGATACGTCTTGCGCAGGTTGGGATTGATCAGCTTGTCGTACTTGCCCCATGCCTCATTGCGCGCGTGCTCGAGGTCGGCCGCCGTGAATTTCACTTTCCTGGCCTCGTCGAGCAGCGGCTGCATTTGCTTGCGATAGCTTTCCAGCAGAAAAGCCGTCCCGCCGCTATTGACCAACTCGTTGTAATCCTCCTGCGATTTCCGGACCCGGCTGTTGTACAGATCCATCTCGGCCTGACGTTCGACCGCGGCCTGCAGGTTCGTCAGGTTGGTATCCAGGTCGGTCGGCCGTTTCCACTGTTCCGAGAACCCCTCCCATCGCGCGTTCATGTACGCCGGAATTTCCTGCGCGATGCCGGCCGGATCCTGGAGCGCCAGCACCAGCCCCTTCGCGGGCGCCAACCCGTCGCATACCGTCTTGAGCGTCGTGGCGGACAGGATGTCGCGGCACAGAAATGGGCTCCACCGCAACGCGCTGACCTCGTCCACGAGCTTCATCGCATATTCGGCAACGATCATGTCGACCTGGTAAATCTGGAACGCGTGAGCAGGTTGCGGCGCCCCGGGCTGGCCTTGGTTGTACCAGGCGCCGATATCGACGAGACGCATGAATTTGCTGCGCTTGTCCGCGGACAATTTCACATTATTGTCGCGAATCGCCTTGGTCCACCACGCGTCGGAAAACCCGAACCACACCTTGCCCGCGCTGGCGGGATCCTGGATCGTGACCACCGACGCATTGGCCAGCTTGGTCGCATCGCGCTTGCAGCTCTCGTGGAAACGGTCGCCACCAGGCGGCTTGTCGTCGACGAGCGGCACGATCGACAGGATTCCTGATTCATCGACGGCGTACGCTTCCCAGTGAGCGTGCGTCTCGTAGTACAGGTACAGGTAGCCCGGGCGCAACGTGCGCCCCGTATAGACGGTTTCGCTGACGCTCAGCGGCACCTCCGCGGGCCCGAGCAGCGCAGTCGCGTCGGGCGGCTGGTGCGTGACCCTGTAGCTCCCGAACGTCTTCGTCGGCGCGATGCCATAGCGGATCGGCAGGATCGGCAAGCCTTTCTTTTCACAGAAGGGGCAGGGTGTCGTCATCAACTCGCTCCTTGCGTCGAGTGATCGGTATTCGCCGGCGCAACACGTCTCGCATCGGCCGCTCGCTCCAGATCCCGAACGATGGCCTGCCAGTCGTCATCGCTCCAGAGCGACGTGAGACGCCGGTAACGGGTGGGGTGCCCCGCGCATTGCTGCAACATTGCAATGACTTCGGGGTGCGTATCGAATCCTGGATGTTTCAACATTCCGTGCCGTGCAAACGCCACGACGTCGTCGCGCTCGCTCAGGCCATGCGCTTCGGCCCTGACGAGCCATGCTTCGACCTGCGACCCGTACAGCACCGGCTCGACACGCCACGCGGGCTCGGTTTCCAGCGCGGCGTGCACCGTACCGATCCGCGCGATGCGACGCCACACCGCCTCGCCCGGCGCGAACCGCACGTGGTGCGTTCCTTGCGACGGCGTCGATTGCGCGAACCACGCGCCGCCCGACGGAAACATCCAGACCGACACCGGGCCGAACAGCACCGACCGCTGGCCGGCGTCGAGCATCCAGCCCAGATGCAGGAATACAACCGGGTCGTAGAAGCGGAACACGCCGCGCCCGCCGTCCGGGAAATGCGGCACGAGCAATTGCCGCAGATGCGCACGCACATAGGCCGATACCGCGTCGGATTGCAGCAGCCCGACACACGGCGATGCGGCGATCGCCTCGTCGCGATCAGTCAGCAAGCGCAACGCCTGCGTGCGCTGCGTGTCGCTCAAATCCTGCCAGGCCAGCAGAAACGGCAACTGCCGCGACTGCGCTTCGAATCCCGGCGGCGCCAGCGCACGCAACGGGAAGTCTTGCCACGACAGCATCGCGTCCTCTTCACCCTGCAGCGGGTCGAGCAGCAGGAAGTGGCGCGCATCGAGCGCGTGGCGGTCGAAGTCGATGCGTTCCATCGTCAGCCCGCCGGCAGCATGACGACACTGTCGTGGCTCGCGGCCGCGCCCGACAGGCGCAACTGGCAATCCTTCGCGCTGCTGCTGCCCAGCGAGGTTTGCCCGCCCGCGCCTCGCGGCCCTGTCAGTTCGCGCTGCGCCGACTTGAACTCCACCCGCCCCGGCGCGCCGACCTCGATATTGCCGCCCTCCATCTTCAGGTACGCCTTCGCGGCATTCAGCAGCAGACGCTTCGGTGCCTGCAGGTTCGCCGCGCCCTGGCTGCTCGACAACACGACCGCCTGCTGTGCGGCCGCGCCAAGCGTGCCCGCATTCTGTGCGTGCAGGCGCACCGCGCCGGAGGCCGCGTGCAACGCGATGCCTTGCCCGGCGACCGGCCGCTCGCCCGCGGCGTTGCCCTGTGTATAGAACGCGATGCCGTGCGTCGCCGCCAGGGTTGTCTTGCCTTTGGCCGTCCATTGCAGATCCTGGCCGGCGCTCAGCACCGTCTCCGTTCCCGACACCCAGACCTGGCTGCCGGGCGTCACGGCGGCGAGACCGTCCGCGCCGTGTGCGACGACATGCGGATGCGACCATGCCGCTGCACTGCCGCTGCCGCCGCCGGCCTGGGCGGACGTTCGGCCGTCGCGCGTCGCGGCGAGCGCCTGCTCGCTCTGCTGCAATCCGGTCACGGCAGCCGATTGCGGCGACGTGCCGGGCCCCGCCATTGCATGCCCCGTGTCATCCTGCCCGGCGCCGACGCCCGCGGCGGGCTGTGCCGGCTCGGCACCTTGCGCGCGCGCCGCTTCCGCAAGACCGTCGAGCAGCTGGCGGTTCTGTGTCAGCACCTCGCGCGACGCGCTCGCATCCATCTGGCTGACGCCGCGCGCTGCGCTGACCAGCATGCCCGAGCCGCCGCGCAACGCGGCAGCCGCGTCGGTCGTCAACTCGATGCCATACCCGCGATCGGCCTGCCGCTGGTTGTCCTGGATCTGCTTGAGATGACCCAGCGTCAACCCGCTGTTGTGGTCCGTCGTATAAAGACGGGCGCTCGTCTCGCCGGCCGTGTCGTCGAGCAGGAACTGGCGATAGCCGCCCGTTCCTTGCTGGCTCAGTTTCAGGTCCTGCGTCTTGATGCCCGTCAGTGCCGCGGGGTGGCCGTTGCCTGCGAACCACGCGGCCGCGTTGCCGGTACTGCTGGCCGGACCGCCCGCTTGCGCGTTGTGCTGCGCATCGGCGTTGCCCTGCCCGTTGTACAGCGAACCCACCACCACCGGCCGGTCGGGTTGCCCTTCGAGCCATTCGGTCCACACCTCCTGCCCGACACGGGGCACGCTCACGCCGCCCCAGTTGTCGCCGCCGACCGGCGTCAGCACGCGCGTCCATGTGCCGG
The DNA here is from genome assembly GCF_002223085.1 of Burkholderia sp. HI2714. NCBI lineage: Bacteria > Pseudomonadati > Pseudomonadota > Betaproteobacteria > Burkholderiales > Burkholderiaceae > Burkholderia > Burkholderia sp. HI2714. Next base: position 94,011 of record NZ_NKFM01000062.1, on the reverse strand, counting down.
CATTGCGGTCGCCAGGCGCGTTGGCCACGTGCGGGTGATCCACGAGGCTCGCCGCCTTCGGCCCGCGCTGCGCATGGTGCTGGATCCGGACCCGGTGATCGCGATCGGTGTGAACCGGATCGCCCGCACCCACGACGATCGCCGTTTGCGCGCCCTGTACGGCCGCCACGGGATGCGAGCGCGCACCGTGCCCCCCGTCGATCAGCGGCCGGTACGTCTGTCCGGCCGGCAGCGCGACGAAGCTGTTCGCATAGACCGCTTCGTTGCTCACCAGCGGCGCGCCATCGTGCGTCCCGCTGCCGAGCGCGGCATGCAGCGCATGCGCCACGCCGTATTCGTTCACGTCGGCATCCAGCATCGGCGGTATGTCGCCGAGCGTCTGTGCGATCGCGGCGTGAACATCCGCATCGACGTTGGCACGCACGCTGTGCTGAACGCGCAGGCACACGAACGCATCCGACACCTTCAGCGCCGGATGCCCGCTCATCGCGAAGCGCATGCCCGGATGGAGCGCCATGCAGGTGCTGCGCCCCTCGCTGCACGACGCGGCGACGCGTTGCGCGTCGAGTTGCTGGCGCGCGCGCTGGTCACCGAGCGCCGCGGTCTGGAACGCATAAGGGCCGGCGACGTCACGATCTTCGCCGGCCATCGCGACGCCGTCGGCCTGCGCGCCGGTCAACCGCGTCGACAACGTGCGGTGATCCCAGCTGGCGCGTGCGACCCGGCCGATACGCCAGCGACGCGCGGTCGTGAAATGCTGGATGTTGCCCGCCGGATCGCCGTCGCTCGTCTGGTGGAAGCCGATGACCTCCGGCTTGTCCGGCATGAATGACTGGTTCGAGTCGGCGAGCACGAGCGTGTGCTTGCCGAGGCTGGACGCATGAGCGTCACCGGCATGCTCGAACCAGTAGAAGATGCCCTCTTCGGCCCACAGCCGCTGCAGGAAATCGAAGTCGGATTCGCCGGCCTGGGTGGTCAGGCTGCGCTTGCGGTATCGGGCGGGATCGCCCAGCGCCCAGCGCCACGCCGGCACCACGGCGCCCGCGGTGTGATAGCCGAAAATCTGCTCGCTGATGTCGAGCACGCTGGCGTTCATGAAATTGTAGTGATCGACGCGCTGACGGAGCACCGAGAGCCACGGCTCGACCTCGAGACGGAAGCGGGCCAGCCCGCCGTTGTAGCCGATCCGCTCCGCCGCAATGATGTGACCGTGAACGGGACGGCGGACGTCGCTGCCTTCACGCGCCCGCCATTCGATCAGGATCGTCGCACCGATCAGGCGCTCCAGCGGCAACGCCGCGTTCCCGGACAAGGCCGTCAACTGGAACCGGTAACCGCCGTGATCGACCGACTCCCACCCGAGCAGACTCTCGGCGACCAGCGCGTTCGGACCCAGCGGCGTGGTGACCCAGAGAAACCGGTCATATTGCGACCAGTCTCCAGCGAGTTTTTTCAGAACGTCCATATTTGTCGACATGAATGGGTTTGCCTCAGGTACGACGGGCGCGGTTCGCTACGCCTCGTGTCGTGGCCAACGTACGACTGCCCGCTCCCGCAAGCCGGTCAGTGAGCGCCGGCACATGGATTCCGGTCTCGCTCGGGCACTGCGATATGCACACCTCCACCTGCCTGCTTGAGCGTACAGAACGCCGCGCCATAGACCGGGCCGGCATCCCCGCCCGGAATGATCGAGACGTAGTAGGTCCGGTCGAGATCCAGTGGTTTGGGCGGCGTACGCACGATTGCACCTTTCACCTTCTGTCCATACACCAGGCATTCGCCGCGCTTCAGGTAGACGGGCCCGGCCTCGGCCGGCATCTCGAACCACCAGTAAGTCACATCGGGACTCGCCGGTCCGGTCGGTCTGGCGACACCCACGGAGCGGATCCGGATGACGCTTTCTGCCCGTTCGCCGCTCACCGGCAGGCAGGCGGCGGGGTTCCCGTCGATCTGCCTGATCTCCAGTTCGACGGGCGCCTGCGACGTTGCCATCGCGCGCGACAGGCAAGACAGCGACGCGAGCAAGCCCAGCGCGCTGCTTCGCAAGCGTGTCTGCATTCCCTGGATCCTCCCGGAACGGCTCAACAACATGATCGAGCACTCGCGGTGGCCCGACATCACCATGATCAACGCCCGGCTACGGCGCCTGGCACAACCGTGGCCACGTCATCATCCGCGGCCGGTACGCCACGACTCGGAGCCCATTGCACCGCTCAGTGTCCTGCCGGCGCGCACGGGTTCCCTTCCTGCCCCGGCGTCGCAATGCGGACACCGCCCCCCGCTTGCCTGATCACGCAAAACGCCGAGCCGTACACCGGGCCATAGTCCCCCCCCGGTAAGATCGAGATGCTGTAGAACTTGTTGATGTCCAGCGCCCTCGGCGCCGCACGCACAACCGCCCCGGCCACGGTCTGGCCATAGACGAGACACTCGCCTCGCTTCAGATAAACCGGTGGCGCACTCTCCGGAACCTCCAGCGCCCAATACGTGACAACGGGACTGACCGGGCCGGTTTGTCTCGTCACACCGACCCCACGGATCTGAATCGGGTCGGAACCCGTGTCGTCACTTGCCGGCAGGCAAGCAGCCGGTTTTCCGTCGATCTGCCTGATGTCCAGGCGAATCGGACCGTGCGACGTGGCGACCGCACAGGAGGTAAAAACCAGGCTCGATATGCATGCCACCGCACTGCTTAGCAAAATTTTCCTCATGCTTCGAATCCATTCATCGTGGCACCGAAGCCACTCGAGTTGATCAGGCATTCAAACATCACCACCGCGCGACGGCGCCTGTCTCGCTACTTCGGCAAATTGTCCGTATTCTTCGGATCCCGTAGCAATGGCGCGAGCACCCAGTTGAGTTCTTCCGGTGCGCCGACGTATCCGCGGTGAATGACCGCCTGGTATGTCTTGAGCACGTGAATTGCGTAATAATCCGCGACCAGATTTCCCTGCTGTTCCATGTTGTAGTCGTGAACAACGTTCTGAGGTGTGATGGTGTACTGATAGGCACTCTCGCCGCGAATGGTGACGGTGAGCCCGTGCCAGCGCACCGAATATCCGAGCTGGTATTGCCAGACGTGCGTCATCTCGTGCATGAACCACGCCATGTCGCCAACCGCCACCGATGCGGCGGAGAAGTCCTCGAGAAAGTCCTCGTCGCGAAAATACATGTGCCCGTTAGGAGTCACCGCGGTTCGCTTGCGCTGCATGTCGAACCAGAAGTAACTCCCCCGGTGCACCCGCACTTTGTCGTAATCGATGCTGTCCTTGAAGACGGTCCGGGCCATCTCGATCTCGCCCGCCGTCAACGGCCGATCGTGTCCCTTGACCGTCACCGTCTGCTCCGATTCGCCCAACTGAAACTGGTTCGTCTGCACGCCCTTGATCTTGACCTCGACCGGCGGCGGCGGCGTGCCCGACGTGCGTCCGCAGCAGTCCACCATCTGGGTCGGAGTCAGCAGCGCCGACAGGATCCCCAGCGGGCTCGCCGACGCCACGCGCTCGGTCTTGCCCGCGTCATCGGTCACGCCCGACGCCGTGGTGCCGTCGGCCAGCTTCAACTGATAGGCGACTTTCGATAGCGGCACGCCGTCCTCGTTGACGAATCGCAGTTGTTCGTCATAGAGCGCGAGCGGCACGGGTATCGGGAGCGCCGGCAGCACCGGCGACTGCGCGCCCGGCCCCATGAACGGATGGGCACCCGCCTTGACGGCAAACGATCCGGGCGTCTCGACCAGGATGTCCGCGCCCTTCAGCGTGATCCGGCTCGGCCCCTGCTGAAGCACGATCGCATCCTTCGCGAGCACGTCGATCCGGTCGTCCGACGACGTGATGCGCACCGACTGGTCGGCCAGGATCTGCATCGACGATGCATGCGCCTCGACGCTGACCGGCCCGTGGCCGGCCACGGCCTTGATGCCGCCCGCGGCCGCGTACACGCTCGCCGCATCGCCGGACGCACCGGCGACCGTCGCGCCGGCAGCGAGATGCGCATCGCCCTGTGCGGTCAGATGCACGTGCTTCTCCGCATACGACACTGCGCTGTTGCCGGTACTCATCACGACGTTCTGGGGCGACTCCAGCACGACGGCGGGCACCGCGAAACGCTCGACCGGATCCCCGCTGCCGCCTGCTCCGCCGGCAGGCTGCTTGGTCGCGCTCTGCCCGTTCACCGCGCCCGTGTACCTGCCGTCCTGCGCGGGATCGATCGCCTTCAGGAAATCCGCCTGCGCGGCGTTCGCCGTCAGCCGGCCGGCGGTCGCGCGTGCCGCCGATTCGTCGAGGCCCTGTGCGGTTTTCACGGCCTGCTTCAGCTGGGCAACGCTTTCTCCCACATCCATCTGCGTGGAAGCCGCTCCCGTGCGCGCGGTGCCCGACACCAGCACCCCCTCGCCCGCCCGCACGACGCCCCATCCTTCGGTCGCGAGATCGAACCCTTCACCGCGATAGGCCCCGCGAACCGCGCCCTGCTGATCGATCAGATAGCCTTGCGCCAGTCGGCTGTTCGCGACGCTGTTGGACAGTTCGTGACGCAACTGGCCCGACGAGTCGTCCATCACCCAGCGGCTACCCGCCGTGCCGTCGAGCGCCTGCGTCTGCATGCCGGTCAACACGCCCGCGTGATTCGCGCTGCTGCCTTCACCGGCTGCGAACGGGGGTTGCACTCGGCCGCCGTAAAGCTGGCCCAGCACGACCGGCACGTCGATATTTCCAGAGTCGAAGCCGATCACGACTTCCGCACCGACGCGCGGCGTAAAGCTGTGGCCGAAGTTCGGGCCCGCCGCCTGTTCGGCGATGCGCGCGAGCACGCCGGACCGATGGTCGCCGGGCGCGTGCCCCTGCGGGTTCGACCGGCTCGCGGTGTCGGTCAGCCCGCCAGGCAGCGGCGCCGTGCCACGCATCCACGGAAACTGCACGCGCACCTGATGATCGCGCGTGCTGCTCACCCGGCTCGACAGTTCGCCGACGACGGTGGCGGTCTGCACACCGTGCACGATCGGGCGATCGCGGTAAGGCGGCACGATCGGCACGCCGGGCGGCACCGCGGCAAAGCGGTTGCGATAGCGCCCCTGCTCGAGTTCGCCGTGCTCGAGCAGTTGCGCGATATCGGCGCCGAGATTGTTGACCGCCTCGTGCTCGAGTGTCAGCGGGACGAACGACACCGCCCCGTCCGAATAGCCGGTCAGCGTGTGAACCTTGCCGATCTCCAGCGTGCGCGACGAGCCGGCGCCATAGTGGATCCGCTTCGACAGGCGCAGCGCGTCGAGACGCTGCGACGCGTAGCGCTGCGCCTGATCCGACGTTTCGAAGCGGCCGGCACGCTGCGCGTCCAGCACTTCGCGCGCGGGCATCGCGGGTGCATCGCGATCGGCCTCGCCCTGCGCATGCCCGGCGAGCGCAACGAGATTGCCGGATTTCCAGCTCGCGGCGGTCACGCGATCCGGGACCAACTGGTGACGCGTGGTGAAATGGGTCATTACGCCGTCGGGGTCGCCCACGTCCTGCCGGTGATAGGCGACGGTGCTGCCTTCGGGCTGTTCGGCGCGCCGGTCGAACACCACGACGGTATGGTTGCCGGACGGCTTCTCGCCGGCGTCCTGCGCATGCTCGATACGAAACGACAGGCCGGCCTCGGACAACTGGCGCATCACGAAGTCGAAGTCGGTTTCGCGATACTGGCCACGCAGATCGAAGGTGCGCAACGGCTCCTTCAGTTCGCAGCGCCAACGCGCCTCCGGATAGTCGCCGAACACGCGCTCGCAGATGCCTTCGGTATCGAGGCCGACGAAATACAGGCAGTTGCGGCGAAGCCGGAGCAATTCGAGCCAGGAGGCCATCGTCAGCCGGTAACGCGTGATCTCGCCGTCGCTGTCGCTGTACGCGGCCCGCACGACGTAACCGTTCCAGCAGCGCTCGCCCGCGCCGGTCGCAAGACGCAGGCGGATCGCCGTGCCGAGCAGCGGATGCAGGTCGAGGAACGGCGTGCTGGACAGCACGTCGATCTCGAAACGGAAGGACTCGTCCATCGCTTCCCGGCCATGAAACCGCTCGACCGCGAATGCGCCCGGCATCGCGGTATCGAGCTGGATCTGGCGGGTCGCCTGCGAATAGCCCTTCAGTGCAGCAGCAATGTCCATGTCGTCCTCTTGCGTCACACCGGCCGCGAGGCCCGGTGCCGGTCACGCTGAATCGCTCAGTTGATCGCCTCGGCCTTCTTTCTGGCAACCCGCGCGTTCGCCTCGTCGACCAGCTCCTGGATCGAGCTGTACGTAGGATTCCTGACTCCCGATTTCTCCTGCTTGCCCTTGCCGCGCAGGAACATCCATTCCGGCCACTGCCGGATGTGATCGAAGGCGCCCACGACAAACTCGCCGCACGGCGGAACGTGCAGTTCCTCGGCGGACTTTTCGCCGGCAAGATACGCCTCCGACTCCGGACCGAACACGCGGTCCTGGCACGACTCGTGCCAGAACACCATGACGCGGCGGCGATCCGACTCCGGAAAATCATCGAACACGAAGCCATCCTTGCGGTCGGAAACGGCGATGGTGCGCAGATTCCCCTGCGCATCGCGAATGCCGACTTTCCAGTGCGGATCGTCGTTCCGGTCGTAGTCCTGCCACGGGTTGATCGCTTCCTGAAGCACCTCGCGGCTGCCGTCGCGCTTGTCCAGCTCGAACACCACCGTGCTCTTCGGGAACGCCTCCGAATGCCCGAGTTTCGGGTTGCCCTTTATCTTGACGATGCCGTTCTCGGGCACCCGCACCTCGAGCCCGTCCTTCACATGAGCCGGCTCGACACCGTCGGGCTGGTCGAACAAGGCGACCACCGGGCCCACATAGCCTTCGGGAATCACATAGATCAATGGCATGCGCCGACTCCTATCCAGTCCGGACACGATCGCCGCGAGCAGCGCGACGGCAAGCAACACGACGTAGCGCCACCTCACGCGACGCCGAGACGACGGCGGTGGCACTACTTCTTCCATAGCTTGGGATCCAGGTCTTCGCTGTCGGGCGCGCGGCCCTCGTTGGGGTTTCGATGAAGGTGATAGTCATTCCAGGCCTGCACGGTCGTGTCACGGGTGGCCGGGGGCCGCTTGAAGCTGTCCTGCAGACGTTGCCAGACGGCACCGACGTCCTCGTAGGCGGAAATATGCAACGGCGCGCCCAGCCCGCCGCTCACGCCGTCGCCGATCTTGCTGAGCGGATCGGCCGGCCACGCGACGACGTCCATGCCCGGCAGGATGACCGGCGGCCCGTCGCCCGGCACGCCGGACCATCCCGACGGATCCGGGTCGCTCATGCGGCGCGTGGGCGTGCCCGGCGCGGTCTTGATGTCGCCGATCGCAGGGTAGTCGTCGCGCCGGTCGGGTGTGCCGCCAAGCGCCTGCGTGAAGATCCACAGTTTCGATCCGAAGTTGCCGTCGAGCGTCAGTTCCACCCGCAAGACGTTGGCAAACATGATGCGCTTGTTGTCGCCGGCGAGATGGGTAGCGGGCGTGCCGATCCGCACGTGGGTCCCCAGGAACAGCTTGTTGCCCGCGGGATCCTCGATGAACGATTCGCAGTTGGGGAATCCGTCGCCATAGACCAGCATGCAGATGTCCATCCAGCGGCGCACGCGCTCGACCCTGATCCACAGATGTCCACGCGTATCGAGCGTGGGCACGACGGTCGTGTGAAGCGTATTCCAGTCCAGCCGCGAGCCCAGGAACGCAAAATTCTTGCCCCCGTACCACGACGTCACTTCGGCAATCTGTTCCCCCGCGTGCGCCTGCTCGAACGCGTTCGCATCGGCGGTTCCATCGGGCTGGTATTTCTTCTCCGTATAGGGCTCCGCACCGTCGGAGGCCCACCAGGGCCCCGACGACGTGTTGGACGCCGTGTACTTCGAGCGCCTCAGCCGGTCCTGGAACTTGTCCTTGCTGCCTGCCGCCAGATTGCACGAATACAGCTGCCACACGCGTGACGTCGCCTTGCCGGTCTGGCGCGCCAGGTAGCTCGGATGAAAGCTCTCGTCCAGCGAAAAGCCGCGCGTATCGCCGTGAAAGCGGAACCCCAGCCGCTCGAACTTCTTGTTCGGGTGAAACGAACGGATATTGACCGTGTATTCCACGAGCCTGACCAGCTCGACCGCGACCGGATGCCCGTCCTGTTGCGCCATCGGCGTGCTGTCGGTCTGGGTCAGCACCTTCGGGACGTCGACCGTATCAGCTCCAGCCATGATCGATGTCCTCGTTGCCGGTGTATTCGACCCGGATCGGCTTCGCCGCGGCCTTCGTCGAATAGGTGGCCGTCCGCCCGTCGCTGGCGCTGCTGCGTGCAGCCAGCGCATCGCCGTCCGCGCCGACCATCCGGTAGGGCAGCCCCGTCACCGCACTGCCCGTCTGTGCGTCGCGCAGCCAGTAATACTCGTTGTAGAGGCCGTGATCGCCCCACGCGCCTTTCGCCTTGTCCAGGTCGGTCGGCCCCTGGAACTGATGATCGGCCGCGTGAACCGTCAGGTTGCCCGGGCACTCGAAGGTGACGTTGCCGCCTTCGATCCGCAGCGACGCGCCGCCGCTCACCGCGAGCCGCAGTGCCTGCCCGGCGGCCAGTTCGACGTCGCTCTTCGTCGCGGCCACCGTCAGGTCGTCCTTCGCGCGCAGTGCCAGCGTGCCGTGCTGCGCCTGCAGGTCCAGGTTGTCCTTGCCCGAAATCAGGCTGAGGCCGGCGTCGCTCGCCGCGCCCGTCCCGTTCGCGCCCGCCAGCCAGCCGATGCCCTGGCCGCTGTGAACCCGCAGCGACCGGCCGACCGCCAGGTTGGTATCGCCGCCGCTGCCGACCGTCAGCGTCTCGCCCGCGGCCCACTGCAGCGCCTGGCCCGCGAACAGCCCCTGGCCGCCGCGCGCGGCGATGCCAAGCAACGCGTCGCCGGTATGCGGCAGCGCGTTGCCGGTGCCGCGTTGCACGGCGTCGGCCGTGGCCTGCTCGAACCCTTTCGCGCTCACCGTGGTCGCCAGGCTGCGCGACAGCGCGTCGAGCGGTGCGGCCTCGCCGTCGAGCGACGACTGGCCCGCCTGGCGCACGCCGCGCTGCGCGGCAAGCGGCAACGTGCGGTGCGTGTCGGCCGCCTTGTCGAAGGTGCGCGCCAGTGCCAGCTGTTGCGCCAGCAACGACTTCAGCGCCGTGACGTCGCCGGCGGGTTGCGCCGGATCCGGCGCATAGCTCGAGATCAGGACGCCGCGCGCCGCGCGCACGGCGCCATAGGCATCCGAACGCAACTCGACGCCCTGGCCGCGGAAACTGCCGAGATAGTTGTCCGCCTGGTGGCGCAGGTGGCCGAGGTTGAGCTGGGTCGCGGCGTGCGTCGTCGCCATCTGGAGGCGTCCCATGCCATCGCTGTCGTCCGTCACCAGTTGATTGTGGCCCTGCGCGTCGAATCCCTGGCTCTTGAAACCGGACAGCGCGCCCGCGTGGTTGTGCCGCTGCGCGCCCACCCCGCCGCCGTGCCACGCCGGGCTGTAACCGCCAACCTGGTTGCCCTGCGCACTCGGCGCATGATCGGCCGCCTTTGCGTAGATCGACTCGTCGAGCGGCTGGCCCGCCTCGCCGCCCGGCGTCGGCGATTCGCCGCCTTCGCCGCGGCCATTGAACAGGCCGCCCAGGATCACCGGCCGATGCACGAGGCCGTTCATGAACTGCACCAGCACTTCGTGGCCGATCCGCTGCGTCTGCTGCAGGCCATGGCCGTCGCCGGCCAGTCGCTGCATCGCGCGCGTCGCGAACACCCCCGTGTCGCCGTCCGCCTGCCAGTGGTAGCGCAGCTTCAACCGGCCCTGCGCGTCCGTGTGAACCGGGCCGGTGGCGCCTGGCTGCGATTCGCCCCGCGGCCCGACGACGATCGCGGATTGCGCGCCCAGCGCCGTCGGCACGGGATTCAGCCGCTGTCCCGTTCCGTCCTCGAGGGTGGGACGCCAGACCTGCTCGCGCGGCACACTCGTGAAACGGTTCGCGTAACCGCCGGTACCCGCTTCCTTCAGCACGCGCGGGTCGAGATCGTCCGGCGGCAGCGGGCCGAGCGTCTGCTGAAGCGCGTCCATGACGGTGCGCGGCAGGTTGTTGATCCCGACGTGCGTGACCTCGGTGAGGAGAAAGGTGTCGGGCGATTCCGCCGCGTCGCGCCCCTGTCGCCACGGCGCGTTCGCGACGCGCAGTGCCCGGCCGGCCCGCGCCGTATGCAGCGTGCTGCAGCCCGCCCAGCACCGCGCCTCGGACAGGATCGCATCGGCCTGCCGTCGCGCCGTGTACTCGGCCGCGCGCAGCGTCGTGAACGCCTCCGGCCCGACGTCGTCGTACAGTTCCCGGCCACCGGCCGGATTGCCCAGGTTCGCCGTCGCCGTCACCGACTGGTTGCTGCGATAGTCGCTGCTGATCAGCGTCAGCCGGTCGGCGGTCAGCGACACGACCTGGCCCATGCCCAGTATCACGTCGCCCGTACCAACCGCCATGCCGTTCAGGCGAAGCGGCAGGCCGCCGACACGCCGCGAGGTATCGTCCTCGGGAAGTTGCGCGCTGTCGTCGAAGACGAGCAGCGCATGGCCTGCCGGTGCGTCCTCGTCCTCGACGAAACAGAAGCCCAGGCCGGCTTCCGCCAGCACGTGGCGGACGAAGTCGAGGTGCGTGTGGGTCCGGTACTGCACGCGGTATTCGCACGGCCCGAGCGCGTCGATGCGCTGATTGGCATCGGCAGTGAAGCGCCAGCGGGCGGTACCGCGGTAGGCAGCGAATACGGTGTCGAGCACCTCGGCGACCGTCCGGTTCACGAACGTGCGCTGATCGCGGCCATGCGCGAGTGCCTCCAGCCATGGCACCAGTTGCAGGTGGTAGCGGGCCAGCGTGCCGTCATAGCCGACGCATCCGGCTTCGGCCACGAGGCCGCTGCGGGTCGTGGTCGATCCGTTCGCCAGCGTGGTGGTGATGATGACGCGCTGCCCGACCATTGCGTCGAGATCGAGCCCGGGATCGGTGGCGAGCGCATAGATGTCCCAGCGATAGATCTCCGAAAGCGCTTCACGACCGCTCCAGCGTTCGATCTGCAAGGACGAGATCGGACCCGGCCCGTCGAGTACGTGAAGACGATTTGAAGCACTGAATAGAGACGGCAGTTTCGAGTTGACATCCATGCGGGTCTCTCTCACCTGTTACGTTTTTCTATTAAATGCGCCGCGGTGCAATAAACCTGCCCTCTCGAAAGCGCGATGACGAATACCAATGAAGCCGGCCCGGCATTCGTTTTTAAAATGACACAAAAATTTAAAATTACTCTGCGCCAATTGATATAGCCCTATTTTAGGGCGCTTCGGCCAATAGAATATCATCAGCCTGATAGCAAGTGCCAACCGGGAATGGGAACTCGGATAGAATGGCGCACCAACCCTGATCTGATTTCCGCCACCGATCCGGCATGTGCCGTCCAATCGGCGGCGACGGCGGCTGCCGAGCGGAATGAATTACCGACACTCGTCATTCGGTTGCCGAAACCGCGAATTAAATACCGATCACCCGAATCGGCACATTCGAAATAGCAGGAGGCCTCTATATGACGCGCCCGTTTATCGTTCTCGGTGACATGCACAGTCATGGCGGCGTCGTGACCAGTGCGTCAGGCATCGCCAAAATCGACGGCAAGGGCATTGCGCGTCGCAACGACACGGTTACCTGCCCGCTTCACGGCGTCAATTACATCGATGAAGGCGACGACACGGCGATTATCGAGAATCGCGCGGTCGCACGGGACGGTCACAAGACGAAGTGCGGCGCAATACTGATTGCCAGCCAGTCGAATACCGGCAGCGAATGAGCACCGCGCCCGACTCTGCTGCGGATCGTCCCGGCGGGCGATCGCCGCTTCTGACCGCGATCCGGGTGGCCGCCGCGTTCGTCGTGATCTGGCTGATGGCCGCCGCGTACTGGAAAGCGACCGCCCACGTGCCGAGCGCCAAGGAACTGTTCATGGCCGGCGTCGGGATACCGCTGTTGCTCGTCATCGGGGTGGCCAGCATCCGCAAGGGTTTTGCTCCCGTGCCCGGCCCGGCGCCGAAACCCGGGCCGCAGGCTGGCAGCGCCCCGGCCGAGACATCAGGCGAAGATCCGTCGCTCAGGTGGACGTTGGCATTGCTCGACGCCAGCGTGCGCCTGCCGGCAGGCATGCATGTCGCGGACGTGCTCGCGCTTGCCCGCGACGGTCGGGTCGTCGGGCTGCACCCGACGCTGCAGCGGCTTGACGGCACGAAGGTGTTCGCCGGTACCGCCGCGTCGATCTGGCACGACGATCCCGATGACGGCATGCTGGCGCTCGACGTCATGCCGAGCGAAAGCGACGAGCAGCGCCGTGCGATGCTGCTGGCCGCCGAGGCGATCGACGAGCTGATGGCGCGCCATGCCACCACCCCTGTCACGGCACCAGGCGATACGTCGCGGAGCGCGGCACCGCCATTCGCGCTACATCTTCTGCTGCCCGAGCGCTGGCGCGCCGATGCGCCGACACTCGCGGCCTGGCTCGACCGACACCTCGAACGCGGGCACTGGCGGCCCTCGGTCGAGCCCGCACAGGTCGCTTTCGTTGCGCACCCGGTCGACGCACTCGCCGCGCTCGATGCACTGAATGTCGAGCTTCACCGGACGCACGCGACGACCCGGCATCTCGTGCTCGCATGCGACTCGACGTTAAGCCAACCGACGGTGAACGCGCTCGACCACGCCGGCCGGCTGTTTGCGCACAACCGGCCCGACGGGCAGGTACTCGGCGAAGGTGCGTGCGCGCTCCTGCTCGCACTGCCGCCGGCTGCCGGCATGCCGGACACGCCACGGATTCATCGGCTCGTGACCGCCGAACACCGCCCGTCGACCGGGCAAGCCCACGGCGAAACGGTTGCCGGGCTGCTTCGACAGGCGGTCGGTCGAATGACGGACGCCGAACCGGCCATCGCCGGCTGCGCGCTCGTGAGCGACGCGGATCAGCGCAGCAGCCGTCGCACCGAGATCGGCGATGCCGCCGCGCGCACGTGGCCCGACGACCCCGACGTCCGGCTGCGTTGCAGCCACCTCGGCATCGCGAACGGCGAGAGCGGCGGCGCGCTGGCGCTCGGCCTGATCGCCGCGGCCGGCGCGCACGCAGCCGACGCGCAACGGCCGACCCTGGTCGCTTCGATCAGCGGCCCGCTGATGCGCGGCGCCCTCGTCGTCAGCCATCACATGGCACCCGACGCGGACGGCGCCTCGCCGCCCGCGTGACGGCCGCGCGCGTTCGTCATGCGTGGCCGCACCGGCGAGAGTGGGCCGGCGCGCTCAAGTCAGGAATCCGTTGCCGGCGCAGCGCGAGCAGCGCAGCAACATGTCGCCGGTACGGCTTGAGAAGACGATCAGCTGGGTGAAACTGCTCGTTGTCACATGCAGGCGCAGCAGCCTGTCCATGATCTGCACAAATGCATGAATGCCGGTGCCCATGCCGGCGAACGCGTCTTCGTCGACGGTCAGATGAAGCTCGATGCCGCGAACGATGCCCGCGAAGTGTCGCTCGGTCACCCACGCCGTCACCGCGTGCTGCGTCAGTTTCACCACGCCGTCGATCAAACGGACCGACGCGGCCGACCGCTGCAGATCGTGCAGCGCGAGCAATTCCCGGACAGGGCCCGCGCCACCCGTCAACGACACGGCATTGAGCGACAGTTGCGAAATCAGTCGCCACTGCGCGCCGCGCTCGTGCCGCGGATGCAACGGCCGGGTTGGCCGGTGCAGCAATGCAATCCGCCGCGCAAGGCTGCCGCCCTCCATCATCAGGTCGCCCATCGGCGAACCGTAATCCAGGCGCTCGGGCAGATCGCCATTGCTGCAGGTGAGCCGGATGGCGAGCGCCGCCGGCGGCGGCCGGTGCGCGAGCGCGCCGCTCACGAACGTCAGCGTCGCGTCCGCGCCGGGACTGCCCGGCGTCGCGCGGCGAGCGAGGCCAGCTTGCCAGTAGAGCGTCTCCGCATCCCCATGCCGCCCATGGCGCAGCGAGTGCAGCGGATCGAGCGCCTCGGCCTGGTTGCCTTGTGGTAACGCCTTCACCTGAGCGACCGAATCCACCGAATAGATCGCGCATGCATGGGCGCTCTGTTCGTCGGCCTCCAGCGCGTATGCGTCGGCGGCATCCGACGTGCTCGAGCGCTCGCCCAGCTTGCCCACCGCATCGAACAGGTTGACGACCGGTGTGCAGCCGAGCACCAGGTGACGCTCGTCGAGTGTCGCCAGCGCCTGCGCGGCAGCCGATTCGGCCGGCATGTCCTTCAACACGACATGAATGGTGAACTGCCGGCCACCCAGACGGCCGGCCTGACGCAGATCGCAGTCGAAGAAGCCGAATTTTTCCGGGTACGCGAAAAACTCCGTCAGCAGCAGGTAGGCCGAGGCCGCCGACTCGGGATACGGGACGAGACTGTCCGCGCAATCCATACCTGCCACGGTGCAAGGCGTACCGTCGAGTTCGATCCACCGGCCGCCATGCGCCGGCTCGACATAAGCGCGCAGCGCTTTCATCGACAGCGCGTCGCGAAGCACCGCTGTGAATACGGGTGTGCCTTGCGTATAGAGCCGGACCGACTCCACATTCAGTTCGGCGATCGACGGATGGGCGGATTGAATCGCAAACGTCAGCGAGATCAGCGCCGTCGCGCCCGCGGGCAGGCGCAACGCGCGCGGCACGTCGGCAATGGAGCGGAACTGCGCTGCTGTCAGTTGCAGCGGCGAAAGCGTGACGTCATACGCAGTCCGGAACAATATCTTGGATCCGCGCAGCGGCCGGCTGTACAGCTGCGTACCGCGCGGCACGGTAACGGCGGCCGACATCTGGGCCGCCCGGCCGCTGTCCATCTCGAAGTGCGCGATCGAGCATGACGGAAACGCACGCAGGTAGTGCGGGTACAGCGTCTCGAACAACGCCTCGGTAAACCGCGGATAGTCGTCGTCGATGCTGCGCGCCGTACGTGCAGCCATCAACGCGAACGACTCGACCAGACGTTCGACGTGAAGATCCATGCTGCCGCTGTCCATCCCGCCGGTCAGCGACAGCCGGCTCGCGATCTTCGGATAGTGCGCGGCAAATTCACGCACGTACTGGCGCAGGAAGGTGAGTTCCCGTTCGTAATAGGGCAGCAGGTCTTCCGGGCTCATACGTCGTCGTTCTCCGTCGGCAGCGCGCTGAAGCAGATGATCGATGCGAGACGCCGCGTACGTGGGCCCGGCCGGTACCGATGCGCATCGAACACAGCATTGCGCCTGCTCTGCAGCCTCTTGCGCGTCACCGGAAACCCCCGAATAGCGGCGCGAGACGCGCGCGAGATAGCGAAACGCGACGCGAAAGCACGCCAGGCAATGCGGCATGAACAGCGTCACTGTGCACGTGCAATCATGTCCGGAACCTGTTCGTTTGGCAACGCAGTCAGCGCGCCGCAAGCACCCGCGAACCGCCGCACGTCGCGCGCCCACCCGCCACGACAAAGCCCGGCGCACGCTCGTGCGCCGGGCTCGCGAACCCGAACGGAAACTTCGCCCGCCTTACTTCCGGTCGAGCGAATACCGCCCCGGCCCGGTCAGCGCGAGCAACAGCAACCCGCCGATGATGCTCACGTTCTTGTAGAAGTTGATCATCGCCATGTATTGCTCCATCCCCTGCAATGCCCAGTAGCGATGGCCGATCAACGCGGTCGCGAGCGTATAAGCCGCGAACACGAGTGCGAGCGGACGCGTGTAGAAGCCGATCGCGATCAGCAGGCCACCGGCCAGCTCGACCGCCACCGCGATCGCGGCTGCCAGTTCGGGCGCCGGGTTCCCCGTCGACGCCATGTACGCGACCGTGCCCGAGAAGCCGTTCAGCTTCTGCCAGCCGAACAGCACGAACAGGATCATCAACAGCACGCGAGCCGCCAGCAGCAGCTCGTCCTTCTTCGACTCCAGTGAAACGTAACGCATGGCAATCACCCTTGAATTGACGGTTTGATGCGTCCGGTGCCGAATACGCGCCGAATCGGCGCGCCAGGTCGGCAACGAACCACTCCTCGCACACTCGGACAGCAAGCCGGCTGGCCCGCCGCCGAAGAATCCGCCTGGTCGCGCCGCTCCTGGCGCGCTCCGGATCGGTTCTGGCGAAGCACGGGTGCAGTCTACTGTCTCCCCGGAAATCATCAATCCGTCAAAACAAGATTCGCTGTCACAATTAAGTGGACAATCGAGCGAAACAAGGCCGCCACGCGGCAGCCATGAATCCGATCAAATGGATCTGCCCTTATGTTGCAAGGACATGAAAACCGCCCATTCATATCCGGCTTCCGTATCCTCATAGGCCACATCGAAGTATTGCAATCGCTATTCGACGATATGTTACGTGTACAAATCTGCCATCTGTGAATTAATTTTTAAACTCGACTCTCTTTCCAATCGACGAAGCCCCCCTGTTCCGGAAAAAAGACGTCTGGACTGGAAATGCGTATTGGCAAACGAAAATGTTTCACGGGCAAGCGGGTTGATGTCGTCCGCGGCGGATTCCGTCGCGCGGGCAAGGATTTCGGCCCGAAAGCCGTCGGGAAGAACGCCTTCCGCGCACTGTCGATCGATCCGGTGTTTAGCCGAGCAAGCGAAAAACTGATCAAACATTCACGCTCTCTGCAAGCTTTCAATTCCAGTCAAAATCCATTAATAAATAAAATCAAAATGATGCGCTTACGGCAAAAAATCCAAAACCTTTAACCCCCACTCCACCACCGCATTTCCATCTACACATTCCCCAAAAATCATTACAAAAAATTACTAATTAATGCGGATTTAAATATACGATAGCGCACGACCTTACGTTTTCCCGACAACCCCATGACTTCCGGAACGCGTCGCTCCGGACACGGCCCGCAGGCGCATCGCTGCAGGCCGTCGACAGCCGCTCGTCACGGGATCGCTTTTCAACCGGAGCCCCCCATGGCAACGAACATGCCTGTGAACAGCAGCGCGAACACGAACAGCCTGCTGCAACAGGCGGCGCAATCGATCATCAACGGCTCGACCGGCAATCCGTCGATGGATGTCGGCTCGCTCGTCACGACGCTGGTGAACGCGAAGACGGCCGGCCGGGCCGCAGCGCTCGCCGCGTCGCAGCAGACCGGCACCACACAGATTTCCGCATTCGGCGCGCTGTCGTCCGCGCTGGGCGCGCTCGAGGCGGGCCTCGCCACGCTGGCGAATGGCGGGCTGCAGTCGACGTTCACCGCGGTCGCGAGCGGCAAGGGCCTGACCGCGACGCCGAGTGCAGGCGCGGTTGCGGGCACCTACACGGTCGGCGTCACGCAGATCGCGACCGCGCAGGCGCTGGCTTCGTCGGGCTTCGACGGGAAGAAGGCGCTCGGCACCGGCACACTGACGCTGTCGCTCGGCAGCCAGTCGTTCAAAGTCGACGTCAACGGCACGAACAACACGCTGCCAGGCATCGCGGCCGCGATCAACTCGGCAACGAACAACCCGGGGATCAGCGCGACGGTCATCAACGGCACCGACGGCGCGCACCTCGTGCTCGCGTCGTCGAAGACGGGCTCGGCGAGCACGGTCAGCGTCGCGGTCGGCAACGTGGCCAACGACAACGGGCTGTCGAACCTCGGCGTCACGTCGACGGCCGACACGACGGGCGGCCCGTCGAAGATCGACTCGGCGAACAGCGCGGCCGCGTGGCGGCAAAGCGCCGTCGCGCAGGACGCGAAGTTCACGGTCAGCGGCATCGCGTCGACGAGCGCGAGCAACACGGTGTCGGGCGTGCTGAACGGCGTCACGCTGAACTTGTCGGCGGCTGCGGTCAGCGCAACCGATACGCAGACGCTGACGGTCAGCCCCGACACGAAGTCGCAGGCGGCCGCGATCACGAATTTCGTGAACCTGTACAACGCCGTCGTCAAGACGACGGGCGCGCTGTCGAGCTACACGCCAGGGGCGAGCGCGCAGGGTCCGCTGATCGGCGATTCGACGCTGCTCACGATCCGCAACTCGCTCGCGTCGATCATCGCGCGCGGCGTTCCCAACAAGAACGGCGACGGGCACACGAACCTGACGGCGATCGGCGTCTCACTCGAGAAGGACGGCACGCTGAGGGCCGACAGCGCGAAGCTCGACAGTGCGCTGACCAACAACCCGTCGGGGGTCGCGCACCTGTTCAATTCGACGAACGGGATAGGCAAGCAACTGACCGACCGGATCGCGACCTTCACGAAGCGGGGCGGGATGATCGACCTGCGCACGAACGCGCTGGGCGCCGACCTGAAACGCATCACGCAACAACAGACGAATCTGGCCGACTACGCCGCGCAACTGACCAAGCAGTACCAGACGCAGTTCACGGCACTCAACGCGCTGATGGCCAAGATGAACTCGAACCAGCAGTACCTGACGCGGCTGTTCGGCGGTGCCAACAGCAGCGGCACGCTGGCGAGAAAGTGACGAGCGTCCGGGCCGACCGACGATCGTGGTGGCGGCGGCCGGCCAATGGGCCGACCGGCTCGCGCCGTCGCGCATGGTGTCCCGCCTGGAAACCTCACTCACGCCCGGCAGTGCGCGAGCCTGCGCCGGGTTCGGTTCCCCGTCTCGCACCGTCAACCTCGGACGGCAACGCACGCACGATTACGCGGCGATCCGCCTCCGGAAATGCTCGGTGCCAGCCACGATCTTGTCGAGCACCGCATCGAGCGCCCAGAATCGCTCGCGCACGTCGTAGTCGATCACGCGGCAACGGATCGACGCGAAGGTGCCGATTCGCTGGTGATAGAGCTTCGCGAGCGCCGGGTACCCGAGCGCCTCCGACACCGCCGAGACGACGAGGAACGTCGACAGCTCGTCGGCCAGCGCCGGATTCGACGCCCCTTGCGTGCGCAACCACCGGTACAGGTCCGGATGGAAGTTCGTGAACACGCCGTTGAAGCCGGCGGAACCCGCCTTCATCGCATCCCACGCAATCGCGGCGTTCGCGTTGAGGATCTTCAGCGGCGAGCTCTCGGCGAGCGCGACCCGCCGCTTCACCGTCTCCAGGTCGCAGCTCACGTCCTTGAGCATCACGAAGCGGCCCGTATCGATGCACGCGCGCAGTTCGTCATCCGACAGCAACCGCCGGTAAGGCGCCGGACATTCGTACAGCCCGAGCGGCAGGTCCGACGGCAAGCGCGCGAGCAGCCGGTGCAGATGGTCGAGCAGCGCGGCACTCCCCTTGCGCTGCGGATCGAGGCGATTGGTCACGAGCACGACGCCCTGCGCGCCCGATTCGGCCGCCGCGCACAGCTCCTCGACCTGCGCGTCGAGATCGTCGCTGATGTGCCCGGACGCGACGACGGGCACGCGCCCGGCCACCCGCTCGACCACGAAGCGCGCGAGTTCCGCGCGTTCGGCCAGGCTCAGGAACTGCATCTCGCTCGACTGCGCGACCGCGAACAACGCATCGGCGCCGTGCGCCAGATACCATTCGATGAGCCGCTCGAGCCCGGCGTAGTCGATCGCGCCGGCGTCGTCGAACGGCGTCAGCATCACCGGGACGATGCCCTCGATGGTCACGTTCGATTGCTGCGGGTGTTGCATCTGTTTCTCCTTGCTTCAGTGAATGCGTGGCGCATACCGCGTGCTCAGGCCGGCAACGGCCCGGGCGCGGCGTTCGCGGCCTGCTCGGGAATCGGCTTGCGCACCAGCAGCAGGTAGGCCATTGCACCGGCGAAGGCGATCGCCGCGGCCGCCAGCAGCGCCGGCACGAACGACCACTTCTGCGCAATGATGCCCGTCAGGATCGGCGCGAGCGCGCCGCCGATGAAACCGCCGAAATTCTGGATCGCGCCGAGCGACGCGATGCGGCTCGGCGGCGCGGCTGCCGTCGCGAGCGCCCACGAGCAGGCCGACGCCGCGTTGGCGAGAAAGATCACGACCGAAATGCACGCAAGCGCCACCGTGTTGCTCTGTACGAGCGCGGCGGGAATCGTGAACGCGACCATCCCGAGCATCGCGACCACCACCGCATTGCGCCGGCTCACCACCGGCGAACGGCTGCGGCGCGTGACGAGGTCCGACAGCCAGCCGGCCAGCAGCGAGCCGACGAATCCGCACAGGAACGGTACCGACGCGGCAAAGCCGGTGCGGATCAGGCTCATGTGCCGTTCCATCGTCAGGTAGCCCGGCAGCCAGGTGAGGTACACCCAGTTCAGGTACACGGAACCGAAATAGCCGATCAGCATCCCCCAGGTCGTGCCGTGCGAGAACAGGCCGCGCCATTCGGCGAACGTCAGTTTCGGCGCCGCCACCGCGCTTTGCGCGTCGGCGTCGAGGTAATTGCGCTCGGTGGCAGTCAGTTGCGCGCGCACCGGATCGCGATACAGCGCGAACCAGACGACGGCGACGACGAGACCGGCTGCGCCCGTCGCGATGAACGCCCAGCGCCAGTCGAGCGACGCGACGAGGATCGACAGCAGCAACGGCGCGAGCGCGGTGCCGAGCGGCGACGCGGCGTTGAAGATGCCGGTCGGCGTGCCGCGCGCACGCAGCGGAAACCAGTTGCTCACCACCCGCGCGGCCGACGGGAACTGCGGCGCCTCGCCGATGCCGAGCACGATGCGCGCGACGATGAACCAGCCGAAGGTCGATACGATGCCGCCCGCCGCTTGCGCGATCGACCACACGATCAGGCCGATCCCGAGCAGCCGGCGCGGCCCGATGCGGTCGACCAGCCCGCCGACCGGGAACTGGCACAGCGCATAGCTCCACGAGAAGGCCGACAGCAGCAGCCCCATCTGCGCGAGCGACAGGCCGAGATCAGCGCGGATCGCCGAGCTCGCGACGGCCAGCGTGCCGCGATCGAGGTAGTTGACGATGCCGCTCACCATCAACAGCGCGAGCGCGATGCGTTGCCCGCGCCGGATACGCGGCGGTGCAGGCGGAACGGTCGGGGTTTCGTTCATTGCGGTTGTCTCCATGTCAGTGATATGGGCCGGTTCCGGCCTGTCCGTCTGATGCGGAATTCAGCATTCCAGGCGCGCCACTTCGTCGTGCGTCGGAATCGAGGTCTGCGCGCCGTAGCGCGTCACGCTGATCGCGGCCGCGCGCTGGCCGAAGCCGATCGCGTCGTCCATCGACGCACCGCCCGCGCGAGCGGCCGCGAACCCGCCGACGAAGGTGTCGCCGGCCGCGGTCGTATCGACGGCGACCACCGACATCGCCCGCAGGCGCCCGTTGCCCGCACCGCCGCGCCAGCACACGCCGCGCGCGCCGAGCGTGACCAGCACGTTGCCCACGCCCTTCGCGCACAGCGCATCGGCGGCGCGCAAGGCGGACGCATCGTCGCCGACGGCGATGCCGGTCAGCGACTCGGCTTCGGTTTCGTTGACGACGAGGTAGTCGACCCGTGCGAGCAGCGCGTCGAACAGCGGCTGCGCGGGCGCGGGATTGAGCAGCACCGGCGTGTGGTGTGCGGAGGCACAGGCGATGGCGCGCGCCACGGTAGCGACCGGCACTTCGAGCTGGCTCACGAGCATCGCCGCCCCGGCGATCGCTTCGCGCGCGGCGTCGATCCGGTCGGCATCGAGATGCGCATTCGCGCCGGGCACGACGACGATGCTGTTCGCGCCGCCCTCGCCGACCGTGATCGTGGCCACCCCGGTCGCGGTGCCGCCGATCCGGTCCAGGTGCGTCAAGTCGATGCCCTCGGCCGCCAGCGCGTCGTGCAGGCGCGCACCGAACGCGTCGTCGCCGACGCAGCCGATCATCGCGACCGACGCACCCAGGCGCGCAGCGGCGACCGCCTGGTTCGCCCCCTTGCCGCCATGGACGGTATGGAAATCGGTGCCGAGCAGCGTCTCGCCCGGCACCGGCAGGCGCGGCGCACGTGTGACGAGGTCGATGTTCACGCTGCCGACGACGGCGATGCGCGGGGGATAGGCGTAGCTCATTTCCAGATGTAATCGCTTACATTTGCGACGGACAAAAAGGCCGGAATGGCCGTCGTCGATGAAAATTTCACGATATGGATAGAATATGGGTCTGACATCATACGAAAGTACGTCAAGATAGCGCTTACATTCTCACAGGCTCGAGCGAGAATGCAAGCGGCGCCACCACGAATCGAGGGTAAACATTGACGCATTTGACAACTCGTAGCGCCGCCATCGCCGCTATGCCTGGAGACAGCCGATGAGCTCGCCCCCGTCCCGCGCCGGTGTCCCCCGCGCGCGTCGCGGCAGCGGCCGCTCGGTGCTCGGCGACGTCGCGAAGCTGGCCGGCGTATCGACCGCGACCGTTTCGCGCGTGTACAACGATCCCGGCAAGGTCTCCGCCGACGTTCAGCAGCGCGTGCGCGATGCGGCGCGCACGCTGAACTGGATTCCGAATGCAGCGGGTCGTGCACTCGCGTCCACGCGTACCCACATCACGGGCGCGATCATTCCGACGCTCGACGACCAGGTGTTCGCATCGCAAGTCGCGGGCATGCAGACGGTCATGGCCGAGCACGGCATCACGCTGTTCCTCGGCTGCTCGAACTACGATCCCGCGCAGGCGCTGGACCAGGTGCGTGCGATGCTGTCGCGCGGCGTGGAAGCCGTGTCGCTCGTCGGCGAAGCGTATCCGCCGGAACTATTCGAACTGCTTGCGATGCACCGCGTGCCGTACGTCGTCACTTATGCGTATCGCGACGACAGCCCGCACTGCTGCATCGGCTTCGACAACCGCGCGGCGTTCGCGCGGCTCACCACCCACCTGCTCGATCTCGGCCATCGCGATTTCGCGATCATCATGCAGCCGTCCGCCGACAACGACCGCGTGCAGGCCCGCCTGCGCGGCATTCACGACACGCTGGCCGCGCGCGGGCTCGCGGTGCGTCCCGTCCATCAGCACGAAGGTGCGGCCACGATCGCGTTCGGGCGGGCGAGCCTGCGCGCGATCGCCGACAGCGACGCGGCCACGCGGCCGACGGCCGTGATCTGCGGCAACGACGCGCTCGCACTGGGCGCGTTGCTCGAGGCGCAGGCGCTCGGCATCGACGTGCCCGCGCAATTGTCGATCACCGGGTTCGACGACATCGCGCTCGCGCGCGAGATCCAGCCGCCGCTGACGACGATGTGGGTCGACACCAACGCGATCGGGCGCCAGGCCGCGCGGGCCTTGCTCGACGCGCTCGAAAACGGCGCAACGGGGCCCGGTCATGCGGTGCTGCCGGAGTTGCGCATGCGTGAATCGGCTGCGGCGCCGGCGCAGGTTCGGCCAGGACGTAAAAAATAAAGACGCACCGGGCGGCTTCGGCTGCCCGGCTTGCCCGTCACTGCATCACGTCGACCGGCAGCGTCTTGTCGAGATTGTCGTGCCACGCCTGGATGGTCTTCGGCACGTTTTTCTTCCACGCCGGCACGTTCGTGTAATAGCGCATCCGGACAGCGTTCTTCGCGTCGAACACAAGCAGCCCGATCCACAGGTCGTTGCCGCGGCGCATCACGATCGCGGCATTCGTCGTCGCGATGCCGCGCACCCAGTACGAATTCACGTGCGCGTTCAGCCCGTCGAGATCCTTCTCGTCGGCGCTGTAATTGACGTTGTCGACGAGCGTCTGGTAATCGGCGCCGAGCAGCTTGTGCGCGGTCGCGTTCTGCGTCGCGTCGTCGACGACCTTGAGGCTCAGCAGGTCGGCCGCCGGTTTGGCCTGGAACTGCGACGCGGTCACATACTGGCCGCCGTAGACAACACCCGAACCCGCACCGCAATCGACATCCGCGCCGTGCTGCGTGACGCCGATGCGCCCGCCATTCCGTTCGAAATCGAGCCGGCATTTGTCCTTGCGGTAGGTGCCGCTGTCGCCGTGCAGCACGACGTCGCCATCGAGGCCGCCCGTATTCGCGCCGTTGTTGCCGCCCAGCTCGAAATGCAGGCGCGGCGCCGTGCCGGTGAACGTCAGCACGCCGCCGAACGACGGATTGTCACTCGTCATGTACCACGTCTGCTGCCAGCGGTCGGCGGCCAGCGGCTTGCCGTTCAGGCTCGCGAGCCGTTCGCGGTAGCGATCGCCGAGGCACTGCCTGTCGCCGCCGCACCGGTCGCGCTGTTTGAGCCACTTCAGCTGCGCGGCTTTCAGCGCGGCCGTATCGCCGCCCTTTGCGAGCGCCTGCTTCCACGCCGCCGCGAGATCGCCGTCGAGCTTCGACAGCGCGGCGTCCGCGCAGATCGCCTTCTCGGTTGGCGAAGCAGCTTTCGCGCAGTCGAAGCCCGCGGCATGCGCGGCGAGCGGCAGCAGTGTCAGCAACGCGGCGGCTGCGATGGATCGCAAACACGCATGTGATGCATCACGTGCGGGAGTCGCGGTTTGCCCGCGCGCATTCTTTTGGTTCTGGATGGTCATCGGCTTGACTCGTCGCAGGATCGCGCGCCTGTAGAAGCTACCTGCACGCGGCATTCGAGGTAAAAACGCCCGGCCCGGCATGCGGCGCATGCCGTTGCTCGCCGAAGCCTAACCCGAATGCGCGGCGCCGATCAATCGATGGTCGATGTCAGCGCAACCGTTCCCGTACCCACGCTGCATTGCACGATGCCGTCGCGCAATGCGGCTTCCACGGCGGCATCGATGAACCCGATGAACACCATCACGCCGTCTCCTTCGTGCGGGGCCAACCCTTCGTCTTCCATCGACGAGAACCGGATGCGCCGCGCGGCGACCTGGCACACGCGCGTGGCGACCGTGCCCTGCGCATCGGTCACGCGCACGATGCCCTTCGCGCGCAGGATCGTGCGCGGCAACGCCTTCAGCCACACACGCAGCCGCGCCTTGTCGAGCACGTCCGGCGCGCCGACGGTGACGCTCGCGAACGCCGGCATCGCGTCACGTCCGATCGCGCGGTGCGAACGCGCGAAACCCGACGACATCGCGCCGCGATCGGGCACCGCCGCGTCGAACAGCAGCGCGAGCGGAATCTCGCCATGGCGCGCGGCGACGACGATGTCGGTCGGCGCACACGCGCGCACGTCGTCGAGCACCGCGTCGCGCCGTTCCGGCGCAACGCAGTCGAGCTTGGTCACGACGATCGCGCCCGCGCCGTCGAGCTGGCGCTGCGCCATCGCGCCGACGAGCGTATCGGCGAGCGTGTCGCGCCACGCGAGCGCATCGGCGACAACGAGCACCGACGTCAGCCGAAATGCACCGTTCAGCAGCCCGATCTGCGCGATCTTCGCGGGATCGGCCACGCCGCTCGCTTCGACGAGCAGCAGGTCGGGCCGCACGTCGCGCGTCGCGACGCGTGTCAGTGCATCGACGAGCGCGCCGCCGATCGTGCAGCAGATGCAGCCGTTGTCGAGTTCGATCACGTCGTCGCCGCGCGCCCGCACGAGCCGCGCATCGATGTTCACCGCGCCGAAATCGTTGACGAGCACAGCGATGCGCCGGCCATGCGGGGCCTGCAGGATCGCGTTGACAACCGTCGTCTTGCCCGCGCCGAGATAGCCGCCGATCACCGCGAGGTCGATCGGTGCGCGCGCGGCCGCAGCGGGCAGGACAGCGTCGGCCTGCGTGCTCATCGCGGCGACCGGAACACGCGCCCGCCGAGCACGGTGCCCCACACGGCGAGTTCCTTCAATCGTGCGGGTGCGCAGACCGACGGATCATCGTCGAGCACCGCGAAATCCGCGAACTTGCCGATCTCGATGCTGCCGACGAGATGATCCATCCGCAACGTATAGGCCGCGCCGAGCGTGATCGCATGCAGTGCATCGTCGACCGTCAGTCGCTCGCCTTCGCCGAGCACGCGCCCGGACGCCGTCTCGCGCTGCACCGCGCACCATGCGGTGAACAGCGGATTCAGCGGCGTGATCGGCGCATCCGAATGCAAGGCGAACGGAATGCCGAGCCGCTGTGCCGAGCCGGCCGCATCCATCCGGTTCGCACGATCGGGGCCGATGGTCTGGCTGTAATGCGCGTCACCCCAGTAGTACAGATGATTCGCAAAGAAGTTCACGCACATCCCGAGCGCGCGAACGCGCTTCAACTGCGCGACGTCCGCCATCTGGCAATGCTGCAGCGTATGGCGATGATCGGGACGCGGATGGCGCGCGAGCAGCGTCGCCATCGCGTCGAGCACGACGTCGGTCGCTTCGTCGCCGTTGGTATGCACGTGCAGTTGCAGCCCCGCGCGATGAAACGGCTCGAACACGTCGACGAGCTGGGCGGGCGGAATCAGCCACAGCCCGTTCGGCTGCCCGCCCGCGTAACCGGGCCAGCGCACGCGCGCGGTGAAGCCCTGGATCGAGCCGTCGACGATGAACTTCACCGGCCCGAAATGCAGCTTGTCGGTATTGCGCTCGATCTCCGCCAGCACGCTGTCGGCCAAGCGCGCCGGATTGCGCTGCAGCGCGAACGCCGGCACGATCCGCACCGGGTAATCGGGATCGGCGGTGACCTCGAGCAGCGTGCGGTTGCCGTCGGCCGACAGATCGTTGACGAGATCGGTGGCCGTCGTCACGCCCGCGAGCTGCGCGACGCGCCCGAAGTTCCAGACGGCATGCGGTTTCTCGCTCGCGGAAATCGCGAGCTTGCCGCCGATCGTCTGATACACCGGCAGCATCGCCGCGAACTCCTGCAGCTCGCCGGTCGGGCGGCCGTCGGCATCACGCGTCACGCCGTCGATGTCGGTGTCCTCGTCGATGCCGGCGCGCGCGAGCATCGCGCCGTTCACGTTCATCAGGTGCACGCTCGCAT
This sequence comes from Burkholderia sp. HI2714, assembly GCF_002223085.1. Classification (NCBI taxonomy): domain Bacteria; kingdom Pseudomonadati; phylum Pseudomonadota; class Betaproteobacteria; order Burkholderiales; family Burkholderiaceae; genus Burkholderia; species Burkholderia sp. HI2714. The sequence continues at coordinate 67,261 of NZ_NKFM01000062.1, read as the reverse complement.
GCAGGATCGCGATCGGCCGCTGCGCTGACACGCGATCGAGTTCGTGCGCGGTCAGCCGCGCGGTGCCGAAGAAGATCGGATCGAAGCCCCACGCGAGCAGCGGCCCGTCGTCGGTCATCGCGCGCTCGGCTTCCGCGAGCCGTTCGAGCACCGCGTCGAGCGAGCGGAGCCCCGGCCACAGCGTGCCGTCGGGGCCGCGCCGGTCGTAGTAGCCGACGTACACGGCGTCCCACATCGCGCCTTCCATCAGGTGGCAATGCCCTTCGACGAGCCCCGGCATCAGCACCTTGTCACGCAGCGTGTCGTCGGTCGTGCACGCGCCGAACCGCGCGTGCCACGTGGCGGCGTCGGCGGCATCGCCGACCGCGAGGATGCGGCCGTCGCGCACGGCGACGTGCGTGGCCGACGGCTGCGCCGGGTTCATCGTCAGGATGCGGCGCGCCGTGAACACCGTCACGGGCGCGGCCGGGGTTGCGGATGCTGGCATGGGATGCGGTTCTCCTTGCGGCGGAACGCCGATGCATCAGGATACGGCGTATTGCTTCACGGGACGGCCATGCAGCATCGCATGCACGGCCGCGACGACGAGCACGTTGACGACGAGACACACGAGGCCGAGATTGATGCCGCCGAAGTCGACATGGAACACGTAGAAGATCATCGCGAGCACCTGGCCGCAGATCATCCCGGCCCCGACGGCGACGGGCCGCACCCGGCGCCCCGCGAGCAGGATCAGCACGCCCGGCAGGAACTGCGTGACGCCGTAGTACGTGGTGTTGATCAGCGTGAGCATCAGGTTCGGCGTGAGCATCGTGGTCGCGATCGACAGCAGCAGGTAGCCGACGATCACGTATTTCGCCGCGCGCTTCTGGCGCGACTCGGGCAGGTTCGGCATCAGGTTGCGCGTGACGATCGGCCCGATCGCGAGGCAGATGCCGGCCAGCACGAGCAGCCCCGACAACGCGGCGCCGGCCGCGACGAGGCCGATCAGCCAGCCGGGCAGCAGGTGCGTGACGGCGGCGAAGAACGCGTCGTTCGGCGACGCGAGCGTCAGGTTCGCGGTGATCGCGTAGTACGACGCGATCACGAGGAACGGATACATCAGCATGTACAGCGGCATCACGACCTGCGTGCGCCGGATCGCGTCCGGCCCGCGCGCGGTGAAGAAATTCTGCGCGGCGAACGGCATCAGGTAGAAGCCGAGCGACTGGAACAGCATCGTGCTCATCGAGAAGCGCAGCTGCGATCCGCTCATCGTGTTGCTGACCTGCCGGCTCGCGGCGTCGAACACCGGATGCACGCCGCCCACCTGCCACGCGACGGCCACGCCCGTCACGACGATCGCGAGCAGCATCAGGATGTCCTTCAGGATCGCGATGTACGCCGACGCGCGCACGCCGGAGATCGCGATATAGGTGAACGCGAGCGCCGCGCACACGAGGATCAGGTACAGCGGCTCGACGTGCCAGCCGAGCCCCTTGAGCGCCGCGACGAGCCCGGTGAACTGCAGCTGCCCCCACGGGATCAGGAACAGGATCGATGCGCACGCAACGACCAGCTCGAGCCCGCGGCTGCGGTAATGGCCCTTGAACAGGTCGGGCAGCGTGATCGCGTTGTGACGCTTGCCGGCCTCCCAGATCTTCGGGCCGACGAAATAGCCGATCGGGTAGGCGAGCAGGATGTAGCCGAGGAACCACACGCCGTAGGTCGGCCCTTTCGCGTAGATGCCGCCGGGGAAGCCGACCATCGTGCCGATGCTGTAGATCTCGCCGGCGGTCAGGAAGAACACGAGCGCCGTGCCGAACTGGCGCGACGCGACGAAGAAGTCATGCACGCTCTGCTTGCCGCGGCCACGGCCGGATCGAATGGCGAGATAGAGCGACAGCGCGATCAGCGCGGCGAAGACGACCGTGGACATGCGCACCTCTGCGAAGGAAAGGAATGCGTAGGGTTCGCCGGAAAGCGCGGGCGGCCGGCGGTCCGCGGGAAACGGATGCGTGCGCTAGGCGGCGCCGCTCGCGCGGCGGTCGAACAGCATCCAGCACGCGAACAGGCAGCCGGACGTCAGCACGAACCACGCGAAGATCCACATGAAGATGAACGGCACGCCCAGCACGTAGCGATCCTGCGCGGCCGCCCAGGGCAGCACGCCGATCACGCCGAGATACGGAATACCGATGCCGATCAGGTACCTGAGCATGCGTGTCTCCTCGAAAGCGGGTTCGTGCGAAAGGGGCCTACGCGGCGGCGACCGATGTCGCGTGGTCGACATCCACCGTCGAATCCAGTATTCGAAGACAAAAAGGCGCGGGATAGTGCCAGATGCGGGCAATCGCTTGGGCCAGTGGTCCACTACCCGGCGCGGTCCGGCGCTGCCCGGTCAACGCGGCAACGATCGAAGCGGTGACGCGACGTCTCTCCGCCTCGGACGACGCTTGCCGGCACGCCCCGGGCCGGCGTCAGCCGTCGACCGGCGCCAGCTCGTAACTCGTGCTCCGGCCGCCGGACGACGAGCGGCGCAGCATGCCGTGCTCGACGAGTTCGGTGATGTCCCGCAGCGCGGTGTCTTGCGAGCACTTCGCGAGCGCCGCCCACTTGGTGGAAGTCAGCTTCCCCTCGAAGCCGTCGAGCAGGCGATTCATGACCTTGACCTGGCGTGCGTTCATCGCGAAACCGGCACAGCGTTGCCAGAAGCGTGCTTTCACCAGCACCGCGTCGAGCGTCGTGTGCGCGTGATCGATGGCCCTGCCGAGCGCGGTCAGGAACCACGCGAGCCATTCCGTGACGTCGAGCGAGCCGCGCTGCGTCCGCTCCAGCACGTCGTAATACGCGTTGCGCTCGCGCTGGATTTGCGCCGACAGGCTGTAGAAGCGCTGCGGGCTGCGATCGGCGCGCGCGAGGACCAGATCCCCGAGCGCGCGCGCAATCCGGCCGTTGCCGTCGTCGAACGGATGGAGTGTGACGAACCACAGGTGGGCGAGGCCGGCGCGGATCAGCAAGGGCTCGACCGGCTCGGCATTGAGCCACGCCAGAAAGCGCGCGGTCTCGCCGGCGAGGCGCGCGGCGGGCGGCGCCTCGAAATGCACGCGCTGCCGGCCGATCGGACCGGACACGACCTGCATCGGCCCGGTGGCGTCGGTGCGCCAGCCGCCGACCGTGATCCGCGACATCCCCGAGTAGCCGGTCGGGAACAGCGCCGCATGCCACCCGAACAGACGGGTATCCGTGACCGGCGCCGCCGAGTGGGTCGTCGCGTCCAGCACCATGTCGACCACGCCCTCGACGTGACGATCGACCGGCGCCAGCGCGCCGATATCGACGCCGAGCCGGCGCGCGATCGACGACCGCACCGACGCCACGTTCAGGCTTTCGCCCTCGATGGCGCTGGTCTTGACGACGTCTTCCGTCAGCGCGGCCAGGCTGGCTTCGTCGCGCAACGCCAGGCCGACATCCGCCAGCCGCCCGGCCAGCATGCCTTGCGCACGGCTGACGTCGGCGAGTGGCGTCGCCAGTGCAGGGAGGTCGAAGCGCCACGTAGGCCAGTCGGCCGACTCCCAGATGTAGGTGCAATCTCCGCTCATGATGCGGAGATTATCCCACCGATTCACCGCATGACTCAATATTCTCCGCACATTCTGCGGAGAATAGCACCCTCATTCCCCGCAACCCTGCCCGTTACCGCGCCCGGCCGGCTCCGCCCTTCCCCGCCGGCGCAGCCTCGCCGAGCCGTTCCGCGAGAAACCCGATGAACGTGCGCAGCGTGACGAACCCTTCCCGATGCTGCGGAAACACCGCATTGAGCGTGATCGGCGACGGCGCATACGCGTCGAGCACCGGCACGAGCGCGCCACTGTCGAGCGCGCCGCCGACGATGAAATCCGGCAGCAGCGCGATGCCGAGCCCCGCGATCGCCGCGTCGCGCACCACCTCGCCGTTGTTCGCGACCAGCGGCCCCTGCACGTCGAACGTGCGCGCTGCGCCGTCGACGCGGAATTCCCAGCCGATGCGCCGCTCGCGCCCGTACAGCACGCACGTATGGCCGGCGAGATCGGCCGGCGTCTGCGGCGTGCCCTGCCGCTTCAGGTAGGCGGGGCTCGCGCACGCAACCATCCGCCATGCGCCGAGCGGGCGCGCGATCAGCGTCGAATCCTCGAGCGAGCCGATCCGCAGCACGAGATCGAAGCCCTCGCCGATCAGGTCGACGCGCCGGTCGGTCAGGTCGAGGTTCAGGCGCACGGCCGGGTGCGCGGACAGGAATTCGGCGATCAGCGGCGATACGTGCGTGATCCCGAACGACAGCGGCGCGCTGATTTTCAGCGACCCGTGCAGCTCGGTGCTGCGCACCGACATCGCCTGCTCGGCATCGGCGATCTCCGCGAGGATCCGCTGCGCGCGCGCATAGAACTCCTGCCCCGATTCGGTCACCGCGAGATTGCGTGTGTTCCGGTGCAACAGCCGCACACCGAGCGACGCCTCCAGCGCCATCGTGCGCCGGCTGACGAACTGCTTGGACAGCATCAGCTGGTCGGCCGCCGCCGTAAAGCTGCCCGCATCGACCGTCGCGACGAAGATCCTGAGATCGTTGAGTTCCATATTGTCCACTCCATAGCGACAGTCATTATCGCCACAGCCATTTATTTGTCAAATCGATTGACCTAAGATTCATCTCAACGAACGGCCGGGCTCACTTCCGAGGTCCGGCGTCTTGAGGAACAAAAATCATGATCGAAACCCGTGCAGCAAACCAACGTGGCCGTGCGGAGCATGGCTGGCTCAGCTCCCGTCATACGTTTTCGTTCGCGAATTACTACGATCCGAAGCAAGTCGGCTTCTCCGACCTGCTGGTGATCAACGACGACCGCGTCGCCCCGGGCCGCGGCTTCGGCACGCACCCGCACCGCGACATGGAAATCCTGTCGTACGTGCTCGACGGCGCGCTGGAACACAAGGACTCGATGGGCACCGGTTCGGTGATCGTGCCGGGCGACGTGCAGCTGATGAGCGCCGGCACCGGCGTGCGTCACAGCGAGTTCAACCACTCGCCGGAACTGCCGGTCCACTTCCTGCAGATCTGGGTCGGGCCGGCCGAAAAGGGTGCCGAGCCGCGTTATCAGCAGACGAACGTCACGGCCGACGACAAGCGCGGCAAGCTCGCCCTCGTCGTCTCGCCGAACGGCGACGCCGGTTCGCTGAAGATCCGGCAGGACACGCGGATCTACGCGGGCCTGTTCGACGGCGATGAACGCGCGACGCTGGAACTGGCGCCGAACCGCTTTGCTTACGTGCACGTGGCACGCGGCAGCGTGACGGTCAACGGCGTGGCGCTCGGCGAAGGCGACGGCGTGCGCATCCGCGACGAACAGGCGCTGACGTTCGCCGACGGGAAGGATGCCGAAGTGCTGGTGTTCGACCTGCGTCCGGTCGAAGTAACGGCCGAGTGGGCATGACGCCCGTTCGGGAAACCGGGCCCCGCTGAACGCGGGGCCCTTTTAATCGGAGATTCGCAACATGGCCAAGGTTCTCGTTCTTTACTACTCGTCCTACGGGCACGTCGAAACGATGGCGCAGCACGTCGCGGAGGGTGCGAAATCGGTGCCCGGCGTCGAGGTCACGCTCAAGCGCGTGCCGGAAACGATTCCCGTCGACCAGGCCCGCGCGATCGGCGTGAAGGTCGACCAGGCCGCGCCGGTCGCGACGGTGGACGAACTCGCCGACTACGATGCGATCATCTTCGGCACGCCGACCCGCTTCGGCAACATGGCCGGCCAGATGCGCACGTTCCTCGACCAGACCGGCGGCCTGTGGATGAAGGGCGCGCTCGTCGGCAAGATCGGCAGCGTGTTCGCGTCGACCGGCACGCAGCACGGCGGCCAGGAAACGACGATCACGTCGTTCCACACGACGCTGCTGCATCAAGGGATGGTGATCGTGGGTGTGCCGTACGCATGCAGCGGCCTCGTCAACATGAACGAAATCACCGGCGGCACGCCGTACGGCGCGACCACGCTCGCGGGCGCGGACGGCAGCCGCCAGCCGAGCGCGAACGAGCTCGACATCGCGCGCTACCAGGGCAAGCACGTCGCGGAAATCGCGAGCAAGCTCGCGTCGTAACGCGGCGGCCCGGCCGTTCGGGCAGCCCCGCACATGCGCGAACGGCGCCGGTCGATCCGGCGCCGTTCGCACTGTGCCCGGGTTCCGGCCGTTACTGGCCCGATGCCGGGGCGGCCGGCGCTGCCTTCGTCGCGGGCGCCTTCTGCGCGGCGTTCTGCGGATAGTTGCTCTGGTCGTTGGTCAACCGGTAGCCGCTGCCCGTGCCGATCGCCTTCAGGTCCGACGCATGCCGCGCCCGGGCGGCCTTGCGGGCCGCCTTCTTCTGCGCCTTGTCGAGCTGCTTCTGCGTCGGCGCGGACGCCGGATCCTGCGCGTATGCCGCCGGCGCGGCGGCCAACAGCAGACCGAACGACGCCGTTACTGCTACTGCCACCGATACCACGCGAGACTGCTTCATGGCCGGATCTCCTTGTCGATTGTTGATAATGGGTCGAACACCGGCGCGCACACGACCGCTTGCGACATCGGCGCCGTTGCAACGTTAGCCGATCAGTATTCGGTTGTCCCTGTGCGTTCCTGAATTCTCCTGATAACGGCCACGATACATGCGCACGGCATGCGCCGCCGTTTCGGCGCCGCGCCGGCGCCATCAGGGAAACCGATAACCCGGCCGCGCCCGCCCCGGCCGGCGCTCAGATCCAGCGCGACAGCACCGGCAGCAGGATCGGCACGACGAAGGCCGTCAGCACGCCGTTCAGCCCCATCCCGAGCCCGGCGAACGCGCCGGCTTCCTCACTGACCTGGAACGCACGCGCGGTGCCGATCCCGTGCGACGCGACGCCGAGCGCGAAGCCGCGCACGGCCGGTTCGTCGACCCGCAGCGCATTGAGGATCCCGCGTGCGCACACCGCCCCGAAAATCCCGGTCGAGATCACGAGCACGGCGGTGAGCGACGGAATCCCGCCGATTTCGGCCGCGACGGCCATCGCGATCGGCGTCGTCGCCGATTTCGGCGCAAGCGACGCGATCGTCTGGTGCGACGCGCCGAACAGCGCCGCGATGCCGACCGCCGACACGATCGCGGTCAGCGAACCCGCGAGCAGGCCGACCAGCAGCGGCACCGCCGCGCGGCGCAGTTTCGACCACTGGCGGTACAGCGGCAGCGCGAGCGCGACGGTCGCGGGGCCGAGCAGGAAGTGGACGAACTGCGCGCCTTCGAAATACGTCGGATACGGCGTGTGGGTGACCGTCAGCAGCACGACGATCAGCGCGACCGCGATCAGCACCGGGTTCGCGAGCGGGTTGAAGCGCGCCCGCGCATAGATGGCCTGCGCGAGCAGATAGGCGATCAGCGTGATGGTCAAGCCCAGCAGCGGGGTCGCGGCGAGATAGACCCAGATCGCGCCGAGTGTCGGGAAGGCCGTCATTGCGTGCCCTCCGCCGCACCGCCCGCGCGCCGCTGGCGGCGCAGCAGCGCGCGCGTGACGAGCGCGGTCACCGCGATCGCGAGCGTGGTGCTCACCGCCAGCGCGAAGACGACCGCGACCGCATCGCCGCGCACGCGATCGGCCGACACCATGATGCCGACGCCGGCCGGCACGAACAGCAGCGACAGATGGCGCAGCAGCTCGAGCGCGGTGGGCTCGATCGCGTCGGCCACCTGCGGGCGCAGCATCACGAAGCCGAACAGCAGCAGCATGCCGATCACCGGGCCCGGCACCGGCAGGCCGAACAGGTAGGACACGCCTTCCCCGAGACACTGGAAGGTCAGCAAGACCGCGAACGCCTGCAGCATGAACCGCTTCTCCCGAACGGGGCCGCGCTGCCGGGCGGCCGCGCGACCGATGGCCGGCGGCTTGCGGCGCCGGCGTGAACGATACGCGCGATCGTACCAACAATGCCGGCGGCACGGGTGCGATCGTGCGCTGGCGCGAACGCCATTCAATCGTTTCAACCGTTTTGCCCGACCCACTGCCGGGCATGCACGAAACGCGCACACGCAAAAACGGCGGGCAACGTGCCCGCCGTCCTGTTGTTCCGATTCGAACGACCGTCGATCGCGTTACTTCAACCGCGTCGCGATTTCATTGGCCATCGCCTTCGTCGCGGCCTTCGTCGGCGCATCGTCGGCCAGCGCGTTCAGCAGGCCGAAGTCATGGATCGTGCCGTCGTAGCGCGTGGTCGTCGCGTCCACGCCGGCGGCGTCGAGCTTGCGGCCGTATGCCTCGCCTTCGTCACGCAGCACGTCGAACTGCGCGACCTGGATCAGCGCGGGCGGCAGCCCCTTCAACTGCGCGAGGCTCGCACGCAGCGGCGACGCGTAGATTTCGTTGCGTTGCGCTTCGTTCTTCGTATAGGCGTCCCAGAACCACTTCATCATCGGCCGCGTCAGGAAGTGGCCCTGCTGGTACGCGTTGTACGAACCCGTGTTGAAGTTGTGGTCCGTCACCGGCCACATCAGCCCCTGGAAGCGGATCGCGGGGCCGCCCTTGTCCTTCGCCATCAGCGCGACGACAGCCGACATGTTCCCGCCGACGCTGTTGCCGACCACCGCGAGGCGGCTGCCGTCGACGCCGATCTCCGCGCCGTGCGCGGCCACCCATTTCGTCGCCGCATACGCCTGATTGATCGCGACCGGGTAACGCGCTTCCGGCGACGGCGTGTAGTTCACGAACACCGCGACGGCGCCCGATTGCACGACGAGATCGCGCACGAGGCGTTCATGCGTCGGGAAATCGCCGAGCACCCAGCCGCCGCCGTGGATGAACACGAAGACCGGCGGCGTGCCCGTCACGCCTTGCGGACGCACGATCGTGACCGGCACCGACAGGCCGTCCTGCTCGATCGTACGATTGGACACGTCGATGCCGGACAGGTCGACCTTCACGCCGTTCTGCGCGTCGACCAGCACCTGGCGCGCCTTCGCGGGGCTCAGCGTTTCGAGGCCCGGGCCCTTCTGGCCGTTCAGCGCGGCGAGGAACGCGCTCGTCTTCGCATCGGGACCGACGGCATCGGCGCCCGCGGCGAACGCGGCAGGTGCGGTGGACAGTGCGGCTGCCACGGCGGCGGCGATCAGCAGCGGCTTGACGATCTTCATGGTGCAACTCCTTGGTCGAATCTTTGAATGGCGATGGATTGTTGGCAGTGCGATTGATCAGACGAGCGTGAGCGTGACGTCGATGTTGCCGCGCGTCGCGTTCGAGTACGGGCAGACGACGTGCGCGCGGTCGATCAGCGTTTGCGCGACATCGCGATCGAGGCCCGGCAGCGAGATCTTCAGTTCGACTTCGATGCCGAAGCCGTTCGGGATCGCGCCGATGCCGACGCTGCCTTCAATCGCGGCGTCCGCGGGATCGCGATCTTGTCGCGCGCCGCGACGAACTTCATCGCGCCGATGAAGCACGCGCTGTAGCCGGCGGCGAACAGTTGCTCGGGGTTCGCGCCCGCACCGCCCGCGCCGCCGAGCTCGCGCGGCGTGGTCAGCTTCAGGTCGAGGCCGCTTTCGGGCACCGTCGCACGGCCGTCACGGCCGCCGGTGGCTTTTGCATGGGCGCGGTACAGCACTTTTTCGATCGACATGACAGACTCCTTTTTCAGCAAATGAATGAAACAGCCTTCGAACCGGGGAGCGCGTGCCGGCGGTTTCTTCGCCGGCCTCGCGTTTATTTATCTACTCATAGATAGATAAACATTCCCAAAAAATGCAGAGGATCGATTCCTCTGCACCAATCATCTATCTACTACATGATAGATAACAAGATTCAATAAAAAGGCGGCGAACCGCCCCACCGCTCGCGCGCCGCCCGTCAGGACCGCGCTTTCCAGACGGCCTCGACATCCTCGAGACGCGCCCGCGTATGAAACAACCGACTGGCCAGCACGCTGCCCTGGAACGCCGCGTACAGCGTGCGCGCGGCCGTGTCCGGCTCGCCGCTGAACTGCAGCGTGCCTTCCTTCGCGCCTTGCGCCAGCAATTCCGCGAGCCAGCGCTCGTTGGCCGTGAAGAACGCCTGCACCGCCTGCCGCACGTTCTCCGGCAGCGTTTCGATGTCGGACGCGAGCATCCCGCACAGGCAGATCAGGTTTCCGTCGCCCAGCGTGCGGCCGAACATCTTCGTGTACAGGCTCAGCTTCACGTCGGCCGGCAGCGCCGGATCGATCGCCCGCACGGCCGCGAGGACTTCGTCGCTGTAGGCCGCCACCGCTTCCAGCACCAGATCGTCCTTCGACGGGAAGTAGTAGTGGATGCTCGACGTCTTCACGCCCACCAGGTCGGACAGGTCTCGATAGCTGAAGCCGTTGTAACCGCGCTGCATCATCAGCGTGATCGCGTGGTCGAGAATCTGTTCGCGGACGGTCGGTTTCGTTTCCATGGATCGAACTTTATCTACTCATAGATAGATAGTCAAGGGGTTTTTTAGAAATATTGTCAGAATGCTGACGAGACTTGAACTCTGGCCGCGCGCTGTCGAGGAGATCCTCCAGAACCCCATCGGCCCATCTTTAATCTCGGCCTTCGCGCCCGCCGACGCGCCTCGAAGTCGATCCACCTCGGTGATTCAATCGTCACTGACGCGATCTCGAGACAGGTGAACCGTTCCGGTGTTGGTCTATTTTTCCCCGCGCGTGCTTGCCAAACACATGACAGTTCGCCGGCCCGAATGAACTAGGAACGCAATCACCCACACAACCGCGTGGTCGCCGGCAAAGCAGCACCCACACCTGTTTCACACGCGCGAATGGAAACCACGCAGCTCATATACGCACGGCCTCGCCAGCCATCATCCCGATCTACGTCCAACAGCACTGGAAATCGCGGCCGACTCAAAGCAACGGTCGAAGCCGACGCCTGACGCCCGTCCATGTGGCGCCTGCCACGTGAGTGGTCCATTGTGATCCCGCAGGCGAAAGGAGTGCCGTAAACCTTCCCGACGAACGGTTAGTTGTGCGCCATTCCGTGCCCGCTGCGGCAACGACATCCGCCCAACGATGGACTTCAGCGTTACCCGATGCGCCTCCATTTCTCCACACAAACTACCAATTACACCCCATGCCCTCAGTACGTTGGGCATTTACATCAAAATCGAAATCAAGCTTCCTTTTTGTCTTGCTATTTTTGTACGTCATAGAATTTATGCTCCCTCCTTGACTGGACATCTCATACTCACCACCAATAGAGCCATTCAAAACTTCCGCCCATTTTCTCGAAATTTCGGCCGGACGCCCCTTTTCGACCTCATCGATATTATTGTTCAACAAAACCAAAGGTATCGATTTGCTTGATCTTTCGTATCTAACGACCGCACCCGACCAATTGATCGAATCATCGAAATACGTTCTCAACTCAAAGCGAGTCGACTTCCCGTCAGTCGAAACGAAGCAGTAGTCTTCAACCCGCACCTCACAATGAGCCGATGCCGAGAAAACAAGAATCATCAATGCCACGATCTTCTTCATTACCGCTCCATCATCAAGGTTTCTGTCTGGCCAGAGGCGCCTGCATCGTATGCGTCGCCTTATAAAATATCATTACGTCCTTCGGTGGATTTCCGTGCTTCACAATATTCCCTTGAGCATCGCGCTTTGGCTCCCTATCACTACTTCGACGCCATTCGAATACAATCTGAACGGATTCGGCGTCAAAGACGTCATCCAGGAGAATTTTTCTCAGATAAAGTACTGACTGAAGTCGCACATCAAGGCCATTTAAATTTTCAATCGCTACGTATCCATTCACATCTTTACTCACAACAATGGCATCACTTTGATTGCAACCAGCGTCCATATGCCCGAGCATTCCAGATTTATTTGCGATATAAAAACAAGAACTATCAACGCAATTCTCTGAATTTCGATGCCCCTTATTATCCTTCGCGATCAACTCATCCGGATCCCACCCCAAATCCTTATATAAATTTGGCACATTTCCATTTTGAAATTTTCTAAACTTCCCATATGGCAAGTAATTACTAAGATGAGTCAACTGAATCAAACCCCGCCCCCAATATGGAGCATAATCTGCATGGTCGGCCCCACCCTCGACAACGAGAGTCAAACTAGCCGTTTCCGGTATTACGTGAGCCAGAAAATGGAGCAGCCTCAATTTTCCATTATCAAGGCCATATTTCCTGGTGCCACGATTGAATGCACCGGCCCAGTCCTTCGCATGCGAATATGCAGTACTCCAGGCAACAGATTCCGTAACAAAATTCGTATGCTTCAGACGCAAATGGGTTCTAGGAAAGCACTGCGCCAACTCCTCTGCTTGCATCCACCCACACTTCCTGAAGTGCCGAATAAACTGAAGTGGATGAAAAAACCAGAGCTCACCGGACGGCAATCCCGTTTTATCCCAAAATTGAAATTTTTTAAGCAGATCCAGAAAATCCGTATAGCCCGTTCCCGTCGGATTTAATTCTTTTTGTTGTCCATAAAATCCACCCGGAGCATTTAGAGCTGCATATCGCTTATCGTTCTGACTGCTGTCCCACTCCGTCGGCGCGTGGCACACAAACCCTTTGAGAACCGCCCTCAGAACATCATTGCTCTTAATATATTCACTGAGAAAATCCTCGTCCTCAGGCTCTTCAGGGAGCCAGGTTGCCGCCGCAACATCATTAACAATCTTCCTTAGCTCATCGACATCACACATTCCATCATTGTCATACGGCATATTGTTATCGCTTTTACTAACCTTCTTCCATCCCATAAAAAATGGGAAATCCGCATCCGATAACTTGACAATGGAGTCTGAATTAACGTCGATGTACCCTTCCTGCCCGGATGCAAATGTTACTCGCATCCACGTAGCACGTGCAGCACCGGTTGCCAGTGTTGGCTGCGATGAAAGAATTCGTCCAAAACGGAGCAACTCGTAGCCATCGCTCGGGCAGTCCGGATACAAAACCCTTGCGCGATTTACCAAATCATACTCATACCCTGATTCTTGAACAGGTTTTTGAGTAAGTAGAGTTCTTGTCCCATCTTGAGCCACGCTCCACACATTCGTGAACTTGTCGCCTTTATGGAAATACACTTCCACATGCAAGGTACACTGGGAGTTCTTCCCCTCCTGCAGAACTGCATATTTCACGTCTTTGAGCCCCTCTTTACTGGGCGCAGCGATCTTTCCTTTTGAATCCGAGTTTGGTGGTTTATCCATAAACGCCTGCTCAGGCGGAATAATATAATACACATGCCCCCAACAATCGGAACCGGCTGGTGTTTTTGGCTGCAGTTTATCAAGCTGCGTTCCTCCGAAATATGCATCAAAATCATCTGGAAGCATGAATATTTCAAAGTGAAGATGGTTTTGCCCATGACAGCGCCCAGCCAACCCGAGTGAATCTTTTCGATATATCTTCCTGCCGTTTCCCGATTGAGCCGGCGGCGGCGTTACTGGAAGCATTTCCACCTCACCCGGCGAAGGAGTTTGCAAAAACTCAGGAAACCCATCCAGACTAACGCCTAGTTTCTTGTAGCCGTCCAGCTCCAGCAAATGCATATATAGGGAATAGAACGTGATTACCCGACCTTCGCCAGTTTCGGTTTTGTGTTTGAGCAAAACGAAGCCTGCATTACTGTCAGGTTTGCCGCTCCCACCATCGATGGCTTTTTGGCACACTCTATACGCGACCACCTCACCATCAGCAATAGCTCGCACTCGTTCATTTTGCGAATCCGGCATCAAATGAACACCGGTATGCCACCGTCGATCGAATGCGATAGGATAAATTCCGTGCGCCAACTCGAAGTTGTCAATCGCGACCATCATCGAATCAATTTCAAATGCGTCGCCGGATGTCAAGCCTGAAGCAGGCAGAAAGGGAGGGCTAATAATCATCGTTATTATCGCGACAAGTTATAGACGTTCTTGATTTTCAGCTCGCCTTGCGGGAGCGACGGCAATGGGGTCTCAAGACTCGCCGGGCCTTCAAAGGAATGTGATGCCGCTTTAACCGTAAACGTTCCCGGGCACCGTATTTCGACATTTCCATTCTCGAGCGTAATACTCGCACCACCACTCGTAACAACCACTTTTTCCTTCGCGGCGACGAGGATATCTTCGCCGGCACTCGTTACACGAAGTTGTTTCTCTGAAATCAGGTCCATTCCGTCACTTTGTGCCTGTATCTCGACCTTTCCCTTCGCCGCGAACAGTTTCATACCGGCGTTCTGTACGAACAGGCTGATCTTCTCGGCTACGCTTGCGATCAGCGATCTACCAGCTGCAATGTGACTGTTCTGCCCACTAACCAGATTCAAATGCTGATCGGTTGTAATACGTATCGATTTTTCGGATGAGAAGCCGATACCGGACGGACTGCCGAACAACATCAGCGGTTCTTTGAAAGCGCTCGCGCTGCCTGTTCCGCCTCCGGCAGTTCGTCCCCCCGATGATTGTCCGGTCACGGAATGATTGGTTGCCGCCGAATACTGTTTGAGCGTGTCGAGTTGGGCCTGCAAATCTTCGGCATTACGTTGCTTTGCCGCGTCCGATAGCCCTTTAGCGACGTTTTCCGCGCGAGCAAGCTGCTGCTGCGTAAGCGATGCATCAATCGGTTGACTTCCCGCCGATGTCGTATGCGTCGTCACATAGAGGCCGCCATTTGCACGTACCGCACCGTGCGAATCGGTTCTCAAGTCAAAACCCGTTCCCAGATATGCCCCCCGCGTGTTTCCGTTCTGATCGATCTGATAGCCCAGATGAAGCATAGAATTCGCGCTACTGCTAAACAGCCGTAGCCGGTTTTGACCTGTTGCATCGTCGAGAACCATCTCGTTGTAGCCGACTCCCGAGTACTCCTTCGATCGGTAGCCGGACAGGATGCCGTTGCTGTGCCACTGCGGCTGTACGCGCCCGTTATAAACGCGATGTAGAACAATCGGTCTGTCGCAATCTCCGCCGACATAACCTACGAGCACCTCTTCGCCGACTCTCGGAACGTGCACGCTTCCGTAGCCCCCACCGGTATCTGACTGAGCCACGCGTACCCAGCACGACGCACGTTCATCCCCCTGACTCTGCCGGTCCCAGACAAACATGACCTTGACCCGGTTCAGTTCATCCGTATAGACCTCTTCATTTTTCGGGCCGACAACGATCGCTGTCTCAAACTGCATTACCGGCTTTTTGTGCTCGAATGAACTGCGATACGGTACGGTCACACGCTGCGATTCGACTTCAACCAGATAGAAACCAACCGAGCCGTCTTCATGCGTAACCGTGAGCGCGGTTTCTCCTGAAATACCGGCTTTGGCCTTGACCAACTGATTTTGCAGACTATGCGGAAAACTGGCTTCCAGATTGGACAGCGGCAGGTTGTTCTCGATGTACCTGTGCACCTTGATTGCCACGAATTCACGCTGACTGGCCTCATCACGATCATGCTCAGGATGGCCGGTCAGTGTGAAGCGTCGTCCGGCATCAATACCACGAACGCCTCCCACACCAAAGAACCGCTTCGCTCGAGATTCCCATTCTTCCAGGCGAATCTTTGAAAGATGCTCGCCACGATCCTGATCCAGATATGTATAGGCGCCGGTATATTCATACACTTCGGCCTGTTCGGGCAAGCTCCCTTGATCGGCCCGGGTCGGCAGTGTTGTGCCTTTGGGGTTGACGGGGGCAGACGGCGCCTTGTAGTCGAACGTGCACGTCGTATGCAGCGCGCTCTGCAATGTTCGCGAACCCGCCCATTGAGTAAATGCGTCGGCTTCTCCAATTACTCCCGACCGGGAAAATTCGATCCGGTTAGACGACATCTCATCGATCGCATAGATGTCGTCGGTAACGACAAGCATGTGAGTCTTGCCATCTTCGCTGTGTCGCCAGAAACCGAATAGTCCCTCATCCTCCATCAGGCGGTGCACAAAGTTCCAGTCGGTTTCGCTCTGACGGCAGTACGAGCGCGATGGCAACGACCTCGATAACGCAAACCGGTACTGTCCACGCGCCTGGGGATGCGAATCGAATACATCCGCGATGATCCCATCTGCGCTTTTATCCTGCCAGTACCGCATATCACTGCGAAACTTGAGGAAATGCATCCATGATGCAAAGGTCAATTGATAGCTTGACAACCCGCCGTCCGATCCGAGTCTTCGTGCAGTGTGGATGTAGCCGTTGACTGGGAGATATGATCGGTTCGCTTGCTGAATCCACAGCGTCATCGGCCGAGCGATTAGTGTCTTGAGCTCGATGTCGCCCGCCGTGGATACCGCGTCCAGCGTAACGCTGAAATCCCGGCCAAGCTCTGAATGGAGGACAGCCCGACGAGGTATCAATGTATTGACTGGCAGCGACGGAATATCTGTCTTCAGCAAGCGATCGTGCTGGATCAGGCCGCCACGAATCGCTTGAACCAACTCGGTCATATTCATACGCATATCCATCTTGTTATCAATGCGGGCTGCTACATCGGCCCGCTCTCTCATGGAAACAGTCCCGGCTTTGGAGGCTGTGATTCGGTCGGCATTTACAAGCTATAAGAATGCATCCTAGCCCAGGTACCCGCAATATGTCTGACGAGAATTGAAACACAAACCAGTTTCGAGATGGACCTTCCGTCGCAATAATTACATACTCAAAACACACTCCTTTCTTTTTCCTTTCTCTCACCCCTCAGTTTTGGCGATATTGGTGTACGCCACAAACTACAACGAAGTACATTAGGTTCATACCCTCAATATGCTGGGATGGTAAATTCGCGGGCAACTTCGGATTTTCATCACGATCCGAAGTCGAAAACACGCAGTCAGTCGAAGGGTCGAGGGCCCACACACGGAGAAGGTGAAGTAGATGCGCGACAGGTACAGCACCGTCAGCCAATCATTTCCTTGAGCGGCCCGAAATCCAGTGTGCGCCTCCCCTTCCAGCCGGCGGTCGCCCTGACCTTCGTCGAACATCCAACTGGAGCGGCGGTTGACACGAGGCGCCATCCAAGAGCTAACGTCGGAACGCGCTAGTCCTACGATTGCTCCACGAGCGACTGACGGTAATCCACCAAGCGATAGGCATGTCGACGCGACGTAGCGCGCCGGTTGCGATGACGGACGGGCTAGCGCTAAGTCACGTAAATACCTACTGCGGCTTCAACATCCGTTGAATGATCGTCCGCAGCATCGCCCGGTGCGCGCGCGGCTTGAACCCCGGCTCGAACACGACGCGCCCGACCGCCCCTTCCGCGAGCGCGAGCAGCCAGGTCGCGACGAGATCGGGCTTCAGGCTGCCGTCGATCTTCCCTTGCGCGACGCCACGCTTGATCAGCGCGACCATCCGCCCTTTCACCTGCGCCTCGTTCGCCGCGAACAGCGCGGCGACGTCCGGATTGCGCGTCGCCTCCGCCGCGGTCTCCACGCTGATGCGCGCATAGACGGGCTCGCTCGACAATTCCATCAATGCCAGTGCGATCTCCTCGATCGCGGTCAGCGCATCGTCGGCGTCCGCATGCCGTGCGAACAGTTCCGCCATCTCGCACTGGTCCTCCTGCGCGACCGCCTCGATGATCGCCGCCTTCGTCGGGAAATAGTGGAACAGGTTGCCGGGGCTCATGCCGGCCGCCTTGCAAATCGCGGCCGTGGACGTCGCATGGAAGCCGTCGCGCGCAAAACAGTCGATCGCGGCGTCCAGGATCTGGCGCCGCTTCGCTTCCGCTCTTTCAGGGTCGATCTTTCTCAACAGGCACTCCGTGCTAGACGATGACTCGAATCTTTATTAGACTGATTAGTCGATCTATTATCGTGGCGACGTCCTGCAGGCGTCAAGGCATCGTGCCCGTGCCGCCTGCGACCTCCGCTCACACCGCCGCTCCGAGGGCCTCTTGAAACGAATCGCCATTGCCGGCATCGCGCTCGTCCTGCTCCTGCTGGCCGCGGTGGGGGCAATCGCGTTGCGCGGCCTGTCCGATTTCGAGCTGAAGGGCGCGGAGGTGTCGACGCTCGCATTCCGCACCGGTGAAGCCGACCTCGTCGGCACGCTCGCGCTGCCGGCCCACGCGTCCGCTGCGCCGATCGTGCTGCTCGTCCACGGCGACGGGCCACGCACGCGTTTCTCCGACGACGCGATGCTGCCGCTCGTCAACAGCCTGCTCGACGCCGGTATCGGCGTGTTCGCGTGGGACAAGCAGGGCACCGGCCGCAGCGGCGGCGACTGGCTCGCGCAATCGATGCAGGACCGTGCGAACGAAACGATCGCCGCGATGGCGCGCGTGCGCGCCGCCATCGGTCCCGCGCACAAGATCGGCCTGCTTGGCTTCTCGCAAGGCGGCTGGGTGATTCCGCGCGTCGCGAATGCGGTGCGGCCCGCGTTCTCGGTGATCGTCGGCGGCGCCGTCAGCTGGCGCCGGCAAGGCACCTACCTGACGCGACAGCAGCTCCAGGCAACCGGCCTGCAGCCGGATCGAATCGATGCGACACTGGCCGCCGAGCGACGCGCCAACGACGCGATCTTCGGCCAGGCGGACGTGCCGGCCGATCCGCGCCGCCGCCCGGACATCGAGCCGCGCCGCTTCGGCTTCATCGCGCGCAACTACCTGGAAGACGCGTCACAGGCGCTCGCGACGATGCAGGGGCCGGTGCTGGCCGTGTGGGGCGCGCAGGATCGCAATGTCGATCCGGTCGACGAGGCGAACACTTACACGCATGCGTTCGCGAACCGGCCCGACCGGCGCGTGGTGGTCGTGCCCGGTGCGACGCATGCGCTGCTGCGCGCCGGCTGGTTCGACTACCAGCTCGAGTCCGACTGGCCGACGTGGAAGCAGTGGCTGTACACGGTGCTCGGGCGCGATGCCTATGCACCGGGCACGCTCGGGCCGATCGAAGCGTGGATTCGGGCGCAGTGAACACGTGTGCAACACGGCGACGCCTTCGAAGGCGTCGCGCATGAAACGGGCAATAGGGGCCGCGCCGGCCGGCGTGGCCGCATCAAGGAGAGGTTTCAATGTTTTCGTGGTTTGAACGGCGCCTGCCGACTTTCCCGCTCGAAGATCCCGTCACGCCGCCGCGGGGATTCTTCTCGTTCGTCTGGGCGTGCACGAAAGGCGCGCGCAGCT
This sequence comes from Burkholderia sp. HI2714, assembly GCF_002223085.1. Classification (NCBI taxonomy): domain Bacteria; kingdom Pseudomonadati; phylum Pseudomonadota; class Betaproteobacteria; order Burkholderiales; family Burkholderiaceae; genus Burkholderia; species Burkholderia sp. HI2714. Next base: position 48,158 of record NZ_NKFM01000062.1, on the reverse strand, counting down.
GGATCCTGCTGATCGCGCTGACGTCGGCCGCGCTGGCCGCGTACGAAGCCGCGCTGTTCGCGATGATGGGCCGCGTGGTCGACTGGCTCGCGTCCTCGACGCCGGCCGATTTCGGCGGCCGGCACTTCGGCACGCTCGCCGGGTTCGCGGCGATCCTCGCCGGCAGTGCGCTGCTGATCGCGCTGCATACGATGGTCAAGCACCAGGTGCTCGCGATCAACTTCCCGATGCGGCTGCGCTGGCTGTTTCACCGGCTGATGCTCGACCAGAGCCTGTCGTTCTATGCGAACGAGTTCGCCGGTCGCGTGACGACCAAGATCATGCAGACCGCGCTCGCGGTGCGCGACGCACTGTTCATGTCGGTCGACGTCGTGATTGGCGTCGCCGCGTACCTGATCGGCATCCTCGCGCTCGCGGCCAGCTTCGACTGGCGGCTGATGATCCCGCTCGCGCTGTGGGCGCTCGGCTACGGCCTGGCGTGCGCGTATTTCGTGCCGCGCCTCGGTGCCGTCGGCAGCCGCCAGGCCGATGCGCGCGCGCTGATGACGGGCCGCATCACCGACGCGTATTCGAACATCACGACCGTCAAGCTGTTCTCGCACACGCGGCGCGAAGCCGACCACGCGCGCCGCGCGATGGAGGCGTTCAAGGCGACCGGCGACGCGCAGATGCGGCTCGTCAGCGCGTTCGAGGTCGTCAATCACCTGCTGTCGACGCTGCTGCTGGTCGGCTCGACCGGCCTCGCGCTGGTTCTGTGGATGCACGGCGAGGCGAGTGCGGGCGTGGTCGCCGCCGTGATCGCGATGGCGCTGCGCCTGTCGAGCTACTCGCACTGGATCATGTGGGAAATGACCGAGCTGTTCGAGAACGTCGGCACGATCCAGGACGGCATCAACACGCTGACGAAGGTGCACAGCGTGGTCGACGCGCCCGACGCAAAGCCGCTCACGGTGCAGCGCGGCGAGATCGTGTTCGACAACGTGCAGTTCGCGCACGAGGACAACGATCGCGCGGTATTCGACGGGCTGAACCTGACGATCCGGCCCGGCGAGCGGATCGGCCTGATCGGCCGCTCGGGTGCCGGCAAGTCGACGCTCGTGAACCTGCTGCTGCGCTTCTACGACGTGGGCGGCGGCACGATCCGGATCGACGGGCAGGACATCGCGCACGTGACGCAGGACAGCCTGCGCGGCGCGATCGGGATGGTCACGCAGGATACGTCGCTGCTGCACCGGACGATGCGCGAGAACCTGCTGTACGGTCGCCCCGACGCGACCGAGCGCGAGATGCACGACGCAGCCGTGCGCGCGGAAGCGTCCGAGTTCATCGAGCGACTGCGCGACCGCCATGGGCGCAGCGGCTACGACGTCGAAGTCGGCGAGCGCGGCGTGAAGCTGTCGGGCGGCCAGCGGCAGCGCGTCGCGATCGCGCGCGTGATGCTCAAGGACGCGCCGATCCTCGTGCTCGACGAGGCGACCAGCGCGCTCGATTCCGAGGTCGAAGTCGCGATCCAGCGCAGCCTCGACGATCTGATGAGCGGCAAGACGGTGATCGCGATCGCGCACCGGCTGTCGACGATCGCGGCGATGGACCGGCTGATCGTGCTCGACGAAGGGCGCATCGTCGAGGAAGGTACGCACCAGCAACTGCTGCAGGCGGGTGGTATTTACGCGGCGCTGTGGGCGCACCAGAGCGGCGGGTTCCTCGGGGAGACGGCGGACGTGGAGAAGGCGGAGCAGTAACCCACCTGTCCGGATGCGCAAGACGCGCGGCCTCGTTGCCCAGGCCGCGCGTCGCCCATGGCATTACAACCGCACGATCGTCGACTTCAGCTCGGTGTACTTGTCGAGCGCATGCAGCGATTTGTCACGACCGTTGCCCGACAGCTTGTAACCGCCGAACGGGAAGTTCATGTCGTCGCTGCCGTCGCCGTAGCAGTTGACCCACACGGTGCCCGCGCGCAGACGTCGTGCCACCGCGTGCGCGGTCGAGAGGTCGGCCGACCAGACGGCGGCGGCCAGTCCATACTCCGTGTCATTGGCGATCCGCACGGCCTCGTCGACATCGTCGAACACGATCACCGACAGCACCGGCCCGAAGATCTCCTCGCGGGCGATCTTCGCATCGGGCTTCACCTCGAACACCGTCGGCTCGACATAGAACCCGCCCGTCTCCTCTCGCACGCGCGCGCCGCCCGTGACGAGCTTGCCTTCGTCGCGCCCGGCACCGATATACCCCATCACGCGCTCGAGCTGTGTGCGGTCGACGATCGCCCCCATCGTCACCGACGGATCGAGCGGGTGCCCGGGCGCGAAGCGCCGCGACGCGTCGACCAGCTTCGCGACGAATGCGTCCTTGATGTCGCGATGTACGAGCAGGCGCGAGCCGGCCGTACACACTTCGCCCATGTTGAAGAAGATCGCGTCGGCGGCCGCCTGCGCGGCGCGGTCGAGATCGGGGCAATCGCGCAGCACGATGTTCGGCGACTTGCCGCCGAGTTCGAGCCACACGCGCTTCAGATTCGATTGCGCAGCGCACGCCATGATCTGCTGCCCCGTACGCGTCGACCCTGTGAACGCGATGCAGTCGACGTCGCGATGCAGCGCGAGCGCCCTGCCCGGCTCCACGCCGCCCGGCACCACGCTGAACACGCCGGGCGGCATGCCCGCGTCGCACGCGAGCTGCGCGACGCGGATCGCGCTGAGCGGCGATTTCTCGGACGGCTTGAGCACGACGCTGTTGCCGGCCGCGAGCGCCGGCGCGAGTTTCCATGCGGCCATCAGCAGCGGGAAATTCCACGGCACGACGGCCGCAACGACGCCGATCGGCTCGCGCGTGACGAGCCCGACCAGATGATGGTCCACCGGCGCGACTTCGCCGCCGACCTTGTCGATCGCTTCCGCATACCAGTCGACGCAATGCGCGGCGGCCGGCACGTCGATCGCCGTGGTATCGGCGATCGGCTTGCCGGTGTCGAGCGTCTCGAGCAGCGCGAGCTCGTCGAGGTGCTCGCGCATCAGCGCGGCCCAGCGCTGCAGCACCGCCTTGCGGGCGCGCGGGTTCATGCCGGCCCAGCTCCGCACGTCGAACGCGCGGCGCGCGGCCGCCACCGCGACGTCGACGTCGTCGGTGCCGCAATCGGCCACGTGCGCGAGCACGCCACCGTCGATCGGGCTCACGCAGGCGAAGGTCGCGCCGGTTTGCGCGTGGCGCGCCTCGCCGTCGATGAACGCGCGCCCTTCGATCCGCAGCACGGCCGCGCGGGCTTGCCAATCTTCGAATGTCGATTGATTCATGTGTTTCCTCGTGAAAGATCGCGGATCACGACCCGGTGACCGGATCGATCGGCGTAAAGATGCCCGCACGTGCCTCGATCGCTTCGCCCGCGGCGAGACACAGCGCTTCCTGGAAGCGTCCGGCGACGAGCTGCACGCCGGTCGGCACGCCATCGCGGATGCCGGTCGGCACCGACAGTCCCGGCAGCCCGAGCAGCGCGGTCGCGAGCAGCGGCCCCTGCCGCTCGACGATCGCGCGCATCGCGTCGTCGCCATGCTGATCGGCGTCGATCGCGAACGGCTGCGCGCACGACACCGGCATCAGCAGCAGCGGATAGCGGGCGAAGAACTGCTGCCAGTCGCGCAGCAACGCGGTGCGCCGCGCGAGGCCGTTCATGTAGCCCTCGAGGTCCAGCGGCTTCGCGAGACGGCGCTGGCTCGCGAACGCGGTACGGATCGCCGCGTCGCCGTGCTGCATGATCACGTCGCCGAGGCCGCTGCGCGCTTCGTTGGTCACCAGGTCCAGCCACAGTTCGCACGCTTCGGCGAACCGCGGCGGCTCCGCTTCCTCGACGATGCAGCCGGCTTCTTCAAGCCAGCGCGCGGCCTGCCGGATCGCGTCGACCACCACCGGATCGGACGGCACGCCCGGCAGCGCCGCGCAAACGGCCACACGCGCGGGGAACGCGGCTTCACGTGCATTCGGCGCGACCGGCATCCACCATGCGTCGCGCGCGTCGCCTGCCGCCATCGCGTCGAGCGCGAGCCGCAGGTCGCCGACCGTGCGCGCGAGCGGCCCCTGCACGGACGCGAGCTGCACCGCGAGCGTGCGGTCCTTCGACTGCGTCGGGTTGTACGCCGGCACGCGCCCGGTGCTGGGCCGCAGCCCGGCGACGCCGCACGCGTAGGCCGGGTAGCGGATCGAGCCACCCAGGTCGTTGCCGTGCGCGATCGCGCCGATACCGGCCGCCACCGCCGCGGCTGCGCCACCGCTGGAACCGCCCGGCGTCAGCGACGCATCCCACGGATTCGACGTGCGGCCGTACAGGTCGTTATCGGTGAACCAGCGGTACGAAAACGCCGGCGCATTGCTGCGCCCGATCACGATCGCGCCGGCCTTGCGCAGGTTCGCGGTCACCGGGCTGTCCTCGTGCGCAACCAGGTCCGAAAACGCGCGCACGCCGTTGGTCGTCGCGTATCCCGCCGTGTCGACGTTGATCTTCACGGTCACCGGCACGCCGTGCAGCGGGCCGACCGGTGCGCCGCGCGCGATCGCGGCATCGGCATCGGACGCCGCCTGCAACGCGCTGTCGGTCATCACGTCGACGATCGCGTTGATGACGGGGTTCACTGCTTCAAGCCGCTGCAGGCAGCTGCGCGTGAGTTCGGTGGCAGACACGTCGCGACGCGCGACGCGCTCGGCCATCTCGGCCGCGCTGAGACGCCACAATTCCTGGGTCATGGGTTGCTCCTCGTTGATCTCGATGGTTGTCCTGAACCGGCCGCGCGTTACGCGGTCGGCTGTCCGGCTTGCGGTGCGTGCGATGCATAGATCTTGCGGCACGTTTCGACGACTTCCCACGTGCCGCGAAAACCCGGTGGAATCACGAAGCGGTCGCCCGCGCGCAACACGCGCTCGCGGCCGTCCGCGTCGCGCACGATCGCGACGCCGCTCAGCATCTCGCAATACTCAGACTCGTCGTACTCGATCGTCCAGCGGCCGGGCGTGCATGCCCAGATCCCGCAGCTGAACTGCCCGCACGGGCTGATGTAGTGATGCGACAGCGTCTGCAGCGGATTGCCGTCGAGCAGCAACCCGCTCGGCACGCGGCTCTGCGTGAGCTTCGCCGGTGCGCGCATCAGGTCGACGAGATTCGTGAGGTTGGTCATGAGTGCCTCCAGGGCATGAGTGATTCGAAACGTTTCGGTGCCGTGCGGACGGGTGAACCGCCCGCCCGGATCAGAGCAGGTCCATCATCCGGTGCCAGGTCATCGCGAGCGCCAGCATCGGCGTGCGCAGCGCGCGCCCGCCCGGAAAGTCGCGATGGCGAATTCGGCCGAACAGGTCGAAGCGCGTGGCCTGCGCGTCGATCGCTTCCGCGATCAGCCGCCCCGCGAGGCCCGTCACGTTGACGCCGTGTCCGGAAAATCCCTGCGCGAAATACACGGTCGGCTCGAGCCTGCCGAAATGCGGTGCGCGATTCATCGTCGCGTCGATCAGTCCGCCCCACGCGTAGTCGATCCGCACATCGGTCAGTTGCGGGAACGTCTTCAGCATGTCGCGCCGCATCGCGGCCGCGAGATCGCGCGGCGTGTTCGTCGAGCTGCTGGCCTTGCCGCCCCACAGCAGCCGGCGGTCGCGTGTCAGCCGGAAATAGTCGAGCGCCGAACGGGTGTCGCAGATCGCCGCATTGGCCGGCATCGTTTCGGCCGCGCGCGCGTCGCCGAGCGGCTCCGTTGCGATCAGGTAAGTCGCGACCGGAATGATCTTGCGCGCGAGCGCCGGCGCCAGCCGCCCCAGGTACGCATTGCAGGCCAGCACGACATGACGGGCATCCACGTGGCCGCGGGCGCACGTCACGCGGTGATGCGGCGCGGCACGATCGAGCGCAATCGCGGGCGTGTCCTCGTGGATCGTCACGCCGGCCTCGCGCGCCGCCCGCGCGAGGCCGAGCGTGTAGTTGAGCGGATGCAGGTGGCCGCTGCCTTCGTAGCGGAGGCCGCCGACGTAACGGTCCGATGCGATGAAGCGATGCATGTCGGCGCGCTCGACGACTTCGTAGCCGCGGTAGCCGAAGCGGCGCGCCGCGATATCGCGCCACGCGCGCAACGCATCGAGATGGCGCGGCTTGTTCGCGGCGGTCAGGTAGCCGAAGGTCAGGTCGCAATCGATGCCGTACCGCTCGACCCGCTGCCGGACGATCTCGACCGACTCCAGCCCCATCGCCCAGACGCGCCGCACGTCGTCTTCCGGCAGGTAGGCCGAGAACGTATCGATGTCGCACGCGTACCCGGCGATCAGCTGGCCACCGTTGCGCCCGCTCGCGCCCCAGCCGATCTTCGACGCCTCGACGAGCACGACCGAATGGCCGCGCTCGGCGAGCTCGAGTGCCGCGGACAGGCCCGTGAGCCCGCCGCCGATCACGCAGACGTCGGCCGTCACGGCCCCGTCGAGCGACGGATGCCGCGTATGGTTGTTGACCGTCGCTGCATAGTAGGACTGAACATGTTGCTGGTTTTCGAACTTGAGCATGTGCAAGACTCGCGAACGGCGTCGCGTCAGAACGCGTAGATGAGTTGGGTGGCGAGCAGGTCGTTCGACTTCTCGTACGACCCGTCGTGACGCAGGAACACCTTGTTGCTCGCCCAGTCGTGCCGGTATTCAACCTTCACCGTCACTTGCTGGGTCGGGTAGAACAGCAGGTCGAACGCGGCAGCCTGCCGCGTCGCGCCCTTGCACTCGAAGCCGACGCCGCCGTTCGCCTTCGACAGCGCCAGGCAGTCCGCATCGATGCCGAAGCCGTTGTACGGGTCCATCCCGTTGCCGTTCAGGCCGATCGACGAGCCGCCGCCGCCGTTCTTCCGGTTCACGAGCAGGTCGTAGCGCAGCGTCGCACCCATGCGGCCGACCACCGGCGCGTTGAACTTGCGGTGCGCGAGCAGCGACAGCCCGAACCACTGTGCGAGCCCGCCGTTGAACGCGCCGTGCTGCTGCTGGCCGTAGTCGAACTCGGCGTTGTACTGCGCATCGGCGAGCGTGTAGGTCGCATCAGCCTCGCCGAAGAAGAACGCGCCGTACGCGCTCGGTGCGTTGCCGCCCACGCCGTAGCGCACGTTGCCGGTCGCCGGGTCGACCGCGCTCGGCAGCGTCTGGCGGCCGATGCTGATCGAGCCGCCGACGTCGAGCGCGCTGCCGCGCAGGTAATCGACGCGCGCGGTGAAGGTCGGCACCTTGTTGCTCGTCGTGATCGGGTCGCCGAACGCGTTGACGCCGGTCTGCGTGACCGCGCCCGCGCTGCGGAACTGCTCGTTGCCGACGAAGAACTTCCACGCCCAGTGGCCGTCCGCGCTCAGGTAGTTGAGGCCCGCGCCGATCGACGAACCCGGATCGGAGAAGTCGTACAGCAGGTTGTGCGTGAGCGTCAGCATCATGTTCGACTGCTGGTACTCGTAGCCGCCGAAGCCCGTCACGAGCCCGCCGGTGAGCGCCGTCGTGCCCGACAGCGGTACGGTCAGGACGGCCGTGTTGATGATGTTCAGGCCGCTCGAGCCGCTGCCCGTCATCATCGACAGGCCCGCGCCGCGGTTCGGCATCAGCGTGATTTCCGCGGACGGCGCGGTCGGACCGACACCGAACGTCTTCTTGATGTCGAGGAATACATCGCCGAACGTGCTGTTGTAGTAGGTGTACGCGTTCTCGTGATTCGCGAACTGGAACGACGACGTGCCGGCACCCCGGTTGTATACGTAGGTCGGGTCGAGGTAGCCCGTCACCGACAGCCCGGCGATCGGGCCCGTGCGCGCGGCATCGGTCAGCGAATCGACCTTCAACTGCTGGTTCGCAACTTGTTGCCGGAGTTCCGACACGTCGTCGTTGGTCAGCACGGCCGGTGCCTGCCCGTAGCCCGGTGCCGACGGATCAGCCGCCGCGCCGGTCGCCGGGTTTGGCGCGTTCGCCACGTTCGCCGCCACCGGTGCGGCCGAAGGCTTCGCGCCGAGCTGTGATTGCAGCGCGCTCATCTGCCGTTGCAGCACCGCGATCTGCTGCTGCAGCGTCCGGATCTGGTCGGCGCTCGAGTTCGCCGCAGCCAGCCCCGGCAGCGCTCCGGCGATCAGCGCGCAGAGCATCTTCTTTTTCATGGAATGTCTCCTGGTCGTTCGTCACTGTTCGTCACTTCGTGGGATGCGGGATGCGGTCGTGCAGCGGCGGCGCGGCGGGCGCGCGCGCGGGCGGCATGGCGGACGGCGACGCGGAGGTGCCGGATACCTCAGTCGCGGACGCCGCGTGCCACATCCGCGTGTCGCGCACGTGCCGCCGCTCGCGGGCCAGCATCGCGCGGTTCACGACGATGACCCCGATCGTCACGACGGTGATGAACACCGTGGCGAGCGCATTCATCTCCGGGTTGAGCCCCATCCGCACGCGCGAGAACACGACGAGCGGCAGCGTCGTCGAACCCGGGCCCGACAGGAACGCGGACAGGATCACGTCGTCGATCGACACCGTGAAGGCAAGCAGCCAGCCGGACACCAGCGCCTGCGCGATCAGCGGCAGCGTGATCACGAAGAACACCTTCCACGGCCGCGCGCCGAGATCGAGCGCGGCTTCCTCGATCGAACGATCGAGCTCCTTCACGCGCGACTGCACGATCACCGCGACGAACGACAGGCACAGCATCACGTGGCCGATCCAGATCGTCAGCCAGCCGCGCCCGGCCGGCCAGCCGAAGGTCTGCTGCATCGCGACGAACAGCAGCAGCAGCGAGATGCCCTGGATTACTTCCGGAATCACGAGCGGCGCGTTGATCATCGCGGCATACAGCGTGAAGCCGCGAAAGCGCCCCATGCGAGCGAGCACGAAGCCGGCCCAGGTGCCGATCGCGACCGACGCGGTGGCCGTCAGCAGCGCGATCTTCAGCGACAGCCAGGCGGCCGTGAGCAGTTCGTCGTCGTGCAGCAGCGCGCCGTACCATTTCAGCGAGAAGCCCGACCACACCGTCACCAGCTTCGACGCGTTGAACGAGTAGACGACCAGGCTGACGATCGGGATATACAGGAACAGGAAGCCCGCGCCCAGCACGCACACGGACAGGATGCGATTCGCACGGTTCATGACCGGGCCTCCGCTTCGGTCTGGCTGTAATGAAGCAGGGCCATCGGCACGAGCAGCAGCAGCACCATCGTCACCGTCACCGCGGACGCCATCGGCCAGTCCATGTTGTTGAAGAATTCATCCCACATCACGCGGCCGAGCATCAGCGTGTTCGCGCCGCCGAGCAGCTCGGGGATCACGTATTCGCCCACCGCCGGGATGAACACCAGCAGGCTGCCCGCGACGATGCCGTTCCTCGACAGCGGCAGCGTGATGCGCCAGAACGCGGACCACGGCGTCGCGCCGAGATCGTTCGCGGCTTCGAGCAACGTGAGGTCCATCTTCACGAGGTGCGCGTACAGCGGCATCACCATGAACGGCAGGTACGAATAGACCATCCCGATGTAGACGCCCGCGTCGGTGTGATACAGCCGCAGCGGTGTCGCGATCACGCCGAGTGCCGCTAATACGTGGTTCAGCAGCCCGTCGTCCTTCATGATCCCGACCCACGCATAGACGCGGATCAGGAACGACGTCCAGAACGGCAGCATCACGCCCATCATCAGCAGGTTGCGGCGGGCCGGCGCCGAGCGCGCAATGAAGTACGCGATCGGGTAGCCGGCCAGCAGGCACATCAGCGTCGATGCCGCGGCCATCTTCAGCGAGCTGACGTAGGTGTTCAGGTACAGGTCGTCCTGCAGCAGCAGCGCGTAATGCTTCAGCGACAGCACGACCTGCACGGTGCCGGCCTCCAGCCGCGCAAGTGCGGTGTACGGCGGGATGCCGAGCATCTGGTCGGCGAAGCTGATCTTCAGCACCAGCACGAACGGCAGCGCGAAGAACACGGCAAGCCACACGAACGGCACGCCGATCGCGACGCTGCGGCCCGACGGCAGGAAGCGCGACAGCGCGGCGAAGCGGCTGCGGCGCTTGTAAGCCTGGGGCGCGGCGGTCGTGCCGGTCGACACCGGAGTGGAGGGCGTGGAGGCGGAGGTTTTCATCGTGGCGCCCTCACTGCGTCAGCACGACGCCGCTGGCCGGCGACCACGACACGAACACGTCGTCGTTCCACGCCGGTGCGTTGTCGTTCATCAGGTGCGAGCTCGACAGGTTCGACACGACCGTCTTGCCGCTCGGCAAGCGCACGTGGTACAGCGAGTAGCTGCCCATGTACGCGATATCGGTCACGACGCCGCGCGCCCAGTTGTGTTTCGAGCCCGGTTTTTCGCGCGACACGTGAATGCGTTCCGGGCGCACCGAGATGCCGACCGGCATGCCGAGCGGGCCGGTGACGCCATGGCTCACGTACATCCGCGCCTCGAGGTCGTCGCTTTCGACGAAGATGTGATCGGGCTCGTCCTCGACCACGCGGCCTTCGAACAGGTTGGTCGAGCCGATGAATTCGGCCGAGAAGCGGCTGTTCGGAAACTCGTACACCTCGCCCGGCGCGCCGATCTGCACGATCTTGCCTTCGCTCATCACCGCGAGGCGGCTGGCCATCGTCATCGCCTCTTCCTGGTCGTGCGTGACCATCACGCAGGTCACGTCGACCTTCTCGATGATGTTCACGAGTTCGAGCTGGGTCTTCTGGCGGATCTTCTTGTCGAGCGCGGACATCGGCTCGTCGAGCAAGAGCAGCTTCGGGCGCTTCACCAGCGAACGGGCCAGCGCGACGCGCTGCTGCTGGCCGCCGGAGAGCTGGTGCGGCTTGCGCTGCGCGTACTTGCCCATCTGCACGAGCGCGAGCGCATCGGCCACGCGCTCCTTGATCTCGTTCTTCGGCGTGCCTTCCTGCTTCAGGCCGAACGCGACGTTCGATTCGACCGTCATGTGCGGGAACAGCGCGTACGACTGGAACATCATGTTCACCGGGCGGCGGTACGGCGGCAGCGACGCGAGGTCCTCGCCGTCGACGAAGATCTTGCCGGAGGTGGCCGTCTCGAGCCCGGCGAGCATGCGCAGCAACGTCGACTTGCCGCAGCCCGAGCTGCCGAGCAGCGCGAACAGCTCGTTCTTCGCGATCGTCAGGTTCACGTTGTCGACGGCGGTGCTGTCGCCGAATTTCTTCACGACGTTTTCGATGCGGACGAATGCGTCCGCATCGCGGCGGGCGGCGGCCGCAACCGATGCGGCAGGGAGCGTATGGATCATCGTCGTCTCCCTCAACCGCCCGACTTCAGCTGCAGCCACAGACGGTTCTGCATCCGCGCGATGTCGGCGCTGCGCGGCATCGCGAGCGACGCCTTCGCGATCGTCGCGTCGGACAGGTAAATGCCCGGGTCCTGCACGATCGCCGGTGTCACGAACGGGCGCGCGGCCTTGTTGGCGCTCGGGTAGAAGATCTCGTTCGTGATCGCCGCGTTGGTCTTCGGGTCCTCGATGTAGTTGATCCACTTCAGCGCGGCTTCCGGATGCGGCGCATCCTTCGGGATCGCCATCACGTCGAACCACAGCAGGCCGCCTTCCTTCGGATTCACATAGCGGATCTCGTACGAGCGCTTTGCGTCCAGCGTGCGCCGCCGCGCGATACCGACGTCGCCCGACCAGCCGAGCACGACGCACACATCGTTGTTCGCCAGATCGTCCGCATAGCCGGCCGAGCTGAACTGCGTGACGTACGGGCGGATCTTCTTCAGCACGTCGTAGGCCGCCTGGTAGTCGGCCGGGTTCTTGCTCTCCGGGTCCTTGCCCATGTACTGCAGCGCCGCCGCGAACGCGGCGTCCGGCGCGTCGAGCAGCGAGATGCCGCAGCTTTTCAGCTTCGCCGCGTTCGCCGGGTCGAACAGCAGCGCCCAGCTGTCAGTCGGTGCGTTGTCGCCGAGCCGCTTCCTGACCGCCTCGACGTTGTAGCCGATTCCCGTCGTGCCCCATGCCCACGGCACGCCGTACTGGTTGCCCGGGTCGGCCTTCGCGACCATTTTCATCAGCAACGGGTCGAGGTTCGCGAGATTCGGCAGCTTCGACTTGTCGAGCTTCTGGTACACGCCGGCCTGGATCTGCTGCGCGAGATAGTTCGACGTCGGCACGACGATGTCGTAGCCCGAGCTGCCCGCAAGCAGCTTGGTCTGCAGCGTATCGTCGCTGTCGTAGCTGTCGTAGCGCACCTTGATACCCGACTGCTTCTCGAAGACGGGGACCGTGTCCTTCGCGACGTACTCCGACCAGTTGTACACGTTCAGGTGGGTGTCGCCGGCATGGGCGGACAGGCTGGCCGCGACGGCCAGCGCCGCCGACGTGACGCGCGCGGCGCGCAACACCGGTTGACGACGGATACGGATACGCATGGGGATTCTCCTTGTGATGGGGATCGGCCGTTGCGCCCGGTCCGGGTCCGGACTCGCGTCAACGCCGTCGAGCGGTGTTCAGCACAAGGACCAATGTAGAGATCGCGGCCGGCAGCGTCAGTCCCGAAAACCGGGACAAACGGCGACGTCGATTCCCCCCGTTTGGGTAGATTCCCGTGTAGGCAGTCGAAAATATTCGTGATACCTGTAGCGCCACCTGAAAATCTTCGATACACGACGCCATGAGCGCTGCGCTGCCCGCCCCCGATCTCCCGCTGAGCCACGTCGCGTTCGTGACCGAAACGCTGGGCGACATCGCGCAAGCCGTCGGCACGCCGAAGTTCATGCGCGCCGTCTACGACACGCTCGTGCGCTACGTCGATTTCGACGCCGTGCATCTCGACTACGAGCGCAGCGCGTCTTCCGGCCGGCGCAGCGTCGGCTGGATCGGCAGCTTCGGCCGCGAGCCCGAGCTGGTCGCGCAGGTGATGCGCCACTACTACCGCAGCTACGCGAGCGACGATGCAACGTACGCGGCGATCGAAACCGAAAACGACGTGCAGTTGCTGCAGGTGTCCGCGCAGCGCGTGGCGAGCGAGCTGCGGCATCTGTTCTTCGATGCCGGCGACATTCACGACGAATGCGTGATCGCGGGCGTGACGGGCGGCACGCGTTACTCGATCTCGATCGCGCGCTCGCGGCGCCTGCCGCCGTTTTCGCTGAAGGAGCTGAGCCTCCTGAAGCAGCTTTCGCAGGTCGTGCTGCCGCTGGCGTCCGCGCACAAGCGCCTGCTCGGCGCGATCTCCGCCGACGACGCACCGCGTGACGAACTCGATCTCGACCTCGTCGCGCAATGGCTGCCGGAATGGCAGGAACGGTTGACCGCGCGCGAGATGCACGTGTGCGCGTCGTTCATCCAGGGCATGACGTCGGCGGCCATCGCGCAATCGATGGGGCTCAAGACCTCCACCGTCGATACCTACGCGAAGCGCGCCTTCGCGAAGCTCGGCGTCGATTCGCGCCGGCAACTGATGACACTCGTGCTGAGAAACGCGTCGCGGCGGCACGACGCATAACATCCCCGCGTGCCGGCCGCCGGCAGGTTGCGCGCGCATCCATCTCGGCGCCGCCTCATAACGATCCGACAATTTATTGGTTCCCTCGACGATGCGTCATCCGTATCGTTCACCGACTCGTCAGACCAATCGACCAACGGGGGAATCCAACAATGAAACAGATCCGTTCATTCGCACTGCTCGCACTGCCGGCCGCGCTCCATGCCGCCGGCGCTCACGCGCAAAGCGGCGTCACGCTGTACGGTATCGCCGATGCGGGCATCGCGTACGTGCACAATGCGCAGAACGCGAACGGCAGCAACGCGTCGAGCCTCGTCAAGTTCAGCAGCGGCAACCTGTCGGGCAGCCGCTGGGGGCTGCGCGGCACCGAGGATCTCGGCGGTGGCCTGGCGGCGCTGTTCCAGCTCGAGAACGGCTTCAACATCGGCACGGGCGCGCTCGGCCAGGGTGGGCGCGAATTCGGCCGCAAGGCCGTCGTCGGCCTCGCGAGCAGCACGTACGGCACCGTCACGCTCGGCCGCCAGTACGATCCGGTCGTCGATCTCGTGCAGGGCCTCACGCAGGACAACTACTTCGGCGGCGTGTTCGCGACGCCGGGCGACCTCGACAACTACGACAACAGCCTGCGCGTCAGCAACTCGGTGAAATACACGAGCCCGCTGATCTCGGGCTTCCAGTTCGAAGGCCTGTACGGCTTCGGCGGCGTGGCGGGCGCCACCGGCAGCGGCCGCACGTACAGCTTCGGCGCAAGCTACGCGAACGGCCCGCTGTCGCTCGGCGCCGGCTTCTTCTACGCGAACGGCGGCTCCACCGTCGCGAACGGCGTGCGCACGTGGTCGAGCAGTTCGGACACGCTGTTCAACACCGTGATCAACCAGGGCTTCTCGAGCGCGAAGTCGATCCAGATCGTGCGCGTGGCCGGCCAGTACGTGGCCGGGCCCGCCACCTTCGGCCTCGCGTATTCGAATACGCAGTATGGCGCGGACACGCTGTCGGCGTTCAGCCAGAACGCGAAGTTCAACAACGGCTCGGCGTTCTTCAACTGGCAGTTCTCGCCGGCGCTGCGCGCAGGCGTCGGCTACAACTACACGTCGCTGACGGGGCCGAGTTCCGCGCACTACAACCAGGTCAACCTCGGCGCGGACTACGCGCTGTCGAAACGCACCGACCTGTATGCGCTGTTCGGCTACCAGAAGGCAAGCGGCAACACGCTCAACGCGAACGGCGCGGTCGTGAAGGCCGCCGCGTCGGTCGGCTCGTACGGCGTGAACTCCGGCACCGATACGCAGGAACTCGCGATCGTCGGGATTCGCCACAAGTTCTGATCGCGTCGCCGCACGGCGGCAACGACAATGACGACAGCCGGCAGGCGCGCACCGTGGTGCGCGCCTGCGGCGTTTACACTGTCGCGATCCCGTTCCGCACGACACAAGGAGGCCGGCATGCTGACCGTATGGGGACGCCGCAATGCATTCAACGTCCAGAAGGTGATGTGGCTCGTCGACGAGCTCGCGCTTGCGCATCGGCACGTGCCGGCCGGCGGGCAGTTCGGCGTGCTCGACACGCCCGATTTTTTGGCGATGAACCCGCACGGGCGCATACCCGTGATCGACGATGGCGGCACGGTCGTCTGGGAATCGCACAGCATCCTGCGCTACCTCGCCGCGCGTTACGGGCGCCCCGGCTTCTGGCACGACAACCCCGCCGAACAGTCGCGCGCCGACCGCTGGATGGACTGGTCGCAAACCACGTTGCAGCCGACGTTCCTGAACGGCGTGTTCCGGGGCTACTTCCGGACGCCGCCCGAACAGCGCGACACGGTGCGCGTCGAGCAAAGCATCGCGCAGTGCGCGCAGCACTTCCAGGCGCTCGACGCGGCGCTGGCCGGGCAGCCGTTTCTCGCGGGCGACACGCTCACGCTCGCCGACATCGCGGCCGGCACGCACCTGTATCGCTACTTCGAACTCGACATCGCACGGCCGGACATCCCGCACGTGCAAGCGTGGTACGAACGGCTGAAAGCACGGCCCGCATATCGCACGCACGTGATGATTCCGTTCGACGACCTGCGCGGGCGGCTCGACCAGGCATCGGGCCGGCAGCGGATCGGCCTGTAGGAAGGTTGTAAGAACAACGGTGTATGTTGCCGACCTGTACGCCCGCCCGATGTGCACGGTGCGGGTCGTGACTGGCCAACCACACGGGCAAGGCAATGAGCGCTCAGGACATTGCGGTCGATGTCGCGTTCCGGACGGACCAGGCGGTTGCCGCGCATCGCAACGCCGGCCTCGACGCGTTGCGCGCCTGCCTGACGTTGCTGGTCGTGTTTCACCACTGCGCGATCACGTACGGCGCGCTCGGTGGGTGGTACTACCACGAGGTGGCCGCGGGGCCGTCGGTGGAATCCGCGCTGTTGACGCTCTTCTGCGCGATCAACCAGGCATTCTTCATGGGCCTGTTCTTTTTCCTGGCCGGCTACCACACGCCACCATCCATCGATCGCAAGGGTGCCGCCCGCTTCCTCGCCGACCGCTTCCTCAGGCTCGGCCTGCCGTTGCTGGTGTATGGACTTCTGATCGGCCCCGCGACGATCGCGCTGGCACAGTCCGCTGCCGGCCACCCGTTCGACGATACGCTCGGCCGCCTGTGGCGCCACGGCACGTTCGACAACGGTCCCATGTGGTTCGCCAAGGCGTTGCTGATTTTCAGTGCGGCTGCAGCACTCTGGAGCATTGCGTTTCCGCGCATCGCGAGCCGCCCCGTTCAGCACCCGTTCCCCTCCGATCGCACCCTGGCCGCGGCGGCATTGCTGACCGGGATCGCGGCGCTGGCGTTGCGGTCTCGATGGCCGATAGGTGTCAACGTATGGGGGCTTCAGCTCGGGTATTTCGCCAGCTACGTCGTCTTGTACGCAGCAGGTTGCCGGGCAGCGCACGCACGCTGGCTCGAGCATCTTCCGCTGCGGCAGGTCGGCACGTGGTGGCGCATCACGCTGCTGACACTCCCCGTCCTGCCGATCGTCTACCTTCTCGCGAAGCACGTTCCCGCATTGCATGGCCGACCGGTCGACGTGGTGTACGCGTTCTGGGAGCCGCTGGTCGCATGGGGCACGATACTGTTTCTCGCCAGCCGCTTTCAGCGGCGCTTCACTCGACTGACGGGCGTCTGGCAGCCGCTGGCGCGACGCGCTTACTCGATCTACATCATCCATCCGCCGGTGCTGGTCGGGGTCGCCCTCGCGTGGCAAAACGTGCCGGCAGCCCCATTCCTGAAGCTCGCCGTGACCGGCGGTATCGCGTGCGTCGCGTGCTACCTGATCGCTGGCCTGCTGCTTCGCGTGCCCAGGCTCGCATCGATCCTGTAACTGCTGCCTCAGCGTCGCCGCATTCCACCGAATCCGCTCGCCCCGCCGAACTGATGCATGCCGCCGAATCCGTGGCCGACGGTGCCGGCAGGAAACGCGCCATGGTGAAAGCCGGCGCCGATCGGCGCGCCGATGCGGTGATGGTCCACCCCGTTGAAGTGGCCGACGTGATCGAAGTGGTGAAAATGGTGGAAGTGGTGGAAGCGATCGACGAACACGAAGCCCACACCTGCGCCGATGAAAAGCGGCGGCCCCCAGTACCCCAGGTCGGCATACGGATAGTCCGCCGCCGGATACCATAGAACACTACCGTCGGCGCTCTGCACGAACTGCCATGTGCCATCGTCCTGCAGGCACGCACGCCCGACGACTTGCTGCTCGGTGCCGTCGATGTTCGCGTGCGCGACGACTGCACGGCAGTTCGTCGTGTTGTCCGCCAGATCGTCGTACGTTTGTGCAAAGACCGCCGCGGAACAGCCGAGACAGACGATACCTATCCCGGATCGAAACCAGTTGCACATGATCGGCTCCTGCCTGATTCCCCCCGACCACTCGATCGCGGGCGCCGCTGACGGCGCCCGGCAGACCGGATTGCTTGCGCACGATTCATCTTGCGGTGCTCACGCGCCGCCGCATCGTACAGGGTCTCCTGACGGCTAAACGATGCAGCGCGCGGGCTTATTCCAGGGGTCTGGTGCGAATGACCTGCGCGGGAACCGTCGATTGGCGCCCGGCCTAGCGCCTGGCAGAGCGGTAGGTAGCCGCTGCCGTGACCCCGAATACCAGATGGGCCACGAGTGTGATTGCGCCACGAACCGGGATGAACCACGGGAAGATCGCGGTGAAGGCGTACAGGTTGACGCCGTACAGGATGAGGCCGAACGCGCCGCCTGCGAGGAGCGCGGACGCGAGCGACAGGTTGCGAATCATCTTCGCCAGCACGGCCGCATAGACCAGCGACAGCACCAGATGCACGAGGGTCGCAACCGCCATGACCAGCGGATCGAAGCCGGCGGACGCGCCGAGCACGCCGCGCCCCATCACGATGGCCGCCGTGAGGCGTGTGTCGCGCAACAGGTTCCCGATCGCATCGTCGCCGGCGATCGGCCAGAGCAGCAGTTCGACGACGGTCGAGCCGACCGCCGCACCGAACGCTGCCCAGAGAACCGGGACGACACGGGCTCGTTTCAATTGACGCTCCCATCGCAACCGGCCGATGCATCGAAGCGACTTGCACCCCACCCGCTCCGGCGCCGGTCGCGCAGCGCGCGCCCGCGAACCCGAACCCGAACCGGGCAGCCACGCAAAATTACGACGCCCCTTCGCAATCCGACCAGTACGCGAAAGGATCGCGATGTTTCGGATAGTTCTCGTCCAGCCATTTCAACAGCGTCGCCCGCGCGTTGTCCATGTCGGCTTTCAGCGACGAGGTCGTCAGTTCGTGCACTTCGATGGACTTTTCGCGATCGATCACGAAGCAGTTCCAGTCGGGGCCGTCGAGATCCGGATCGTCGGACGCCTTCGACGACTTGCCCCAGCCCAATCCCTTGCGTGCGTCGATGTAGTACCGCGGATGCACTTTCAGATACGACATTTCGCCGCCCTGCAGGCTGCTCTCCGCGCGCAGCACGTCGTGTCCGTCGACGATCTGCGTGACTTCCGGCAACCGGCGCGCTCGCCATCCGACAGGCAGCGTCGCGATGGCCTTGACGCTGTCGTACATCCCCCACTCGAGCCCCCACGCTTCGGCCATGCGCTTCATGAATGCGTTCGCATTCGGATAGCCGCGCAACTGGATCCGGGTCGACAGCGTGACTTCGATACCGCCGCGCCCGCCCGTGCCGGCGGATGCGTCGTCTGCGTTCGCTTCGAACGGATTGCCCGGACGCGACGCGCGCGTCGCATCCGTGGGCGCCATGCCCGAAAACAGCTGGTCGAGCGCGGCGCGCGCTTTCGACGACTTGTCCGGTTTGTTCATTGTTGACCTCGCTTGCATCCGCACGGATGCATCCCTTTTCGAATCTCGTTCATCTCTCCACCTCATCGTTTTTCGCGGTCGCATTGTCGTCGATCCGGCGGCCCGAGCCTAGTGCCGCGTATCGCACAACGCCTTTTTTCGCGCCCACCAGCGTACCGCGGCGGGCCGACACGATACACCAGCCAGCGCTAGCCGCCTGCCCCCACCGCCGCCCGCATCCGCTCCATCAACGCCAGCACCTCAGGCCGATTCTCCCCCTTCGCATGCACGAAGTAATAACTGAGCACCGAATCGACCTCGTGCCGGCTCACGCGCACGAGATCGCTGCGCTCGAGATAGGCGTCGGCGAGCGGTACCCGCGCCAGCGCCACGCCGAGCCCGGCCTCGGCGGCGGCCAGCACGAGGTTGTAATCCTCGAAACGGCGATCCTGCACGCGCGGCTTGAACGGCACGCCCAATGCATCGAACCACGTGCGCCAGCCGGTCACATCGGAATCGTGCAGCAACGGCATGTCGAGCAACGCGGCATCGCCGCGCCGGCGGCGCGCCTTCGCCAGTTGCGCGGCGAGCCGCGGATGCGCGACCGGATAGAGCCGTTCCGGCATGAACGCGCGGGTTTCGAGCTGACGCCAATTGCCGCGCCCGTACCGGATCGACAGGTCCGCTTCGCCGCCGGCGATATCCACGTTGCGCAGATCGATGCCGAGTTCGATCCGCAACGCGGGCGCCTCGCTCTCGAGCGCATGCTGGCGCTCGAACAGCCAGAGCTGCGCGAAGGCCGGCACCACGCTCACCCTCACCAGCCGCGGCGTACGCGGCGAGCGCCACTGATCGGCCGCACTGTCGATGATCGCGAACGCCTGCTCGATCCGGCCGACGAAGCGCTGGCCGTCCGGCGTCAGGCGCACACCGCGCGCATGACGTTCGAACAACCGCAGGCCGAGCCAGTTTTCGACGGCGGCCACCCGCCGGCTGATCGCGCCGTGCGTCACGCCGGATACGTCGGCCGCGGCGAGGAACGAACCCTCGCGCGCGACCGTGCACACCGTGTCGAGACTCGCGAGCGGCGGCCGCGAACCCGGCGATGGCGCTGCGACGGGCAACGCCGCCGAGCCCCGCTTCGAGCGGGCTGAAGCGCCGGCCGGCTGCCGGCTCGAGCTGTGAATCATGTTCATATCTGCATGCTGATCTGTGCGCTAGCTTAGCATCTTGCCACGCCGCATCATTGGCGCATGAACACGCTCTCCACCCCGTCGTCGCGCCCTGCGCGGCAGCCGCTGATCGCGGCCGGCGCGGTCGCCTTCACGATCGTTTCGTGGGCGTCCGCCTTCCCGTTCATCCGGATCGGCCTGCATGGCCTGACGCCGCTGCAGCTCGCGGCGGCGCGCTTCGCCACTGCCGCCGTGCTGATCATCGCGTGGCTGATCGCGCGGCGGCCGCGCGTGCCGACCCGGGGCGACGCGCTGCGCTTCCTGCTGTGCGGCTTTCTCGGCATCGCGCTCTACAACGCGCTGCTCAATACCGGCGAGCAGACCGTCTCGGCCGGCGCCGCAAGCTTCATCGTGAATACGCTGCCGATCTTCACGGCGCTGCTGGCCGCCGTGTTTCTCGGCGAGCGCTTCAATCGCTGGGGCTGGCTCGGTTCGCTGGTCAGCCTCGCCGGCATCGCGGTGATCGCGCGCGGGCAGCCGGGGGGCCTGGTCCTCGGTGCGGGCAGCACGCTGATCCTCGGCGCGGCCTTGTGTTCGGCCAGCTATTTCGTGCTGCAGCGGCGGCTCATTCCAGTGTACGGCGCGCTGGCCTGCACCGCGTACACGCTGCTGGCCGGCGCGCTGCTGCTCACACCGTGGTTGCCGGGTGCGCTCGTGGCGCTCGGCAGCGGTTCGCGCGACACGGCGCTGGCCGTGCTGATGCTCGGCATCTTCCCCGCCGCGCTGGGTTACGCGACCTGGACCTTCGCACTCGGCTACTTCGGCGCGGCGCGCGCCGCCAACTTCCTCTATCTGACGCCGGCGGTCGCGACGGTCCTGTCGATGGCGCTGACGGGCGAGCGACCCGGTATCGAGACGGTGTGCGGCGGCCTGCTGGCGATTGCCGGCGTGATCTTCGTGGCGTTGCGCGGACGGTCCTAGGATTGGTTCGGCATCGGGCCGGCACGATCGGCCCGACGATCCGCAGGCGAGCCGGTCAGGACGAACCCCGGCATCTGCGAAGCCGGATGCGTCGCGCGGGCTGTCGACTCGCGCCAGTTCGTCGACGTCGCCGGGCCGGACCGTTAGTTGCATTAAAGCGATGGTATCCATCGTGACGAAGCATGGCCCTGCAATCGGATGCGCAATCGAAATCGTCCAAACTGTGCAGACAAATCGACCGAACAGTTCCGGATTGACCGTGCACCAGTGTCCATGGCTTCGTCCCGCCCGCCGGCCGAATAATGGATGCGGCCGTAAGGCCGTCGACAGCGAATCGCAGCCTGTGGCCTGCCGCGGCGCACGATTTCCGGCATCCGGCGCCTTCGAATGTCGGGCGCCGGCCGTGATGCACCCGCCCCGCTACGCGATTCGCTGCAGCGCGCAAAATCGGCTTCATATATATTCATACGAATTGCACCGTTTCAGGCCCCGATTCGCCCGCTCACCCGGGCGGCCCGTCGAGCGGCTGGATGCGATGCAGTGAAGCCCATGATGGGTATGGAGACTCGTCCGATCGCCCCGACCTCGCCGTCGGCCGGTCGAGACGTCAATAGAAAGACATTCAAATCGGAGATGGCAGATGGAACGAAGCATTGTCGGCATGCGCTGCAAACCCCTGATCACCGTCGCACTGGCTGCCGCCGCGTTCGCGGCCGCGTCGACCGCGATGGCCGACCAGGTCGTCAAGATCGGCAGCGTCGAACCGACGACGGGCGGCATCTCGCACCTCGGCAAGGACAACGAGAACGGTGCGCGCCTCGCGGTCGAGGAAATCAATGCGAAGGGCCTCACGATCGGCGGCAAGAAGATCACGCTGCAACTCGATGCACAGGATGACGCGGCCGACCCGCGCCAGGCTACCCAGGTCGCGCAGAAGCTCGTCGACGACAAGGTCGTCGCCGTCATCGGCCACCTGAACTCGGGCACGTCGATCCCGGCGTCGAAGATCTACAGCGACGCGGGCATCGTGCAGATCTCGCCGTCGGCCACGAACCCGACCTACACGCAGCAAGGCTTCAAGACGACCTACCGCGTCGTCGCGACCGACGCGCAGCAAGGCCCGGCGCTCGCGAGCTACGCGCAGGCGAAGGGTGTGAAGAGCGTCGCGGTGATCGACGATTCGACCGCGTACGGCCAGGGCCTCGCGAACGAGTTCGAGAAGAAGGCGAAGGCGCTCGGCCTGAAGGTGCTGTCGCACGACGCGACCAACGACAAGGCGGTCGACTTCCGCGCGATCCTGACGAAGGTCAAGGGCGAGAACCCAGACGCGATCATGTACGGCGGCATGGACGCCACCGGCGGCCCGCTCGCGAAGCAGGCGAAGCAGCTCGGCCTGCGCGCGAAGATCCTGTCCGGCGACGGCGTGTGCACCGACTCGTTGGCCCAACTGGCAGGCCCGGCGGCCGACAACGTGCTGTGCTCGCAGGCCGGCGCGGCGCTCGAGAAGATGCCGGGCGGCACGGACTTCCTCGCGAAGTACCAGAAGCGCTTCAACCAGGGCATCAAGTTCGATGCGCCGTTCGCGTATGACGCGGTCTACATCGCGGTCGACGCGATGAAGCGCGCGAACTCGACCGATCCGGCGAAGATCCTCGCGGCGATGCCGGCGACGAAGTACGAAGGCGTGATCGGCACGACGACGTTCGATTCGAAGGGCGACCTGACGCACGGGATCATCTCGATCTACGGCTACAAGAGCGGCAAGAAGACCTTCCTCGACCAGGTGAAGATGTAACCCGCCGCGGCGCCGGTGCGACGGGAGCGCCACCCGTCGGCGCCGGTGCCGCGCGGGCCGATTTCTGATTCACGGAGACGAAGCATCATGTGTGCAATGGCGTATGCGGAATTTCAACAGGAGTTGAAGAAGGCACAGCTGACGGCGCGCGAGTTCGCCCGCCTGATCCGGATGAACGAAAGCTCGATCACGAACTATTCGAGCAAGGGCACGGTCCCGTCCCACCTCGCGGTCATCGCGAAACTGATCGGCACGATGGCGGCGCACGAGATCGATTTCCGGCGCGTGATCCGGCAGATGCGGATCGAACCGAAACGGCCGCGCGGCGGCGGTGCGTTTCCTGCGGTGGAAAAACCGCGTTCCAGAAAAGCGGCGAAAGCCGACGCCTGAGCCCAGGCATGCGTCGATAACGGCACGAGGCTTGCCGCTCGACGCTGAATCGAATGTCATCTCACGGGCAATGCGACGCCCGACCATCACCCCACTGCCCGCACGTGATCGAGCAGCGCCTGCAACGGATGCCGCACCTGCTTCGACGACATCCGCTTCACCTGGCTGCGGCACGAATAGCCGGTCGCCAGCGCCTCGCCTTCGTCCTCCAGCCCGTCCACGTGTGCCGCCCACGACTGCGCGTAGATCGTCTTCGACGTCGCGAGATTGCGCGCCTCGTGCCCGTAGGTACCCGACATCCCGCAGCACCCGGTCGCCTGGACCTTCAAGCGCAGCCCGCGCCGCGCGAACACCTGGGCCCACTGCTTGCCGCTGTCGGGCGCATTGGTCTTCTCGGTGCAGTGCGGCAGCAACCGGTACGACGCGGGCACGCCGCCGACACCGGTCGCGGCTTCCGGCAGCGCCTGCAGCAGCCACTCCTGCGGCAGCGCGACCTTCGGCACATCGGAGAGCCCCGTCACCTTCAGGTACTCCTGCCGATACGTGAGCGTCATCGCCGGATCGAGGCCGACCAGCGCGACACCCGAGCGCGCCAGCGCGGCCAGCTGCGTCGCGTTGCGAATCGCGGCCTTTTCGAATGCGTGAAGAAAGCCCTGCACGTGCAGCGCCTTGCCGTTCGGCGCGAGCGGCGCGAGCCACACCTGAAAGCCCATGCGCGCCGCCAGTTCGATCAGCGTCGCCAGTTGCTCCGTATCGAAATAGCGCGTGAAGGTGTCCTGCACGATGACGACGCTGCGTGCGCGCTGCGCGTCGCTCAGCGCGGCGAGCGCCTGCGGGTCGGCCGGCTTCACGCGCCATTGACGGATCACGGCCGCGAGATCGAAGCGGCTCAGCAGCGGGCTGTCGACCATGCCGACGTGCCGCTCCAGCACCGTGCGCACCCATCCCGCCCGCATCAGCCCGTTGTACAGCGCGGGCACCCGCGCCATCCACGGCATCGTGAATTCGAGCGAGCCGATCAGGTAGTCGCGCAGCGGCCGCAGGTAACGCTGGTGATACAGCTCGAGAAAACGCGACCGAAACTCCGGCACGTTCACCTTCACCGGGCACTGCCCCGCGCACGACTTGCACGCGAGGCATCCGGCCATCGCGTCGTACACCTCGTGCGAGAAGTCGGCTTCGCCGTTGCGCGCCGCGCGGCTGTTGCGCCAGCGCGTGGCAAGGCCGCTCAGGAACGGCTGCCGCGCACGCGCCGCCGCGACGACGTCGACGCCGGCCTGCCCTTGCAGGCGCAACCATTCGCGCATCAGCGACGCGCGCCCCTTCGGCGATTGCACGCGTTCGCGCGTCGCCTTCCACGACGGGCACATCGCATCGTCCGGATCGAAGTTGTAGCACGCGCCGTTGCCGTTGCAGTGCATCGCGGTGCCGTAGCTCTGCCACACGCGCTCGTCGATCTGCCGGTCGTGGTCGCCGCGCGTCGGCACTTCGTCGATCTTCAGCAGCCGCATCGTGTGGTCCGGCGGCGTCGCGATCTTGCCCGGGTTGAACTGGTTGTGCGGATCGAACGCGGCCTTCAGTTGCTGCAGCGACGGATACAGCTCGCCGAAGAACGCCGGCGCATATTCGGAGCGCACGCCCTTGCCGTGCTCTCCCCACAACAGGCCGCCGTGGCGCTGCGTGAGCTCGGCCACCGCATCCGACACGGGCCGCACCAGCGCGGCCTGCTTCGGGTCCTTCATGTCGAGCGCCGGCCGCACGTGCAGCACGCCCGCGTCGACGTGGCCGAACATCCCGTATTGCAGCCCATGACCGTCGAGCAGCGCGCGGAACTCGGCGATGTACGCGGGAAGGTTCTCGGGCGGCACCGCCGTGTCCTCGACGAACGGCTGCGGGCGCGCCTCGCCCTGCACGTTGCCGAGCAGGCCGACCGCGCGCTTGCGCATCGCATACACGCCCTTCACCGCGTCGTCGCCGGCCGCGAGCGTGTGGCCCAGGCGTTCCACGCTCTTATCGGTACGCAGATGATCGACGAACGCGTGCACGCGTGCGTCGACGCCCTCCGCATCGTCGCCGCTGAATTCGATCAGGTTGATGCCGAGCGTCGGCCGCGCGTCGTCCTGCGGGAAATACTTGGCCACGCTGCTCCACACGAAGTCCTTCATCGCCAGCATCAGCACCTTCGAGTCGACCGTCTCGATCGACAGCGGCTGGTGCGCGAGCAACGCTCGCGCGTCGCGCAGCGCGTCCATGAAGCCCGCGTAGCGCACGTTGACCAGCACCGAATACTTCGGGATCGGCAGCACGTTGAGCTTCGCCTCGACGACGAAGCCGAGCGAGCCTTCCGCGCCGCACAGCACGCTGTTCAGGTTGAAGCGGCCGTCCGGTTCGCGCAGGTGCGCGAGGTCGTAGCCGGTCAGGCAGCGATTGAGCTTCGGAAACTTCGCTTCGATCAGCGCCGCCTTGTCGTCGCTGATGCGCCGCGCGGTGCGGTAGACCTTGCCGATGCGGTCCTCGCGCGCGCAGCGGCGCTCGAGTTCGTCGTCCGCGAGCGCTTCGCTGTGCAGGTGCTCGCCGCCCATCAGCACGAAGTCGAGCTCGAGCACGTGGTCACGCGTCTTGCCGTACGTGCAGCTGCCCTGCCCGCTCGCGTCGGTATTGATCATCCCGCCGACGGTCGCACGGTTCGACGTCGACAGTTCCGGCGCGAAAAACAGCCCGTGCGGCTTCAGCGCCGCATTGAGCTGATCCTTGACGACGCCCGCCTGCACGCGCACCCAGCGCTGCTCGACGTCGATTTCAAGGATCCGGTTCATGTTGCGCGACAGGTCGACCACCACGCCGTCGGTCAGCGACTGCCCGTTGGTGCCCGTGCCGCCGCCGCGCGCGGCCACCGCGACGTCGCGATGCGCGGGCTCGGCGAGCAGCCGTGCCAGCAACCGGACGTCGTCCGCATGCGCGGGGCAGATCACCGCTTGCGGCAGACGCTGGTAGATCGAGTTGTCGGTGGCCTGCACCGTCCGGTTCGCATGGTCCGCGCGGATTTCCCCGGCGAATCCGGCGGCCTGCAGCGCGGCGAGAAAGTCACGGTACGCATGCGCGGGCGGGCTGGCGGGACGGGGCAACGAGGCGATCGACATGGGTAAAAGCGGCAGTGTGGGTGGAACCGGCCGGCTCGCATGGCCAAAACATGATTTTTTAGCAAGTTTCCACGCGACCGGGAATTCCAGTATCTTTCGATACTTCGCGAGAAACAAACGAATTCTGCTCCGGCGAATATTGCATAAAACTCATGAATTACCGTCGCCTCACCCCGTCGATGTCGCTGCTGCTGGTGTTCGAGGCCGCCGCACGGCATGAAAGCTACACGCGCGCGGCCGAGGAGCTGTCGCTGAGCCAGAGCGCGATCAGCCGGCAGGTGCAGACGCTGGAGGATCAGCTCGGCGTGCCGCTGTTCCGGCGCGAGGGCCGCTCGGTCAAGCTGACCGAGGTCGGGCGCCGCTACTTCACCGAGCTGAGCGGCGCACTGGGGCGTATCCGCGGCGCGACGCTGCAGGCGATGTCCCACCAGGCGGGCGCCGGCACGCTGCGGCTCGCGACACTGCCCACGTTCGGCTCGAAATGGCTGCTGCCGCACCTGCACGATTTCTACGCCGCGCATCCGGGCGTGACGGTGCACCTTCACTCGCGGATCGGCGCCATCGATTTCCTCAACGACGACCTCGACGCGGCCATTACCGTCGGCGCGGGCGACTGGCCGGGCCTGCACGCGCACCGGCTGTACAACGAGTTCCTGATCGCGATCGCGCCGCCGGACACAGGCAGCGGAAGCCGCCGCAAGGCCGACGCACGCACGCCGGCGTGGGCCGCGAAGCAGACGCTGCTCGGCGTGACGAGCAACCAGCAGGCGTGGGCGGAATGGTTTTCGCACTATCGGCTCGACCATCGGCAGATGCGCATCGGCCCGAGTTTCGAGCTCACGTCGCACCTGATCCAGGCGGTGCGGGCGGGGATGGGGATCGGGCTGGTGCCGAAGGTGCTGGTGGAAGACGAGCTGAGCCGGCATGAGCTCGTGTCGATCGGCGACGCGATCACCAGCCAGCGCAGCTACTACCTCGTCTATCCGCCGGGGAACGAGACGCTGCCGTCGCTCGTCGCGTTCCGCGAATGGCTGCTGAAATCCTGCTGAAACGCGGCCGCCGGCGGGCCGCTCAGGTGCGCCATTCGCCGAGAATCTGCTCGGCCAGATAGTCGCACGGCGGGCGCGCGGACTGCGCGCTGCGCGCGAGCACGACCTCCATTTCGCCGAGCGGCGGCAGCCCGTGGCTTTCCGACAGCTGCACGAGATGATCGGGAATGCAGCAGCGCGCCAGCGGCGCGACCGCAAGCCCGGCCTCCACCATGCTGAGCAGGCCGAGGTGGCTCGGGCTCTCATACGACATCCGGTACGGGATCTTCCGCCGGTTCAGCGCCTTGACCGCGTGATCGCGCGCCATGCTGCCGCCGTGCGTGAAAAAGGCCACCGGCAGCGGCCGCTCTTCCCACACATTGCGCTTCGGCGACCCGACCCAGACGAGCGGTTCGAGCCGGATCAGCTCGCCGGTCACCCCCTTGATCCGCGTGAGGCATGCGAGGTCGACCGTGTTGTCCTTCAACATCGGCACGAGCGCGCTGCTCGGCTGGCCGATCACCCGCACTTCCACGCGCGGATGCATCGCGGCGAACTTGCCGAGCACCTGCGGCAGCAGCGACGAAATGTAATCGTCGGGCACGCCGATCGTCACGCGGCCGCGGATCTCCGGGCGCACGACCGACGCCCAGGCCTCGTCGCGCATCGCCAGCATCCGGCGGCCGTACTCGGCAAGCATCATGCCTTCGTCGGTCGGCGTCACGTTGCGCGTGTCGCGGATGAACAGCGGCTTGCCGAGCGCGTCTTCCAGCGCCTTGATCTGCATGCTCACCGCCGACGGCGACCGGTGCACGGCCTGCGCGCCCTGCGCGAACGATCCGGATTCCGCCACGGCCACCACCATCGCGAGCACATCGAGGTCGAGCTTTTTCATAGAATTCAGAAAAACTGATTAATCGATTCAGTTTATCCCGTTTTACTGTTCTCCTCCACGGTCGGACAATGAATCCCGTCAGCCCTTACTCGTTGCAGGAATCATCAGACATGCATACGTCCGGATCGCTCTACGGATTTCTCGTCATCGGCGGCATGCTCGCGATCACGCCCGGGCCGAACATGGTCTACGTGATGTCGCGCTCGATCGCGCAGGGACGCACCGCGGGGCTCATCTCGCTCGGCGGCGTGATGATCGGCTACCTGTTCTACATGTTCGGTGCGGCGTTCGGGATCACGACGCTGTTCATGAGCGTGCCCTATGCAGGCAGCGGGCTGGCCGTGGTCGGTGCGGCGTATCTGTTGTATCTGGCGTGGCAGGCCGTCAGGCCCGGCGGCCGCTCGCCGTTCGAGGTGCGGGCATTGCCGAGCGAGCGCCCGCTTCGGCTGCTCGCGATGGGCGCGACGACCAGCGTGCTGAACCCGAAGCTCGCGATGCTGTTCATTTCGTTGCTGCCGCAGTTCATCGACTACCGGAACGGCAGCGTGCTCGGGCAATCGCTGTTTCTCGGTTCGCTGCTGATCGTTGCGTTCGTGTCCGCGAACGGGCTGGTGGCGATCTGTTCGAGCAGCATCGCGACGTTCCTGCACGGGCGCCCGACGCTGCTGCTGGCACAGCGCTGGGCGATGGGGCTCATTCTCGGCGGGCTCGGCGTGCAGATGGTGGTCGATGCGTCGAAGATGGCGGGCATGGCATAGTGCGCCAATCACGCCATCGCGCGGATGCCGTTCAACGCAGCGCGCGGAAACTCGCGCGCAGCGCTTCCGAAAGCGCCAGCGGCACGCCCTGCGATGCATCTGCGACCATTTCCCGTTCGGGCCAGCGCGTCGCGCCGATCCGTCGCCGCAAATCGGCGAGCTGCGCGTCCGTCGCATGCACCCGCAGCGGACGCACGGCGGCCCCGGCGCCACCGGCCGATCGGGCAATGCCCGCGACAGGCTGCGCCGTTTCCGCTTCTGCACAAGCAAGGCGACTCAGCGAACCCGCCATGGCGGCCGCTGCGGCACCCATGAATCGACGCCGCGACGGTGCCGGCGGAAGGATATCGATTGGCATATATGCTCACGTTTTCGAGGGTTTTCATCTCAGCACTACTGATTTGTGGCCACCCATGAGAACCGGGAACCGGAACCAGGCCAGCCGCGCACCGGTTTTACGCGAGATAGCCGGAAACGCCGTCCCAGAGCAGTTTCAATGCGGTCACCGCCAGCAATCCGTAGCAACTCCGGTAGATCAGGCGCTGGTCCAGCCTGCCGTGAAGCCGCCAGCCGAACACCACGCCGGCCGGAATGGCAAGCACGCACACCGCCATCAACGCCCAGACGTTCGCGGTCGGCTGCACGATCAGCAGCCACGGCACCGCCTTGATCGCATTGCCCACGGTGAAGAACAGGCTCGTCGTTCCCGCGTACATCTCCTTGCTGAGGCCGAGCGGCAGCAGATACATCGCGAGCGGCGGCCCGCCCGAGTGCGCGACCATCGTCGTGACGCCCGACGCTAGACCGGCCGAGACGGCCTTCGGCGACGAACGCGGACGAACCGTCGGCTGCGCGCCGCCCCGCACCCATAGCCCGACGAAGACCAGCGTGACCACCGCCATCAAAAGCTCGATGGCGCGATGGTCGAGGAAGCGGAAAGCCAGGTAGCCGAACCCGATACCGATCACCAGCCCCGGCAGGAGCAGCACGAGGTCGGGCTTCGACCATGTCGACGGCTTCCAGTACCGCAGCGCGAACAGGTCCATCGCGATGAACAACGGGGCGAGCAAGCCGCCGGCCGTCACCGGGTCCATCACGAGTGACAGCAGCGGAATGCCGATGATCGCGAATCCGCCACCGAACGCGCCGCGCATGAACGCGATCACGAACACGCCGGCAAACGCGATCAGGATCGTGGCCAGCGTCAAGTGCACGCCCATCGCAGCAGGGGTCGCCATCATGACCTCCGTACCGGTTCGAATCGCGGCATGGCGGACAGCCACGGAGCAGGTCGCACGGGCGGCATCGCCGCACGGTGGATCCGGGTTGAACGCGTTGCGCGCATGCTGTTTCTCCAATGAGGTGCCGGGGCGATGCGGTACACCAACGCACCGCCGGCCGCATGGGCAGCACAAGCATTTCAGCCCCGGTACAATCGACTTGATGAAAGCAGAATGCACCGCCGCCTATCTCAGTGCAATTAAAACATTGACCTCGGTGCAATATTCATTGTTATCGGTGCAATCCATGTCGAATTCCGAATATCTGCAGTTGGCCGACGCGATCGCCGCCCAAATTGCCGACGGCACGCTCAGGCCGGGCGACCGCCTGCCTCCGCAGCGTCATTTCGCCGACCAGCATGCGATCGCCGCATCGACGGCGGGACGGGTTTACGCGGAACTGTTACGGCGCGGCCTGGTGGTCGGCGAAGTCGGCCGAGGCACTTTCGTGTCGGGTGAGACGCGACGCGGGGCCGCTGCGCCGGGCGAGCCGCGCGGCGTTCGAATCGATCTCGAGTTCAACTACCCGACCGTCCCGGCCCAGACCGCGTTGATCGCCAGAAGCCTGCGCGAATTGCACCGACCTGCGGAGCTCGACACCGCGTTACGCGAAGCGACGAGTACCGGAACCCCGGCCATCCGAAGCGTTGCCGCCGCGTATCTGGCGCAGCATGAATGGGCCCCGTCGCCCGACCAACTGGTGTTTACCGGCAACGGGCGGCAAAGCATCGCCGCGGCCGTTGCCGCGGTGGTGCCGACCGGCGGGCGCTGTGGCGTGGAGGCACTGACCTACCCGTTCATCAAGGGCATCGCGGCCAAGCTGGGGATCTCGCTGGTGCCGCTGGCGATGGACGAAAACGGCGTTCGGCCCGACGCCGTGCAAAAGGCCCACCGCGAGGCCAGGCTGTCGGCGATCTACGTTCAGCCAGCCATCCAGAATCCGCTGGGCACGACGATGAGCGCCGCTCGCCGCGCCGACCTGCTGCGTGTCGTCGACAAGCTCGACATACCGGTCATCGAAGACAACGTGTACGGCTTTCTCGGCGACGAGCCGCCGCTGGCCGCACTCGCCCCGGACGCCTGCATCGTGATCGACAGCCTGTCCAAGCGGGTCACGCCAGGCCTGACCCTCGGCTTCATCGTGCCGCCGCCGCGGCTGCGCGAAAGCGTGATGGCGTCGGTACGCTCGGGGGGATGGACCGCTTCCGGGTTCGCGTTTGCAGCCGCTCAGCGCTTGATGCGTGACGGCACCGTGGCCGAACTCGCGAGATTGAAACGCATCGACGCATGTGCGCGTCAGGCGCTGGCGATCGAGCGTCTGGCGGGTTTCGATGTCCGGACCAATGGCAAGTGCTATCACCTGTGGCTGACGTTGCCGGCGCACTGGCGTTCGCAGGCCCTCGTCGCAGCCGCGGCCCGGCGCGACATCGGGCTGACGCCGTCGACCACCTTCGCCGTGTCGTCCGGCCATGCGCCGAACGCGGTCCGGCTCGCACTGGCCGCGCCGAGCATGGATCAGCTCGATGCCGGCCTGCGCACGCTGACCGCGATGCTGAACGGCCGGGAGGACGATTTCGACGCGACCGAGTGAGCGGCGCGCGGATGCGTCGGCGAGCATCGCCTGCCTGATTCGGTATCCGGATCAATATCAAGCCGTCACCGCCGTCACTTCGTCAGCAGCTCGGCCTCCAGGTCGCGCAACCGTTCCGGAAACCGGACGCGCAGCACCAGGAACCACCCGAGCCCGATCGCCAGCAGCGCGACGAACACATAAGGCAGCCACGCATAGACGCCCGCCGGCACCGGATACACGCTGCCGGCCAGCGGAATCGCGAGCAGCACGACTGTCACGATGCTGATCACCACATGCCGCGCACGCAGCCGGCGCTGCCGGCGCAGGTAAAGCGGCGCGCCGATCGCCACCAGCACGTACGCAAGCAGCCAGCCGTACGTCGCGATCGAGCTGAGATAGCCATACGAATCCAGCAGCGCGGTGCCGCGCGCGGTGAACACCAGTGCAGCGGCCAGCGCCAGCACCGTGATCAGCGCCACCGCGACGTGCGGCGTCGCATTCCGCTCGTGCGCGTGGCCGGTCGACGCATGCAGGACGCCCTGCCGCCCGAACGTATAGACGATCCGCGCCGCCGCATTGATCGACGAGAAGAACGCCGCGAAGAAACTCAGCGCCACGCCCGCGTCGATCAGCACGCCGACCCAGCCGGCCCCGAGCCGATGCGCGAGCACCGCGAGCGGGCCGTCGACCTGATCGAGCGGCGGCGTCTGCCCGTGGAACGCGCTCACCATCCCGTACGCGCCGATAACGAACAGGATCGCCGGCCCGACGACGCTGATCAGCACCGCGCGCGGAATCGCGCGGAACGGGTCACGCGCTTCCGCGCCGAGCACGGTCGCACTCTCGAACCCCGTGAAGCTGAAGAACGCGAGCACCATCCCGAGCTGCAGCTGCGTCGGTTTCACGCCTTCCAGCGTCAGCTGTGCGCGATCGACCGGATGCCCGCCGAACGCGATCGTCCCGATCACGACGACGGCGATCAGCAGCAGCGTCGCGAGTTCGACGAACAGCGTGAAGCGCGTG
The DNA here is from genome assembly GCF_002223085.1 of Burkholderia sp. HI2714. Taxonomy (NCBI): domain Bacteria; kingdom Pseudomonadati; phylum Pseudomonadota; class Betaproteobacteria; order Burkholderiales; family Burkholderiaceae; genus Burkholderia; species Burkholderia sp. HI2714. The sequence continues at coordinate 15,355 of NZ_NKFM01000062.1, read as the reverse complement.
GACAGCCGGATGTCGCGAAACGCGATGTACCACGCGGCGAACGCGGTGACGACCGTCAGCCCGAGCACTGCGCCGAGCGGCGTCGCGCTGCCGAGCAGCCCGGTCTCGCGGCCCAGCACCAGAAACGTGTTGATCGTCCCCTGCAGGATGCCCGCGGCGGCCACCGCATAGGCGATCAGCAGCGACCAGCCGCAGATCGCGCCCCAGACCGGCCCGATGCCGGCCGACACGTACGCATACAGCGCGCCCGGCGACGCCGAGTCGCGCGCGAACACCGAGATGCTCCACGACGCGAACAGCAGCGCGACGATCGCGAACAGGTAGGCAAGCCAGGTGCCGTTGCCGGCCGTCGCGAAGACGGCGGGGATCAGTACGCCGATCCCGCCCGACACGCCGACGAGGCCGATCGACTGCGCGATCAGCTCGGGCAGGCTCAGATAGTTGCGCCGCAGGCCGCCTGCCTGCGGCACGGCATGTTGCGCAGGCAATACCTGCGCGGTGCTGGCTGGATGATTCATCGATTTGTCTCGTCAGGAGCCGGTCAATTCCAGGAATGGCGCGCGGGCTTCACGCCGTTGAGGTAGTAGTTGCCGATCGCGTGATACTTCCAGCGCACCGGGTCGTGCAGCGTATGCACGCGCGCGTTGCGCCAGTGGCGGTCGAAGTTGTATTTCGCGAGCGTCGACTTGCTGCCGCCGAGCTCGAACAGCTTGCTCGCCGCGAGCAGCGACACCTCGGTCGTCGCGATCTTCGCCTCGCCGACCGCGATCGCGGCCTGCGCGACCGTTTCCTCGCTCGGCGCGCGCTTCGCCGCGTCGACGAAGCGCCCCGAGCGCGCGAGCAGCGCTTCGGCCGCGTGCACGCGGTACGCGATGTCGCCGATCTGCGCGACCGTCAACGGATCCTCGCTCGCGCGTTCGACGCCGCTGTCGATCCACGGGCGCGCATGCTGCTGCACGAACGCGATCGTGTCCTGCAGCGCGGCGCGCGCAATGCCGAGGTCGATCGCGGCGGTCGTGATCTGCGCGAACGGGCCCGCGAAGGTCGGGCGGTCGTACGAGCGCTGCGTGTGGAAGATTTCGAACGGGCTCACGCGCACGTTCTCGACGATCACCGTGCCGCTCGCGGTCGTGCGTTGCCCGAAGCCGCTCCAGTCGTCCACGACGGTCAGCCCCGGCGCGCCCTGCCGCACGAACGCGAGCACGGCCTGGTCCGACTCGTCGAGTGCGAGCACCGGAATCCAGTGCGCGAACAGCGTGCCGGTCGAATAGAACTTGCGGCCGTTCAGCACGAACGCGTCGCCGTCGCGATGCACGCGCGTCTGGATGTCGAGCACGTTCTTGCCGCCCGCTTCGGAGAACGCGTTCCCATAGCGCGTGCCCTTCAGCACGAGATCGAAGAAGAAGCGCTTCTGCGCATCGCTGCCTTCGAGGCGGATGTCCTCGACCAGGCAGTAATGGTTCTGCGGGATCTGGCCGAGCGACGGGTCCGCCTGCGAAACGATCGCGATCACTTCCGCGAGCGTCACGTTCGATACTTCCGCGCCGCCGTATTCGCGCGGCACGGTGATGCCCCACAGGCCGCTCGACGAGAACAGCTCGATCTCGTCGTACGGCAGCTTCCGCTCGCGGTCGCGCAACGCGGCCTGCTCGGCCAGTCGTGCCGCGACCTGGTGCGCGACGTCGAGTGCCTCGGCATCCGAGCCGATGACGGGAACGGGTGTGGCGCCCGCGTGCGGTTGTACGTTTTCTTCGATGATTTCCGTGGACATGTGATTTCCGGCAAAACTCATGAACCGGCCGGCGGTGCCGCGAAGCCTCCGCCGGCCTCCTGTTTCGATATCCGAAACGTCGAACCTGGATGACCCGCAAGAGCGGTCGATTTCACCCGTTCGGTCGGCCCGCGTGCGGCATGCGTGATTGCCCGCCGCGCACCGGCCTCCGCATCACGCGGCAACCGCCTGCTGCCGCGCCTCGAGTTCGCGCACGAGCGGCAGCACGCGCTGGCCGAAGTACTCGACTTCCTCGATGAAATGCAGGAACCCCGCGAGCACGAGATCGACGCCGATCGCCTTCAGCGCGACGATGCGTTCGGCGATCTGCCGCGGCGTGCCGATCAGGTTCGTGCGAAAGCCGTCGTTGTACTGCACGAGATCCTCGAACGTCGACTTCGCCCAGTTGCCCTCGCCTTCAGGCGAGGCCTTGCCGGCCTGCTTCACCGCATCGCCGAACGCATGCACGGCCTCGACGTGCGCGTGCCGGATGATGTCGTCGAGCACGGCCTTCGCCTCTTCCTCGGTATCGCGCGCGATCACGAACGCGTTGACGCCGATGCGCACGCGATGATTGTTCGCCGCCGCCTTCGCGCGGATGTCGTCGATCTGCGCCTTCAGGTTCTCCGGCGTATTGCCGTTCGTGAAGTACCAGTCCGACACGCTCGCCGCGTTGTCGCGCGCCGCCCGCGAGCTGCCGCCCTGGAAGATCTCCGGATGCGGCTTCTGCACCGGCTTCGGGCTCAGCGTGTAGTCGTTGAAGCGGTAGAAATCGCCCTTGAACGTGAAGTTGTCCTGCGTCCAGATGCCCTTCAGCGCCTGGATGAATTCCTTCGAGCGCCGATAGCGTTCGTCGTGCTCGAGCCACGGCTCGCCGATCGCGGTGAATTCGCCCTTGAACCAGCCGCTCACGACGTTGATCGCGATGCGCCCGTTCGAGATGTGGTCGATCGTCGCGAGCTGCTTCGCGACCACGGCCGGATGCCACGGCCCCGGCAGGATCGCGGCGAGCACCTTGAGCTTCGTCGTCGCATGCAGCAGCGCCTGGCTGAACGACACCGACTCGTGCTGGTATTCGGCGCCGTAGCCGGCCGTGAAGCGGATCTGGCTCAGCGCGTAGTCGAAGCCGGCCGCCTCGGCCGTGCGCGCGAGCTGCTGGTTGTATTCGAGGCTCCAGTCGGTGCGCTGCTCGATCGTGCTGACGACGAGGCCGCCGCTGACGTTCGGCACCCAGTAGGCGAATTTGACGCCGTCGGCGGAAGGGTCGGGATGGCTCATGAGTGTGTCCTGGTCGGGAGAGAAAACGCAGGCGGCCTACGCGGCCGCGACGGAAAGCGCATGCGGGCGCAGTTGCGGCACCGCGCGATCGGCGGCGAGCGCGATACGCGCGCGCAGCGCCGGGTTCGTAATCTGGTACTGGTCGAAATCGCTCTCGGACGCATACACGCCGATCGGCAGCGTGCGGGCCTGGAAGAAGCTGAACAGCGGACGGAGCTGATGGTCGATCACGAGCGCGTGACGCTCGCTGCCGCCGGTGGCCGCGAGCAGCACGGGCACGTCGATCAGCGCTTCGTGATGCACGAGGTCGAACAGGTGCTTGAAGAGGCCCGTGTACGACGCGCGATACACGGGGCTCGCGACGACGAGCGCATCGGCCGTCTCGATCGCGCGGATCTGCGCATCGAGATCGGCCGGTACCTGCGCGCGCGTCAGCGCGCCGGCCAGCCGGCCGCCGATCTCGCCGAGTTCGATCAGCCGTGTTTCGATCGGCAGCGCGGCGCCGAGTGCCGCGACGATCGCGTCGGTCAGCGCCAGCGTGCGCGACGGCCGCTGCAGGCCGCCCGATATCGCGACCACGTTGATTGCATTGCTCATCGGTTGCATTCCCATTGTCGAGTCGGGTGCCGACGCACCCGTCACGTCATGGATCAGCAAGGAGCGTGCCATTTCGATGATCGAGACGGAAAACGATCGTCTGCATGACGAAATTCATAGCGATCGACGGCCCGTCACGGCATCCCCGTTGTTCGCCGCACGTCGATAAGCGTGCCAGCCATCGCATCACAACCATATTCCCCAGTGCGATGAACTCGGGGAAACAACGCTGCTGATGCGCTGCTGCGTAATCAGCAGCGCGGTGTGCGGCAGGCGTGTTTTTCCGCTTCGACACGGATTCCGGCAGGCGCACGGCGTCCATCGGCAGGCATCGGCGCCCGCTTTTCCCGTTCACGCGCCGCCGCGACGCGTCTCACCCTTGCAGTAGCGCCGGCATGGCTGCTGCATCGTCGCCTTGCGTGCCGCCGATCGCCGCGCCGTGCGACCTTGCCGTGCGCGACTGCGTCCAGCGCAGCAATCCCGCATTGGTTATCAGAAATCGATGTTTCCCGCGTTGCGCAAAACGTTGAACACTCTGCTGATCACGCAGCACCCGGCCAGCAACGCCCGCCGCGGCCTGACCGTTTTCGTGCAGCAACCCGACGCATTCATCGCCATGACACCCATTTCCGTATCGCCCCGCGCGGAAGGCCTGCGCGTCGTCGCACCGTCCCGCGACGAACCGGCGCCCGCTGACGCCGTGCAAACCGCCGAGCGCCTGGCGGCCGGTTTTGCACGCACCGCGGCCGAACGCGACCAGCAGGGCGGCACGCCGAAGGCCGAGCGCGACCAGCTGCGCGACAGCGGCCTGCTCGCGCTGAGCATCCCGTCCGCCTATGGCGGCCTCGGCGCGAGCTGGCGCACGACGCTCGACGTCGTCCGCGTGCTCGCGGCCGCCGACAGTTCGCTCGCGCACGTGTTCGGTTTCCACCACCTGATGCTCGCGACCGTGCGGCTGTTCGGCGCGCCCGCGCAGTGGGAATCGTGGTTCGAGCGCACCGCGCGCCAGCAGTGGTTCTGGGGCAATGCGCTGAATCCGCTCGACGCGCGCACGGTCAGCCGCTCGCGCGGCGCATGGCATGAATTCAGCGGCCAGAAGAGCTTTTGCTCGGGGGCGCTGGATTCACAGATGCTGATCGCGTCCGCGCACGATGCGCAGACTCGCGCGTTCCTGATCGCGACCGTGCCGACGCAGCGCAGCGGCATCTCGATCGCCGACGACTGGAACAACATCGGCCAGCGCCAGACCGACAGCGGCACGGTCACGTTCGAGAAGGTGCGCGTCGAGGACCACGAACTGCTGACGGACCCCGGCCCGTTGTCGACGCCGTTCGCGTGCCTGCGCCCGCTCGTCGCGCAGCTGGTGCTGACGAACGTGTATCTCGGCATCGCCGAAGCCGCGTTCAACGACGCGCGGCACTACACGCTGCACGAGGCACGGCCGTGGCCCGGCGCGCAGGTCGCGAGCACCGGCGACGATCCGTACATCCTCGGCCAGTACGGCGAATTCTGGGTCGGGCTCGAAGCTGCGCGCGTGCTCGCCGACCGCGCGGCGGACCGGCTCGACGCCGCATGGTCGCGCGACGCGGCGCTCACCCATGCGGAGCGCGGCCAGGTCGCGCTCGCCACGGCCGCCGCGAAGGTGTCGGCCGCGCGCACCGGGCTCGATCTCTGCACGCGGATGTTCGACGTCGCCGGCGCCCGCGCGACGCACGGCGCGCTGCGGCTCGACCGGCACTGGCGCAACCTGCGCACCCACACGCTCCACGACCCGCTCGCATACAAGATTCGCGAGATCGGCGAATGGGCGCTCAAGCGAACCTATCCGACGCCGGGCTTCTACTCGTGAACCACACTCCTTCCGATGCGTGGCCCGACGCCGCGCCCGTCCTCACGCTGCCCGACCGGCCCGCGCTCGCGACATCCATTCGTGCCCGCGCGCAGGTGTTCGTCGATCCGCGCTCGGTCGCGCTGCTCGACCGGATTCGCCTGGTCGCGCCGAGCGACGCGAACGTGCTGATCGTCGGCGAGACCGGCACCGGCAAGGAACTGATCGCGCGCCACGTGCACGGCCTCAGCCGCCGCAGCAACGGGCCGTTCATCGCGGTGAACTGCGGCGCCTTCTCCGAGACGCTCGTCGAGAGCGAACTGTTCGGCCACGAGAAAGGCGCATTTACCGGCGCGTTCAGCGCGAAGCCCGGCTGGTTCGAAGCCGCGAACGGCGGCACGCTGTTTCTCGACGAGATCGGCGACCTGCCGCTGTCGATGCAGGTCAAGCTGCTGCGCGTGCTGCAGGAGCGCGAGGTCGTGCGGCTCGGTTCGCGCACGGGCGTGCCGATCGACGTGCGCGTGGTTGCCGCGACCAACGTGGATCTGCAGCAGGCCGTCGCGCACGGACAGTTTCGCGGCGACCTGTTCTACCGGCTCAACGTCGTGCAGCTCGCGGTGCCGACGCTGCGCGAGCGTCCGGGCGACATCCTGCCGCTCGCGCGTCACTTCTTCGACGACTACCGGAGCCGCCTCGGCTACGGGCCGCGCAGCATCGACCCGCGCGCCGAGCGTCGGCTCGAGGCACACGGCTGGCCCGGCAACATTCGCGAACTCGAGAACGTGATCCATCACGCGCTGCTCGTGAGCCGACACGATTCGCTGCAGGAGGCCGATCTGCATATCGCGCCGCCGGGCGTGCCGACGGCCGCCTTGAGTACGTCGGCGCCGGAACCCGACCCGGCCGCCGGCGCGCAGGCCGCGCTCGAACGCGCGCTGCGCGATCTGTTCGACGAGGATCACGGCAACCTGTTCGAACGCATCGAGGACACCGTGATGCGCGTCGCGTTCGAATTCAGCCACCGCAACCAGATCCAGGCCGCACGGCTGCTCGGCATCAGCCGCAACGTGCTCCGGGCGCGGCTGATTCGCGCGAAGGAAATTGCGGCGGTGAAGTAGCCGCGTATGGGGGCGCGCCGCTGCCTCGCTCCGGCGCAATCGCGCCGCGTCCCGCGCATCAACGTCCGAACCTGATGTATCGTGGCGCGAACCAGAGTTTGAGCAGGCCGTAGTGGTCAAAGATCAACTCGGCGTCTTTGTCGGCCATAGGTGCCCACCTCCCCAATCGGTGGACACCCATGCTCGTTGGTCAGCGCGCCGTGACGTAGACGTCGAGAATGGCCCCCTTCCGGTCGATCAACCTCAATTGCTATAGATCAGACCGCGAGCGGCGCCGTTGACGTAAATCCTGCCATACGTGTTCCAGTCGCCGGCCATCACGCCGGAGCCGCCGAATTGGTGCGCGTCATCGTTGAAGCGCGCCCACGTTGCACCACCGTCGTCGGAATGGTAAATGCCCCAGACACCGTTCAATGTGCCTTCCACATAGACCGCGGCCGAGTACGGCGAACCGGTCGGCGCCCTGCCCAACGTGATCACGGTGGCGCCCGGTGTGTCGTTGGTCGACGCAAAGACGCCGAGCTTCGTCCAGGTCGCCCCCGAGTCCACCGAGTGGTACACGGCCGTGCCGTCGGCCAGCCAGAGATCACCCTCCGCGTTCGGATTGACCACGATCGACGTATCCCCCCACGCATTCCAGGCCAGGTTCGCGTTCACCGAGCCCTGGCTCAGCGCGAACGTGCGGCCGCCATCGTTCGAGACGTAGATCTTGCCGCGCTGCCAGCTCCACGGTGCGCCGCCGGAGTCGTAGGCGTAGACCTTCTTCGGATTCTTGCGGTCCGCGGCCAGGCGATAGGCACGCGGGAAGCCGTTCCAGGTGGCACTGAACGCCGGCAGGTTGGTCGTCGTCCAGCTGGCGCCATTGTTTGTCGTGTACGACGGCACCGAGTCCGGCGGTGCCCAGGTCACGTTGTTGCGGGACGGGACGACCAGGTTGCCCACGTTGCTCTGGCTTGCCGCTGCGCCGTTGGGCAACGACGCGAACGTCGACCAGCTATTGCCGCTGTCGCCGGACCAGAAGCCCTTGGTCGCATGGCCGTTGGCGTTGTCGACGCCCGCGGCGGCGATGTACGTCGGATCGGACCACGACATATCGGCCGAATTGCCGCTGCTCCACGAGTTCAACGGGCCTTTCGTCGGCCTCGTCATGAGATCCGTATTGACCCACGTGCCGATGTCGCCGGCGCTGTTGATGAACTTGTACGACGCACCGGGCGGCGCCGTGACGAGCGCCAGCGTCACGGTTTCCTCGAGGTTGTCGACCTTGGGGCGCCAGGTTGGCGTGGGCGACGAGGCGTTCATGGTTTCGCAGATGCCGCCGCCGTGGACGTGCATGACGTGATCGCGATTGGCGGGGTCGATGGTGACGCCTTCGACCCAGCCGGCGCAGCCACCCGAGGCAGTGCCGGTATGCGGCATGCCGGCCTCGATCTCGCGCCACGTACTGCCGCCGTCGTCGGACAGCTGGATGGTCTTGCTGGTGTCGCTCCAGCCGGTCATGCCCAGTGCGATGCGGGCGGACGCGCCCAGGCCGGAGACGGACAGGCCGCCAAAGCCGTTGCTGTTGGAGCTGTTGAGCAGCGTCCAGTTGCTGTTGTTGCTGCCGCCGAACTTGTAGAGATAGCTCGGTCCGCCGATGCCCTGGCCGACGCCCGCGTTGAACACCACGTAGAAGTTGCCGTCGGACGTGCGCACGACGTGGGGGATGTAGTAGCCGGACACCGTCGGCGGGACGGGCACCGGCGTCCACGAGAAGCCGCCGTTGGTGGACTTGTACAGGGTCGACGTCAGGCCCGCCGCGTTGGCGTAGTCCGGGGCGACGGTGGCCCACATGATCCAGGTCGGCTGGCCACTCCCCTTGCCCGACGTATCGAAGATCACCTGTTCGACGCCGATCGGGGAGCCGCCGCCGCTGATCGTGGTGGAGGACAGACCCGTGACCTGCGTCCAGGTTCGGCCCGAATCGGCACTCTTCCACAGGCCGGCCGTGCGCGTTCCGTAGAACAGTGTCGACGGATTGTTCGGGTCGACCTGCAGGCGCTCGCCCGTGGCGCGGCCGTTGTCGTTGCCGCCCACCGGGAACGGCAGGTCGTAGTGCGTCCAGGTGTCGCCGCGGTTGGTCGAGATGTAGATGCGGCCGTTGTGACCCTGCGTCACGGTAATGCCGGTCATCATGTAGACGAGCTGATCGTTGTTCGGGTCGAGCGCGACGCTTTCGACGCCGTGGAAATCGCCCTCGCCTGCGCCGAAACCGATGCCGTCGGTGATAGGCGTCCACGTCGAGTTGGTCGCGTTCCAGCGGTACGCGCCGCCAACGTCGGTGCGTGCGTACAGCAGGCTCGCGTTGACTGGATGGTAGATCAGGCCGGTGACATAGCCGCCGCCGCCCCACTTGACGCTGGTCCAGCTGGCCGCCGGCAGGTTGCTGCCGCTGCCATTTCCGCCAATCTGGCTACGATTGGCGGCTGCATTGGCACCCGCGTTGGTCACGCCTGTCTTGCTATCGGATCCGTCACCACAGCCCCATAACGCACACGCCATCGTCGCAGCGGCAATCCATCGTTGAGAAAACACGGTCATCGGAGAAATCCTTGAAGGAAGAGGTCCATCGCAGGGCCCGCCATCGGCCCCGCGCAATCAATTCGCCATGAGCGATGCAATCTGCGCAGCGCTGAGCGCGCCGCGATAGATACGGAAATCGTCGATCAGACCGTGGAACGTGGCGTCGGCACTGTATTGCGATTTGCCCAGCCAGTTCTGCGTGGTACTGCCTAGGCGGAACGGCGCCTGGAACATCGCCGTGTTGGTACTGACGGGCGTGCCGTCCACGTAGATCGTGCCGGTCGAACCCGATAGCGTGACGGCCACATGCACCCATCGCTTGCTCGGCAGCTCGGTGGGCGCGTCGATGATCTGTTCCGGAGGGCCGTCTCCGGGGCCGTTGGCCGTCATCGCGAAGCGCATGCCGGCCCAGCCGTTGCGCAACTGCCCGCGCGGCGTGAACATCATGTAGCGATGGAAGCCCGTGCCGAAGTCGAACAGGCGTGCCCACGTTTGCGCGCCGTTCCAGAACACCCAGCTGGCGATGGTGAAGTCCGACACATCGGCCAGCAGATCGTCGGGCAACGCCACATACGCGCCCGAGCCGTTGAGCGAGACCGCGTTGCCGCTGTGCCCCGCTGCCCACGTTGCGCCGTTGAGCGTGCCGTTGCGCCGGTTGCCCGAGCTATCGGCGGCCGTGATGCCGCTGCCTTCATCAAACGTGAGGTGCGCGAGCAGCTGCTGCGCCGTGATCACTTTCACTTCGTTGGAGAACGCCGATTCGCCCGCAATCGTTTGCGCTGTCACGACATAAAAATACGTGCCGGCAGCGGCTGGCATATCGGTATAGGTCAGCAGATCGGTGATACCGCTCTGGATGGTGCTGTACGGTCCGCCGGCAATGGTGGCGCGCTTGACGTTGTAGCTGACGGCGTTGCTGCTGCCCCACCACGACAGCACCACCTTGCCCGCGCTCGCGTAGCCCGTCAGGCCGGTCGGCGTTGCGGCGGGGGTGCCGGGGTCGAGCGTGCAGGTGAGCGTGCCGTAGCCAAGCTGATCGAAGCCGCCACTGTTGGGGCCGTAGTTGCCGCCGCCGCCTTCCGGTGCCACAAGCTCGGCAGCGCGCTTGGTGTAAGGCGCCGCCAGACCTTTGCGGTTGATGTAATGGTTGGCCACCAGCGCCCAGCAGGGCCGCCCCAGGGCGTCGCCTCGCCCGCCGGCGGCGAACTGCGTCTGGGTGACGCCGGCGCTGTTCTGGTACGTGACGAAAGGCACCGTGTAGAACGCGCCGTCCGCCTGCTTCAGGTTGGCCTTGGCCACGTATTCCGCGCCCGCCAGGAAGCGATTGTTGTCATAGCCGTACAGGTCGATGCCCTGATTCCACGCCATCTCGCAAATGGCGCCCGTCAATGCGATGCCGAGCGTGCTGTGGCCCTGGTCCCGGCCGGCTTCCTGCCATTGCCCGAGGTTGCCGGGGTGCAGGTAGTACACGGCTTGCCGGATACAGCCGTTACTGCCACCGGTCTTGAAATGGGTGACGGCCTCGTTGACGAGCTCGGCATCGTCACACAGCACGCCGATGGCCAGCACGCACGCGATGTTGGCCAGGCCCCAGTTGGCCCAGTAGTGCGTGTCCATCGCGGTGTCGATACGGGTCAGGAAAGCGTGACTGACGGGGTAGAAGACATTGCGCATCATTGCCTGAAACGCGGCGAGTCCTGCCGGACTCCAGCCGCTATAGCCGCGCATGATTTCGGCTGCGTTGGCGAACTCGTAGCCGTAGATGCCGGCAGCGAGCGCCACGTCGCTGCCGCCAAGCGTCGTCAGCGTCGAGGCCCATTGGTCCAGATACTCCACGGCTTTGTCGGCATAGCGTGTGTCGTCCGACACCTTCCAGCGCAGCGCGTCGCCATAGGCGGCGGCGATGTCGTTGTAGAGCGCGCCGTAGTTCTGACCATGCGTGGGATCATTGCCGCGATAGATGCCGACCTGCGGGTTCGGCTTGTTCGTCAGGCGCGTGTGACCGTTGGCGACGAGCACGTTCCAGCTGTCGATCCACGGGGAAGCGTGGGCCCCGACTTTAGCGCGCATGCGTTCGAAATCCGCGTCGGTATGCAACAAACCGGGATGCGTGAACGCGCGGGTTCGGGCAATGCCTGCCGACGTCGCCCCTGCGTCGATACCGTCCGAAGCTGGAGCAACGCCGGACGCCTGGCCGGTGCTGTTTGCCGATGGTCGCTCGCCGCCTGTAGCCGCGTTGCTTCCGTCGCCGCCGCATCCGGCCAGAAGCGTTGCACCGAGCCCCATCACGAAATGGCGTCGTGCAATATTTTCGATGTCGCCGAGTGGGACGATTTCCTCGGGTAGCATCGTCGGTGCTCCGTTGTCTCGCATGTCTGGATCCCCAGTTTTTTAGCTATGGTCGAAGCGACAAAATATGTACGAACTGTTCCGTATTCATCAGGAACGCGTAGCATTCTATCCAGTTCGATAGGGATTCAATCAAGCGAAAAAAAACATATTCACCAATGACACGCATTTGTCACATCGGTGATGCAGGGATTGAGGAATGCGCGAAGCGGCTGGGCACCGCCGTAGAACAAAACAAAGTTGAGCTTGGGCATGATCTGTTGTCCGTCGCGCGCTCACTGCGGAGCACGCCATCTCGACTCCGACGGCAACAAAGGCTCTCGCCCCAAGTGGCTCGCCGACAAGAATCTGGACGACTTCCTGATTCGAGAGGCGCCAGCACCGTGGTGGCCTGAGCAGAGCTAGGTCCACGTGAGTAAAGACAAACTCCAAGCCAGCTCAAAGTGATCCTGAATCGCAGACGATGGGCGTGATGTCCATGCGAGGAGTCGCTTCATTGACGAGCCACATGGCCGCAGAAGCCCGGCGACGAGTCAGAATGCCGGTGCGCACGCCTGTCCCAGATATCCGCGATCCATTACACGAGCCAGTCCTCCCTGCAAACGACTGACTCGCGATCAATCTCCCAACCTACAGCGGTGCGTACGTGATGGCCGGATTGGTGTCGGGGCAACAACAGAGTGCGCACCTTGCCGACCCTACTAGCCAATCAACTCAAAGGTTAAGATTCTTTACAAGCAGTACGGGCAATACGGTGTTCGGCGCGGTTACGGTGAATGTAACCCGCCATCCCTGCAGGAGCGACAATGACACAACGTGTCAACTTCTTTCAGCAATCTACCGAACTGTCGAAAAAGCTCATCGAGCTCAGTAGCCTGTTACGGACCTGGCGGGATTGTTTCCGTGGGCTTCAGCTCCGGCGCGTCGTCGATCATGACGACTATCATGAAAGTCGAAGGCCGCAGCTCGATAGCGCTTTGTGCACCGACGACATTCTCCCGTCGTTTACGCCACCTTACCCATTTGCGCAACCGGTTCGCACTGGTCCCGGCCTTCAGCGCTAGCCCAATTCGTGATGCGCGGGCCTGCAGCACGCTTTAATTGACCTACACTTACCCTCCAACTATATCGATGCTTGCCATCTGCGTCCATCCGGATAACTCGAAAATGGAAAAGTCACAGTGATTAAAGGTCACCATTTTCACCCGCAATTCGAGTTGCCGAACGCATCTAGCGTCTCTGTCTCTGATGCTAGATATGCTTGGTTTTGAGGTAGTGTTTATTTTCTTCACTGACAATTTCACTTTTCATCCGGATTCCTAATATACAAGTCCATCTCCATTTTTCCCGTTTGGCTTTCCGAAGAATGGCGAAAGACTGGATGTGATGACAATATCAGCATCATTGTGGCTTCATGTTCCGCAACGAGGAAATCATTGAGAAAGAGCATCATCCGCGTTGTTCTCTGCACTTTTACGCTCGCGCTTCCATGTGCCACGCCCTTTGCTGCGTCACCTGCGGAGCGCGCACCTAATACGATGCAGGCCCGCGTGATGGGGTGCGCTGCGTGTCACGGCGCGCATGGTGAAGGCACCGACAATGACTACTTCCCACGCCTGGCCGGCAAGCCCGCCGGCTATCTCTACAATCAGCTCATCGCATTTCGCGACGGCGGCCGTAGCTACCCACCGATGAACTATCTGCTCGCGTATCTACCCGACGTCTATCTCAAGCAGATCGCCGAGTTCTTCGCGCACGAGAGGCCGCCGTATCCGCCGCCGACAGCGCCCAAAGTGAGCGCCACAATGCTCGCGCTCGGCAAGTCGCTGGTCACGAACGGCCAGTCCAGCCGCAAGGTGCCCGCGTGCGTGGCTTGCCACGGCGCCTCATTAACCGGCATGGAGCCTGCTATTCCCGGCCTCGTAGGCTTGCGGGCCGAGTACATCAGCGCGCAGCTAGGCGCGTTTCGTTACGGCACGCGCCGCGCGACGAGCCCGGACTGCATGCACGACGTGGCCTCACGGCTGTCCGAGCAGGACATTGTCGCTATCGCCACGTGGCTCGCTGCGCAGCCCGCGCCCGCCAATCCGACACCGATACCGCGCTCGCCCTTGCCCCTCGCGTGCGGCAGCGTCCCCCAATAGACGAGGCCTCGACGTGTACCAACTTCGATCGCTCATCCTGACGCTCGCGTGGCCCCTGGCTCTGTGCGCCGCGCTGTTGTGCTCACTCGGCGCGTTTAGCACTTTGACTCACGCGCAGATCGATGCACTCGCTGCCACCTCCCGGTCTGGCGCAAGCAACGCCAACACGATCATGCGCGGCGAGTATCTCGCGCGCGTGGGCGACTGCATCGCCTGCCATACAGTGCCCTCGCAGACGATGTTCGGTGGCGGTCGTCCGATGGAAACCCCGTTCGGCACGCTCTATACGCCCAACATCTCCTCGGATAAGGAGTATGGCATTGGTAAATGGAGCGCCGACGATTTCTATCGCATGCTGCACGAAGGCAAGTCCCGTGACGGAACGTTGCTTTATCCGGCAATGCCGTTCACCTCGTACACGAAGGTCACGCGCGCAGACTCCGATGCGATCTACGCGTACCTACTCTCCACTCCGGCGGTCCATCAGGCCAATCGCGCTCACACGTTGCGCTTTCCGTATAACCAACGACAGCTGCTGCGCGGCTGGCGCGCGCTGTTCTTCAGCCCCGGCGAGTTCAAACCCGATCCGAAGCAGTCGGTGGAATGGAACCGCGGTGCCTATCTAGTCCAGAGTCTAGGTCATTGCACGATGTGCCACACGCAGATCAACGCGCTTGGTGGCAATGCGACCTCGAAGGAGTTCCAGGGCGGCCTGATCCCCGTGCAGAACTGGTATGCCCCCTCGCTCACCTCGAACAAGGAAGCGGGCCTGGGTGACTGGAACATCGACGATATCGTCGACCTGCTGCAAGCAGGCGTGTCGAAGCGCGGCGCCGTCTACGGGCCCATGGCTGAAGTCGTCTACGATAGTTTCCAGTATGTTACCGATGATGACGTACGCGCCGTGGCCGTATATCTGAAGTCGCTGCCAGGCCACACGAACGAAGTCGACAAGTCACCCAAGAGTCAATTCGTGACCGAGGAAGCACATCGCCTCACGCCGCTAGGTAAGAAGATCTACGAAGCGCAGTGTGCAGTGTGCCATGCGACCGAAGGCCAGGGAAAGCTACCGCACTTCCCGCCACTTGCAAACAATCAATCGATACAGATGAATTCCGCGGTAAACCCCATCCGCATGGTGCTCAACGGTGGCTATGCACCGGGCACCAAGAGAAACCCGATGCCGTATGGCATGCCGCCGTTCGCACAGTCGCTCTCCGACGAGGAGGTGGCGGCCGTAGTCACCTATATCCGCACGGCGTGGGGCAATCACGGCACGGCAATTTCCGTGCAGGAAGTGAATGCGCTGCGTTCGGCACCGCTTTTCTGAACTTCTGCGCTGAAACCCCCAGGTTTTAGACGGAGATTGCGATGATCGAAACTCCCGCTCCAAAACAACCAGATAGTCGGACATGCAAAACATAGTTGAACCAAGCCCTGCAAGGGATTGCCGGGAGCCGGATATGCTGCGAACTCCCAGAACGAATATCGATCTGATTTAGAACCTGGGAGCTGGAGCGCGCCGACATGACCGACGATTTCTTCCGAAGCCGCCTTGATTCGATGATCGACCTGCGCCATCCGCTTGCGGTGCTCGCGACGCGCATGCCGTGGGCGCAGCTCGAAGCTACGATGGCGCCGCTGTTCGCGCATCGCAATCGTGAAGGCATTGCTGCGCAGGTGATCGATCTGTTCGGCGCGACAGCGC